>JAIMJQ010000098.1 GCA_020693165.1 Xanthomonas sp. | reverse complement strand
ATGCGCGGTTCTTTGTAGCCGCTAACAACGCTTTCAGTCCGCTTGGTCGGTGGCAGGCTGGCTCCGAATCTGCCGTATCAGCGCTGCCAATCCGCGCAGATTCCAGCGGATCGACATGGAATCGGGCCGCAGCGTGACCCTCTCGACGAGCGTCAACATCAGGTGCGCCTGAGTCTTGTCGATGAACAAGTGCCATGCCGCATCGAGTTTGCTCAATGCTTGGATGATGCTCGCTTCATCAATTGCAGGGTCATCACCACATTCAGCGAGCAGCCTGGGCAGCAACCCTTGCGGATTGCGGAACTGGCCCCGAATGTGGTGAATGACTGCGTTGTGCAATTCAGCGGTCGCCAGATTCACCGGTGCCGTGGCGTCACCTTCCGTCTCATCACCGGAAGGGGCAATGTAGTAGCGGTAGTGCCGCCCTTGCCTGGGCGAGGATTCAAAGCAGGTAAACGCCCGCCCGTCATGCCAGAACAAGCGGCCTGCCAGTGGAAAATCCAGCGGGTCGCGGTCTTTGGTCGGCACGCCTGTGCGGCGTGCGCGCTGCGCCATGACCTCATGAACCTGATTCCAAAGCTCCAGATCAACGATTGGCGTGTGCTGACCACGGTGCCACTCGCCATCGTAATAGACCTCGCCGATGAGCATCCGGTTATTCAGCAGGCGGTATATGGCATTGCGGTCGAATGGCTGGCCACCCCGCTTCTTGCCATCGCGCGTCACCCAACGCTTGGTCTGGTAGCCGCGTGTTTGCAGGAACTCGACCAACCTGCCCATAGAGCCGAAATCCAGAAAGCGCCGAAAGATATCCCGCACCATGCCCGCTTCGGCATCGACTACGAGGAGGCGTTGCTGGTGGTCAACCCGGTAGCCCAGTGGCGCGCCATTGCCCTGCCAAAAGCCATTGGCACGGGTGGCCGTGAGCTTTTCCCGCGTGCGCTCGCCGATGAGTTCCCGCTCGAACTGCGCGAAGCTGGTCAGCAGATGCAGGTTCAGCCGCCCCTCTGGCGTGCCGGTGTCCAGCGGCTGGCTCACACTGACCAGCCGGATGCCGGGGATGGTGAACAGGGGCAGCAAAATGCACAAATCCCGAACACTGCGGCTGAGGCGGTCGAGCCGGTGTACGACCACGCCATCGACCTTGTTGGATTGCATATCGTCTAGCAGCTGACGCAATGCCGGCCGATTCAGATCACCACCGGAGTAACCGCTGTCTTCATACACGGGTTCGATGGCTTGCCAGTGCTCATGCCGATGCGCTTCGATGTAGGCGCGGCAGGCCTGGCCTTGCACCTCAACCGACGGCATGTCCGAGTCCTGCCGGTCATCCACCGACACGCGGGCGTACACCGCGCAACGCAGCAGGCGTGGTGGTGAGATCTCGGCGGTCTGGGCAGGAACATGGCGCATCAACAGCAATCATCCCAGACCGCCTCTACCACCGCCAAATCAGACGCAGTTATGGACTTGAAACCATATGGCATGCAATCCATAATTCATCGATGACTTGGATCGTTCTCTTTCACGATGCTTTTGACGCAGAGTTCAGCAGCCTGAAAGAGGATCTGCAGGACGAACTGTTGGCGCACGCACGTTTGCTGGCGGAATTCGGCCCGAACCTGGGGCGACCCACCGTGGATACGCTGAAGGGCTCAAGGCACACCAACATGAAAGAGCTGCGCTTTTCATGCAACGGCCAAGTCTGGCGGGTGGCGTTTGCCTTCGATCCGCAACGGCAGGCCATCCTGCTGGTTGGTGGCGACAAGGGCGGTGTTGACCAGCGCCGGTTTTACAAACGCTTGATCATCGTAGCCGATGACCGCTACGACGAGCATCTGGGCACACTGACCCAACAGAGTAAGGAGTCCCCTCATGGCAAGAAAACTCGATGACGTCATGGCCACGCTGCCCAAAGAGCGTCAGCACCGGGTAGAAGCGCGCGCCATGGAATTGGCCACGCTGAAGGATCTGCGGCAAGCCGCCCGGCAGACTCAGGAGCAGCTGGCCGCCACCTTGGGCGTCGGGCAGGACACCATCTCCCGACTGGAAAAGCGCAGCGACATGTTGCTGTCGACCCTGCGGCACTACGTCGAAAGCATGGGCGGCAAACTCGAACTCGTGGCCCAGTTCCCGAACCGGCCGCCGATGGTGATCGAACACCTTGGGGCGGAAGCAAACACAGGCAGAAAGACTCGGGCAACAGCCTGAATCAGCAGGCCGGATTGAAACTTGCGGCCACCGATTCATATTCGAAATTGCCACCAATAGAGAGAATCCCAACCCTTATCGGTTGGGATTTTTTTTGCCCGAAAGGCCAGTACTGGCGCGGTTTCCGGGGTTGGGCTCTTGAGCACGCCCCGCCCGAATGTGTCGTTCCAGGCGCGCTCGGCGCCGATTTCCTCTCTCTATTCTCTGCGACCCTCTTGAGCATTCAAGACGCGAAACCCTGATCGGACGGGGCTTTGCAGCACATCGGTTTGCATCTTCGTCTGCACGGGCGCGAGCGACCGAGAGCGCAAGAGCACAAAAAAAGCCGCCTTCCGGCGGCACGATTGCGGAACGGACGCAGGTGCTATCCGGTGTTTAGCGCCGTGCGCTGCTCCAACCAGGACGGCGACAACTTGCCGCGCAACAACTGACTGATGCCCACGGGCGTCCGTCCGAGGGCGATGCCCTCGATCAGGTCGGGCGCCAGGTGCGCCAGACGAAACACCTTGCTTGCTTGGCCAAGGTCGATGCCTTCGGCCACGGCGATCTCGGTCATGGAACTACATCGCCCCTCCTCCAGCAGTCGTTGCCAGTGGTGTGCAAGTCCCAGCGCTCGCATCAGCGCTGTGTCTTCGGTGGCGGCGCGCACCTCTCGATCCCGCTCGGCTTCTCGCAGGAACTCCTGCGGCGCGTCGAGTGGCGTCACAATCTCTCGTTTGCAGCCCCGCTTCACCAGCGCCCAGGGAACGAAGGTCTCCAACTGAACGCCACCGGCAGGCAGCGGCGTCTGGTAGGTCACCGGGTCGCCCTTGACCCGGCCTCGGTCCTTGCGACTCATGCGTCCCCCTCGAAGCTCGCCAACAGTTCCCGTTGGGCCTGCCAATCCACCGGCAGGCGGTTGCGCTGAAACCACATCAGGGTAAGGCGGCGCGGCTGCCGCCCAGCCATCCACTGTTCGATGATGTCCGGAGCGAGCAGGGTCAGACGGAGCAGTTCGTTGATCACGGAGTGGTGAAGCTTTTCGGCCCGCGCAATGGCCGAGCCGCTGCTCATCGCGCCGCTGTTGAGCAGGTGCTGCCAGTAGTAGGCGCGCGCCAGCCCTTCGATCAGAGGGACGTCGTGGGCGTGGCGGTCGCCAACGGCGAGTCGCTGGACACCACGTCGGCGAAACGCCAGTGGTACGAAGGATTCGAGGGCGTCATCCATCAGTGCTCGACCTCCAGCAACTCAGCGCCGATGCTTTCTGGCGCGAATTCCTTGATCAGCGCGTTCCAGCCGATCTCGCGCCACTTAACCTTAATCCCCTGCACAGGCCCGGCGTCGACGAGATCGATACGCTCGATCATCAGATTGGCGACGCGGTGGCGCTCGACTGGAAACAAGTGATCCCAGACGTCGTTGAGGCGGCCCATGGCCATCACCGTCGTCACCTCGTCGATCTGCGCACCGTGGCGCTGGATGTGGCGGACGACGGACGCCACCGACTCTGGACTGGTCAAGACCGTCCGAATCTGCGCCACCACTGCGGCTTCAATCTCGGCCGCAGGCAGTCGCTCGTAGTTCTTGCCCGGCGCGCCGAAGCGACTTTCCGACTTGGACACGTAGTAGTGGTACTTGCGCCCGTTCTTGCGCGAGTAGGTCGGATACATTCGCTCACCTGACGGGGCGTACAGCAGGCCTCGTAGCAATGCGTCGGTACGCGACCTGATCTTGGTTTCCACCGAACGCGTATGGCCATCGCGGGCCAACACCTGGTGGACGCGACCCCACAATCCCGGATCGATGATCGCCGGGTGCGCGCCCGGGAACCAATTCCCTTTGTGCGACAACTCACCCAGATAGATGCGATTTCGCAACAGCTTGTGCAGATACTTCTTGTCGATGCGGGTGCCGATTCGCGTCTGACCATCCTGTGTTGTCCAGGCCTTTGTGGTGATGCCCTCCATGGCGAGGTTGGCGGCGATCTGCGTGGGCGAGCCGACGGTAAGCATCTCCTCGAATACGCGCCGCACGACCGCGGCCTCGACTCGGTTGACGATCAAGAGCCGTTTCTCGACGTCGTAGCCGAGTGGCGGCACACCGCCCATCCACATCCCTTTGCGTTTGCTGGCGGCGATTTTGTCGCGGATCCGCTCGCCGGTGACCTCGCGCTCGAACTGGGCGAAGGACAGCAGCACGTTCAGCATCAGCCGGCCCATTGATGTCGTGGTGTTGAACTGTTGGGTCACCGAAACGAAGGAAACGCGATGACGCTCGAACACCTCGACCATCTTCGAGAAGTCAGCGAGGCTGCGCGTCAGGCGGTCGATCTTGTAGACCACCACGATGTCGATCAGGTTGCGCTGGATGTCGGCCAGCAGGCGCTTTAGAGCGGGACGCTCGGTGTTGCCGCCGGAGTACCCAGGATCGTCGTAGTCGTCCGCGACCGGAATCCAGCCCTCGGCGCGCTGGCTGGCAATGTAGGCCTGCCCTGCTTCCTTCTGTGCGTCGATGGAGTTGAATTCCTGATCGAGTCGCTCGTCTGAAGACACGCGACAGTAAACCGCGCAGCGCTTGCGAGGTTTGCTGGTGGCAATCTGCGTGGCCTCGGTCATTGCGCACCACCCTTGCTGAGACCGAAGAACAGTGGTCCCGACCAATGCGTGCCAGTGATCGCCCGCGCCACCGCGGTCAGGCTCTTGAAGGTATTGCCTTCGTATTCGAACCGGCCTTCGGCGGTGACCGCCACCTTGTGCTCGCGCTCGCCCCATTCGCGCAGCAAGACTGTTCCCGGCGCGAAATGCAGATCCTGGCGCCGGGCGCGCAACTTGATCTTGGAGTGCTTGGCGCCAATAGCTTCCAAGCGCTGCCGCGTGGCTGAGGACAATCCGCCGAAGGCTTCCTCCTGCAGCTTGTAGGCGATGCGCGACTCCAGGAACGCCCGATTCGGGTTCATGGGGCGACTCGTGAAGTAGCGGTCCCATAGGACCCATACCTCCGCTGTAGGCAATCGGGACAGATCGGCAATGCGTGCCGCCATGGATGCTTGTTTGTCGTTCATCGCAACCTCTCGGACTGATAGGGGGTTGCATGAACGCGCTGGTCGGGCACGAAGCCAACACCAACTGTTCTCTGTTTCTTCGCCTCATCGACGCATCTGCGAACGATGGCGGCCGCAACGATGGCGGTGATTTCCGCCGCGCGGGCGGCGGCGCCCATCTCGGCGGGAGATGGTAGTTCGAGGTTCTTCATGACGGCTCCAAGGAATAGCAACCGTCCGGGATGGTGATCTTGATCCTTCGAAGCGGATGGCAACACAGGGCAATCCCGAGCGGCTGCGTCGCTGTTTCGCGTTTACTAAACAGTTGACGGCAACATTCTGGA
This sequence comes from Xanthomonas sp., assembly GCA_020693165.1. Classification (GTDB taxonomy): domain Bacteria; phylum Pseudomonadota; class Gammaproteobacteria; order Xanthomonadales; family SZUA-5; genus JADKFD01. The sequence goes on along the minus strand of JAIMJQ010000098.1, from coordinate 5,806 downwards.
TCGATACGATTCGCCATTAACGGATCACGCAACTAGGTCACGGCTATGCCCTTTGGAGCCTTCATCCGCAAGAAGCGTGAGGAGCAATCCATTCAGATGAATGACTTCGCGCGCCAATTGGAGATATCGCCCGCTTACTGGTCGCGCATCGAACGCGACATGGAGAAGCCGCCCAAAGACGAACTGATCCGCAAGGCAGCTGAGATTCTGGGCATCAGCCCGGACGATGCCTTCGTCGAAGCCAGCCGCCTGCCGCCGGACATCCGCGACGATGTCGGCAATTTGGTGCGGATGTACCGCCGGAACGTAACGGAGAAGAAGTGAATGCCGGCCCTGACACTCGACTACCGGTGTTGCGACCGGAACCTCCCCAAGTACATCAAACACGTTGAGGTCGAGCGCATCGCCGCGCTCGCACGCCAGCAGCTTGTCGCGGAGGGCATCGATGCCATTCCCCTCGACACGCTGTGCAAGATCTCTGGCCTGAAGATCAACGGCATCGACTTCGCGCTCGAGGTCAGCACCGACCACGCGGTGCATGACGAGCACGGCAACCATGTCTTCGGCATTTGCGAATTCGACCCTGGCGTTCCGGATACCGCGATGGTGTCGATCTCTCCCGTAGGCGAGAACCTCAGCGAACTGCTCGCCGTCAGCACCTTCGCCCACGAGTTGGGCCACGCGGTGTTCGACGCGCCCGGCTGGATTTTCGAGGGAAGCAAGGGGCCAGGGCTTTTCGACGACATCGAACCAGCGGCACAGCGCGCCTACCGCACCACCACGCCGAACGGCGAGCATCTGGCCAAGCTGCTTTCCGCCAAGCCGTCGACGGTGGAACACTTCGCCGAACTGCGCGCCAACGAGTTCATGGGATCGCTGCTCGTGCCGCGGCTTCGGCTCAACGCCGCTGTCGAGGAGCTTGCATGCAAGCACAGCATCACCATCCATCGCGGCCTGTCACTCGATCAGGACAATCCTGGCCCTGCGATTCGCCTTACAGCCGAAGGCGATCTCGGCTCCGTTGACATGGAATGCTTCGAGAAAGCACTGGCTACGCGCTTTGGCGTCAACCGCCGCTTCATCCAGGTCCGACTGAATCGCTACGGACTGACTGGGCAGGACGCCGCGATGCGCTGATCGCCACCTGCCCGCCCGCAGAGCCGACGTTACGTCGGCATTTTTTGGCCCACACAATTAACCATTCGCGCAACCGCGCACTTTCCCGAAGGAACTTGCCCATGCCAATCGGCCAAGCCTTATCCATCCAGACAAACCAGGTGGCCGCGACCCAGCCTTCCGCGAGGCGTGCGCGCGAGCATCGATCAGATAACGGCGCGACGATCCTGCCGACCAGCGAGTACTTCGTCGGTTTGCTTCGTAAGGTCAATCGCCCCGACCTTGTGTTGCAACTGCTGGAACGCGCCAGTGGAACGTCGTTTCCGGAACTGAAAACTCTGGCGGATGCGGCCAAGGGCAAGCTCCCGGTCGAATCCCGGATGTCGATTTTCCACGCGGTCGCCAAGCTGGCTGCGTCCGTCCGGCACACCATCGAGCGTGCTGCCGAACGGATCATGCTCCTCGAAGACGAGTACGGCGCGCAGGCCGTCCAGTCCCTGCTCGACGACGAGTGCGCCGATGATGCCGCTGTCCTAGCGATGCCCAGTGACCGCTCCAGCCGAGCGCTGCACCTCTGTCTAATGCAGGAGTTCCCAGCGCAAGGCACGCGCCGCGACGAACGCTTCGATCACGCGGAGCATCTGCAGGTGATGCACCGCCAATGGAAAAGCGATCACTACTCCAGCCACTTCCTCGGCCCCAGGGGCGTGGTGCCGAAAACCGGTACCGACGTGGAGGATGTGCTGCGCAATCGCATCGCCGAACTGTTCCCTAAGGTGCCTAAGGATCAAATCCTGATCGAGCAGTTCACTCGCCGCGACCTCTCACACGAACTGCGTGACAATGACGACCGATGTGACGATGACGATCCGGCCCTGCTGCACACGCTGACAGCGATCTTCAACGGCTCGACGGCGCACTTCCAGCAGGTCGCCAACGGACAGGTTGTCGATCACGAAGAACCCGCCGCCATGTCGGCGCGATTCTCTTGGGAGTCGGAGACCGGCGCGCTATGTGTGTTTTGCGAAGATCGAGCGGCGCGGCGCGAACTGGCCACCATCTTCCGCGACGTGGCGTTGGCGCACGTCGGAGACATCGCAGACATGCCCATGCGCCAGTTCGATCTGCTCGGTTTTTCGACCTCGGAGATGCTTAAACGGCAGGAACGTGATCGGAATGCAGGCGTCGAGAGCATCACGATTCTGCAAATCAAAGTTGCCCGGCCGTTCGAGCAACGGTCAGAAGTCGGTGGCCGTCCAGTCGTCCAGCAGCTGGCCAGCAAGATGGAAATCACCCGCGACCGGCGCGACGGCCGGAGCATTTATCAGGTGGCCTACGACGACTACGGTGCGGACGACTTGAGCCAGTATTCCATCGTACAGGTGAAGCTGGTGATGCGCATGGCCAAGCAACCGCACCGCAAGGCACACAACGTCGCTGTCCAGATCACCGCGCCGAATGGCCTAAACGACAAGAGCAGGACGGAGGACGACCGCAAGCGCGTGCTGGAACAGCTCATCAAGATGGGCGTGCTGAGCCAGTTCTGAGGAGGACGGTGGATGTCAGCGCATCTGAGCTACTTCCTCGCGCTCGACAACCTGCCGCGCGTCGACAAGCCGGTCTTGGCCGCAAGCCTCGGGCGAGACTTCAAGCTCTTCCTCCAGCGCCGGTGGATCGCGACCGCAGGCCACCTCACTCATGTAATGGTGCCGTTACTCGATTCCGAACATGAGGTCGAAGTCGAGGTTGATGAGGACGTCGGTTGCTACCGCTACCGCAGTCGGGAGAATGCTCGAACCGTTATCCAACCGCTGGCAGACATCGCGCTGTATTCCATCCAGGTGGAATCGTGGCTCGCAGATCTGGCGACGCTGATCGGCATCGAGGATCGCCATCGTTGCAACAAGCCCTGCCGCACGTCAGATCATCTTTGGCACCTCGGTGACCGGCGCATCGCCGGGACGCACGACTTTGCGCCGGTGTTCGTCGGGCGCGCATGGGCGCGTGCGCCACAGAGCACGACCAATGCCGTTCTCGCCGATGCGGTCCGGCCGCGTGGCGGCGTAGTCCTGCGGGCAAGGCACTCCCCCGCCTCGCTGCCCCGTGACCACGTGATGCGCACACTCGAGGAGTTTGTCCGCGTGGTCGATGGCAAAGATGAATTCGCTGCGGATGCGTTTGACCGCGTCTTGCGAGGATACGTCTCCGCCATCGGCGAAGAGGAGCCGGAGCAGTTCCTCCGGGGCCAGCGGCTCAAGCTCCCGCACTTCTCTGAGTCGCGCGAGCTGTCGGTCGAGCGCGCCAAGATCGTCAAGCAGATGTGGGGCAACCTCGGTAGTCCACCACCAGTGATGTCCTGGGCTGAGGTCAATAGCGCAACCACGGTCGCCACCGGTTACCAGTCCTTCGATGACGCCTTCGACGGCAAGGCTGCCCGCGAGGACGTGATCCGCTTGGTCAGCCGCGGCAAGTACAGCGTCCGGCGCAACCCATAAAAGCGTCCATAAATCGAACCACACACGGGCCATAAACCTGTGTGGAGACTGCGACGTGCCCAATTCATCAAGGAGGCACACCGCAATGCAGACCCAATTCCCTTCCACACGATCCGGCCGGAACGCGCATCAGGCAACTCAAAGCAGGACAGCACGCATCGCCCTTGACGAGAACGAGCTCGCCGCCCGCTGGGGGCTCTCCGTCAAAACCTTGCGCCGCTGGCGCCAGGAACAGCTTGGCCCCGTCTTCTGCAAGCTCGGGGCGCGCGTCACCTACCTGATCTCCGAAATCGAAGCCTTCGAGCGACGCGTCTCGCGCTACTCGACCTTCGCTCGTGCGTACCAGTGAGGACGACAGCCATGACTGCACTCACCGTTCTCCCTGACCGCCTCACCGCACTCAGCGTCGCCGACCTGGTTGCGCTGCCAGCAACACAACTCGCTGAGATTGTCCGCAACCTGGACGAACTCCTGGGCTGGCACAAGCAGCAACGCGCCAAGGTCGACGCGGCGCTGGACCGCAGCTACGCCGAACGCATGCAGTCGGCGCGCGCCGACGCCGGCAAGGATTTCGGCACGGTGCACATCGACGACGGCGGCATTCGCATCACCGTCGATGTACCCAAGCGCGTGTCCTGGGACCAAACGAAGCTCGCGGCCATCGCCCAGCGGATCGCCGCTGCCGGCGAAAAGGTCGAGGACTTCATCGACGTCGATTACGCCGTCAGCGAATCGCGGTTCAACAACTGGCCGCCGACCCTGCGCGATCAGTTCGCCGCCGCCCGCACCGTGAAGCCGGGCAAGCCGACCTTCCGCCTGATCACCATCTCCGAGGACTGAGTCCATGAGTACACAACTCGCGCCCTTCAGCTTTGAAGGGCAATCGCTCCGCGTCGTCACCGATGACCAGGGTCAGCCGTGGTTCGTCGCTGCCGATGTCTTGGCATCCTTGCAACTGGATCGCAAGGCGCTCGAACGTCTCGACGCTGACGAGAAGGGGGTGAGTTCAGTTCACACCCCTGGCGGTGATCAGGACATGACCACGGTCAACGAACCTGGCATGTACGCGCTGATCCTCGGCAGTCGCAAGGCCGAAGCCAAGCGCTTCAAGCGCTGGGTCACGCACGACGTGATTCCGGCCATTCGGAAGACCGGTTCGTACCTGACGCCGGGCACGCTCGCCGCCTTGCCGGCACCGACCCACGACCGAGTCAGCGCGATCCTGCTGATCGGCGCCGCGGTCGCCAAGGTGCCGGGCGTCAAGGCGGGAATCGCAGCGGCAGCGATGCTGACCTGCATCCAGGAAAACACCGGCATTACCACCGAGGTTCTGCGGCGCGCGCTGCCGGCCGCCAACGAGCCGATGTGCGCCTTGAACGCCACACAGCTCGGCAAGCTGCTGAACCGCTCGCCCAAGGCCACGAACCGGCTGCTGTCCGACAACGGTCTGCAGACTCGCAACGACCGCGACGAGTGGGAGCTGACCGAAACCGGCGAAGCCTGGGCAGAGGCGATGCCGTACTCCCGCAACGGCCACAGTGGTTACCAGATTCTCTGGAATCCGGCGGTCGCCGAGATGCTGAAGGAGGCCGCATGAGCCTCCCCATAATCTCCGCGCAGCAGCGGATGGCAGAACGCAAAGGCGTGAAGCTGCTGATGCTCGGCAAATCCGGCATCGGCAAGACCACCCGGCTGCGCGATCTTGAGCCGTCGACAACGCTGTTCATCGACATCGAAGCCGGCGATCTGTCGGTCGCGAGCTGGCACGGCGACACCATTCGCCCGGCTTCCTGGCCGGAGTGCCGCGATCTGTTCGTGTACCTCGCGGGGCCAGATCGCTCGTTGCCGCCGGAGGCCGCGTTCTCGGTCGCGCACTACGAGCACGTTGTCGGCCAGTTCGGCGATCCGGCGCAGATCGAGCGATACGCGACCTTCTTCGTCGACTCGATCACCCAGATGTCGCGCTTGTGCTTCACCTGGTGCAAGTCGCAACCAGGCGCCATCAGCGACCGCTCCGGCAAGCCGGATCTGCGCGCCGCCTACGGGCTGCTCGGCCAGGAAATGGTCGGCGCGCTCACCCACCTGCAGCACGCCCGCGGCAAGAACGTGGTGTTCGTCGCGATCCTCGATGAGCGTCTCGACGACTTCAACCGCAGGGTCTTCGAGCCGCAGATCGAAGGCAGCAAGACCGGGCT
>JAIMJQ010000142.1 GCA_020693165.1 Xanthomonas sp. | reverse complement strand
ATTGCGAGGAGCGTAGCGACGAAGCAATCCAGCGACTTTGCCTCTGCTCTGGGTGTATCGAAGAAGAGGCGCTGGATTGCTTCGCTGCGCTCGCAATGACGAATCAATGACTTACGACATGGGTTCATGGAAAGCGTCCGGACAAGATCCGGACCCACGAACGCTGCTGCCGCGCAACTTCTGCAACGGAAATAAGCCGACCGCGGCGGGCGTTTACTTCTGCCGGAAGGTGATGCGACCCTTGCTGAGGTCGTATGGCGTCATCTCGATCTTGACCTTGTCGCCGGTCAGGATGCGGATGTAGTTCTTGCGCATGCGGCCGGAAATGTGGGCAGTAATGACATGCCCATTCTCGAGCTGCACGCGGAACATGGTGTTGGGCAGGGTCTCGAGGACCGTGCCTTCCATTTCAATATGATCTTCTTTGGACATTCGGGAGTCGCACGGCCAGATGGGCGCAAGGCCGCGCATTCTGCCCGAACCCCGTTGTCATCGCCAGCGACGGCACTCTAATTCGGCAAATTGGGCTGCGGGGCCGCTCCATGGCCCTTGTGGGTTCAGACTTGTCTGGACGCCTTCGGCTGCGATGCGGCAGGAGCGTCCAGACAAGTCTGGACCCACCACAGATCCCAGCCCGTGGGTCCGGACCTTGTCCGGATGCTGTTCCATCGCCCAAAATTTCATATCGAGACGTATAGACGTCCAGACGTCTATACGCTTAAGCTTCGGTCCATGCCCTTGCCGCCGCCGGAGATCCCCGTGAGCCACTGTAGCCCGACCACCACTGCCGTCCGCGCCGCCATCGACAACGACAAGGCCCATGGCGCGATCGTTCCGCCGCTGGTGCTGTCGAGCAACTTCAGTTTCGAGGGCTTCGCCCAGCCGCGTCAGTATGACTACACGCGCTCGGGCAACCCGACGCGCGATGCGCTGGCCAGCGCGCTGGCCGAACTCGAAGGCGGCGCCGGCGCAGTGGTGACCTGCACCGGCATGGCGGCGGTGACGCTGGCGCTGCAACTGGTACCCGAGGGCGGTCTGCTGGTGGCGCCACACGACTGCTACGGTGGCACCTGGCGCCTGTTCGACACGCTGGCGCAGCGCGGGCGCTTCCGCCTGAAGCTGGTGGATCAGGGCGATCTGGCTGCGGTCGAGGCGGCGTTCGCCGAAGCCGTCGACCTGCTCTGGATCGAAACCCCGAGCAATCCGCTGCTGCGCGTGGTCGACCTCAAGGCGCTGACCACGCTGGCGCACCGCCACGGCACCCGCGTGCTCGCCGACAATACCTTCCTGTCGCCGATCTGGCAGCGTCCGCTCGATCTCGGTGCCGACCTGGTCCTGCACTCGACCACCAAGTACCTGAATGGCCACAGCGATGTCGTTGGCGGCGCCATTGTCAGCAAGGACCGCGCAGTGCATGACGAACTGGCGTGGTGGAACAACTGCCTCGGTCTCGCGGGTGCGCCGTTCGACAGCTATCTGACGCTGCGCGGCCTGCGCACGCTGTCGGCACGCCTGCGGGTGCACGCCGAGAATGCGCTGGAGTTGGCGCACGCGCTTGACGCGCACCCCGCGGTCGAGCGCGTCTACTTCCCGGGCTTGGAGAGCGACCCCGGCCACGAGTTGGCGCGACGCCAGCAGCGCAGCTTCGGCGCCATGCTGAGCTTCGAACTCGCCGGCGGCGAGGCCGAAGTGCGCGCGTTGCTGGATGGCTTGCGCTGTTATTCGCTGGCCGAGTCGCTCGGCGGCGTCGAAAGCCTGATCGCGCACCCGGCGACCATGACCCACGCGTCGATGACCCCGGAAGCGCGCGCAGTCGCTGGCATCACCAACCAGTTGCTGCGGCTGTCGGTCGGCATCGAAGACATCGCTGACCTCAGGGCCGACCTGCTCGCCGGCCTCGATCGCGCACTGCAGGCCGGGGAAGGGGAGTTGCGGCGGGCAGCTTGAGCCCGCTTGCGGAGGTCGGTCCTCGCCCGGACGCTGCTGTTGACTTTGCCCTGGTGGGTCCAGACTGGTCTGGACGCTGTTGATCTGGCTTTTGCTTTGGTGGGTCCAGACTTGTCTGGACGCTGTTGATCTTGCTTTTGCTTTGGTGGGTCCAGACTGGTCTGGACGCTGTTGATCTGGCTTTTGCTTTGGTGGGTCCAGACTTGTCTGGACGCTGTTGATCTTGCTTTTGCTTTGGTGGGTCCAGACTGGTCTGGACGCTGTTG
>JAIMJQ010000006.1:37753-58593 GCA_020693165.1 Xanthomonas sp. | reverse complement strand
GCAATGACGAGGTTCAAGGTCACCGCGCAGTTTTTGGTGAAACTGAAGGCTCGCAATGACGGCTTGTTCAAGTCGTCCCTCGTTGTCCCTTGTCAAGGTCGCCGCGGATGTTGCGGCGCACGCTCGCACGCGAGACCTATCGGAGCAAGCCCATGATCCTGTTCAACCCGAACCAGCGCAGCCGCCATTACCAGGACAGCAAGACCGACCGGTTGATGCAGGCGACCATCGATTTTTTCGAGGGCAAGGGCCTGCGGCAGCTCAAGCGCGACTGGCATGAGCGAAAGTGGAATCACGACTACGTTGATTTCCTCAAGGACCAGCAGGTCTTCGCCACGCTGATGACACCGGCGGGCTATGGCGCTGCCGACTCGCGCTGGGATACCTACCGCAACTGCGAGTTCTCGGAAATCAGTGCGTTCTATGGATGCACCTACTGGTACACCTGGCAGGTCTCGATGCTCGGGCTGGTGCCGATCTGGTGCGGTTCCAACGAGCAGATCAAGCAGCGCACCGCGAAGTTGCTGCAGGACGGCGCCGTGTTTGCGTTCGGGCTTTCCGAAAAGGAGCACGGGGCCGATATCTATTCCAGCGAAATGGCCTTGCAGCCGATCGGTGATGGGAACTACCTGGCCAACGGCAGCAAGTACTACATCGGCAATGGCAACGAGGCGGCGCTGGTTTCCACCTTCGGCAAGATGGCCGATACCGGCGAATATGTGTTCTTTGCCGTCGAATCCAGGCACCCCAACTACCAGTGCGTCAAGAACGTCGTCAATGCGCAGAACTACGTGGCCGAGTTCGCGCTGCACGATTACCCGATCACCCGGGCCGAGATCCTCGAAAGCGGACCCAAGGCCTGGGACGACATGCTCAACACGATCAACGTCTGCAAGTTCAACCTCGGCTGGTGCGCCATCGGCTTGTGCACCCACGCGCTCTACGAGTCGATCGACCATGCCGCCAATCGCCGCGTGTACGGTCGACACGTGACCGATTTCCCGCACGTCAGGCGCTTGCTGATGGATGGCTATTGCAAGCTGGTGGCGATGAAGCTGTTCGCCGAACGCGCCAATGACTACATGCGCAGCGCATCCGCGGATGACCGGCGTTATCTGCTGTTCAATCCGATGGTGAAGATGAAGGTCACCCGCGAGGGCGAAGAGGTCATGAACATGCTGCATGACGTCATTGCCGCCAAAGGGTTCGAGAACGAGCCGTTTTTCGAGATCGCCAAGCACGAGTTGCCGATGCTGCCGAAACTGGAAGGTACGGTGCACGTCAACATGGCGCTGATCGTCAAGTTCATGGCCAACTATTTCTTCAACCCCAAGAGCTACCCCGAGGTGGCGCGCCGGGACGACGCCACCCACGACGCCTTCCTGTTCAACCAGGGCCCGACCAAGGGCTTGGGGAAGATCCAGTTCCACGACTACAACATTGCCTACAACAGCGTCGACCTGCCCAACGTCAATCTGTTCAAGCAGCAGATCGCGCTGTTCAAGGACTTCCTGGTCAAGGCCGCGCCCAATGATCAGCAGAAAGACGACATCGATTACCTGCTGGCGCTCGGAGAAATACTCACCATCGTCGCCTACGGGCAGTTGATCATCGAAAGCCGCCAGCATTTTCCGGTCAGCGACGACCTGCTCGACGAAATCTTCGATTTCATGGTGCGGGATTTCTCGAAGTTCGCGCTGAACATCCACATGAAGCCGTCGAACGACGACCGCCAGCGCGAGCTGAGCCTCAGGATCATCCAGTCGCCAGTCCCCGATGTGCGGCGCTTCGACCAGATCTGGGCCGAGCAGGTCTATGCGCTCAAGGGTGCTTACAGGATGCGGGACTGACCTCGGGCCGGCTGAGCAAGAGCGTTTGGACAAGGTCCAAAACCAGGCACTCTCACCGTAGCTGTGCGCGAAGGCGCCAGTGACCAGAAATCGTGGCCGGCGTTCGCGATAGGGCGTAGCCTCGCGCAAACCCGGACGGCGGTACCCAGGCATGCGCGCGATTGCTTCGGCGGTGACACTTTGGTCGGCCCGGGCAATCGCCGGCATCCTCTCGCTGACTCTGGCCGCCGGGCTGCATGCTGCCGCGGCCGGCAGCGAGACGACCGAGCCCGCCGCCGCGCCGGACTGGCTGCAAGCCAAGATCGAGGGCCTGGCGCAGGAGAAGCGCGACTTCCTGCTGTCCGAAAAGGCGGAGGGCTTTGCCGGCAGCCGCGAAAAGTTGCACCGCCGGCTGCGCGACAAGTCGCCGGCCGAGATCGAGGCTTATGTCGACGGCATGCTCTCGGTAGTCGAGGCGCGCAAGTTCGATGCCGAGACCGACATGGCGGCGATCCCGCTGCGCACCGAGTCGCCCGATTTCAACAGCTGGAAGGTGCGTCGGCCGGAGAACTTCGGCCCGAAGCGCGAACCCGGCCCGATCCACCTGAGCTACTACGTCAACTCGCGCAGCGGCGGCGTGCGCACCTTCGGCGGTGCTCCACTCGCCATCTATCCCGAGGACCTCGTCGCCGGCGGCGTCGAAGTGGCGATCGTCGGCGCGCCGCTCGACATGGGCTCGTACTACCGCGGCCAGCGCTTCGGTCCGCAGGCGATGCGCAACCACCCCGGTGGCGCTGGCGTCGACATGAACACCATGGTCAATCCTTCAAAGGAGTTGAGCATCGTCGACTACGGCGACATCGCCATCGACAACCTGAGCACCGAACGCAGCGTTGAGCATGTGCGCGAACGCGTCGCCGAGATCGCCCGCACCGGCGCCATCCCGTTCATCATCGGCGGCGATCACAGCCTCGAGTACCCGAACATCGCGGGGCTCGCCGATGTCCACGGCAAGGGCAGCTTCGGCGTCATCCACTTCGATGCGCACTACGATGCCGGCAGCGAAGGTGCACATTTCATCACCCACGGCGCGCCGGTCTATCGCGCCGTCAAGGAGGGCCACGTCGAGGCCAGGCACTTCATCCAGGTCGGCCTGCGCGGCCCGTGGCCGGGCAAGGAGGGCTTCGAGTGGATGCGCAACAACGGCATGCGCTACCACACCATGGCCGAGGTCGAGAAACGCGGCTGGGAGGCGGTGATGCAGCGGGTTCTCGACGAGGCCCGGCAGGGCGACCGCAAGCTCTACATCTCATTCGATGTCGACGTGCTCGACCCGGCCTTCATTCCCGGCACCGGCACCCCGGTTCCCGGTGGCCTGACCATGCGCGAGGCGTTGCCTATCGTGCGCCGGCTGTGCGCCGAGAACAACCTGATCGGCTTCGATCTGGTCGAACTCGATCCGCTGCTCGACACCAGCTATCGCTCGGCACTGAATGCCAACTACATCATGCACGCGTGCCTCACCGGCATCGCCATACGCAAGCAGGGGATCAGCATCCCCGGCTTCCTGTCGGAGCTGACTACCGAGCACAACCAGCCGGAGGCCGGCATCGAAGGCGCGCGCAACGACAAGGCGGAAGTGGTCGAGCCGGATTACGCCCGCGGCCGCCGCGCGAATGACTAGCAGTCTGTCAGTCGCCAACCTCGGGATAAAGGTGGGCACGGACGTGGGTTAGGACGTGGGTTCGGATTCATCCGAACGCTTCTGCTGCGGCTGTTGCGGCAATGGCGGGCTTACGTAAGGCGAGGGCAGGATCAACAGCAACCGCAACAGCGTTCGGACAAGTCCGAACCCACCAAGCGAGGGCAGGATCAACAGCAACCGCAACAGCGTTCGGACAAGTCCGAACCCACCAGAGCGGCGCCGGATCGGCGAACCGCTGTTCGCATTCGCGCTGGGCGGGGCCTTGCTGTTCGCCGCGTACTCGCTGAGCGCACCGCTGCGCGCGCCGCCGCTGTTAGTGGATGCCGCAACCCGCGCCGCGCTGGTGGCCGAGTTCGAGGCATTGGCTGGCCGGCCGGCGCTGGCGGTCGACATCGAGCGGCTGCTGCAGCGCCACATCGCCGACGAGCTGCTGCTGCGCGATGCCCTCGATCGCGGCGTGCATCTGGACGACGCCGAAGTGCGCAAGGTGCTGGTCGCGGCGATGCGCCGCGAAGCCGCCGGCCTGCTGCCCGATCCGACCGACGAGCAACTGGTCGACCATTACGCCAGCCATGCCGGTGACTACGTCGGCGAGGACAGCGTCGATTTCGCCCAGGTGTACTTTGCGCAGGCGCCGGCCGAACCCGCTGGCGTGCTTGAACGCCTGCGCCGTGGCGAGACGATCGCCGGCGAGGCCTTCGTCCACGGCAGCGATTTTCCCGATTATGGCCGCAGCATGTTGCGCGGCCTGTTCGGGGTGGAGTTCGTCGAAGCTCTTTGGCGGTTGCCGGTCGGCGACTGGTCGGGGCCGATTGCATCGTCGCGGGGCTGGCACTTCGTGCGGCTGGACGCCCGGCGCGAAGGCCGGCGAGTGCCGTTCGCGGCGGTGCGCGGGCAGGTCGAACAGGACTACCTGTCGGCGCAGATCGAAGCGGCGGTCGCGCGCAGGGTGGCGCTGCTGCGGCAACGCCATGAGGTGCGCATTGATCCTTGAGACGCTGCGCCGGACAGCCCTGGTCGGGTTGCTGCTGTCGGCACCGGCCGCGGCCGACGTGTTCAGCGCTGCCGAATTGCGCTTGCAGCCCGACGCGACGGCCGGCAGCTACGTGCTGGTCGCGCGCCTGCCGCGTGGTGTGGACATCGACGCGCCCGTGCACTGGCCGCAGGGCTGCGTGGCGACCACGCGCACGCAACGCGGCTTCGGCGAAGGCATGCAGCTGAGCTTGCGCGCGCGCTGTTCCGGTCCGCCAGCGCCCGACTGGGTGATCCGCACGCCCTGGCGTCTTGATGGCGCGCGCCTGCACCTGGCGCTCGCGGCGCCGCTCGACCTCGCGCTGCCGCCGTCGCCGGAGGGGCTCGAAGTGCCCTTCGCGCGTGTCGATGGCCCAGCGCGGCCGTGGACGCAGGTGTTGCCGGCGATGGTCTGGCAGGGCGTGGTCCACATCGGCATCGGCTGGGACCATCTGGCGTTCGTGTTGTGCCTGGCGATGCTGTTTCCGGGGCTTCAGCTGCTCGGTGTGGTCACCGCGTTCACGCTCGGGCACTCGCTGTCGATGGGGCTGGCTTTCTTCGAACGCGTGAGCCTGCCGCTGCCGCCGGTCGAGGCGCTGATTGCGCTGTCGGTGGTGCTGCTGGCTCGCGAGGCGCTGCTGCTGCGCGCCAGCGGCGCGCCGCCGGCGTTTGCCCGCACGCTGGCGCTGGTCGTGCTGTTCGGCCTGGTCCATGGCCTGGGCTTCGCCAGCGCGCTCGGTGGTCTCGGCGTCAGTGTCGACGAGCGCTGGCCCGCGCTGCTCGGGTTCAACCTCGGCGTGGAGCTCGGTCAGGTCGCATTCGTCGGCGCACTGCTCGCCGTACTGGCCGCGCTCCGCCGCATTCGCCTCGATGCCCCCGCGCGCGGCGCGGCGCTCCACGCGGCCGGCATCTGCGGTGCCTTCTGGACCATCGAGCGGGTTGCGGGGTTCGTGACCGGGTGATCGAGTTTGGCGTGACGGCCTCGCCAACGCTGCGGGAACCGCGTGGCGGGCAATGCGCGTGAGCCTCTCCTGCAGCTTATGATGCGGTTCGGTCGCTCAACGGGGTCCCATCAGTATGGCCAGGCGTCAGTTCCGAATCGTCACCGGTCTGACCGGTCTGTTGGTCGTAACCGGCGCCAGCGGTTTGCTGAGTGTGCAGGGTGAAGGCTGGGTGGGATCGGCCTACGCGCAGGATGCCGAGTCCTGGGATGAGGAATCCGACACCGGGGAAGCGGATGAATCGAGCGCCGAGTCCGGTGAGGAAGCAGGCGACGGCGAGTCGATGGAGGAGTCAGCGTGGACTGAGGACGATTCGGACGTCGAGGAAGAAGAGTCCGAGCCGGTCGAAGAAGCTGTCGATTCCGAAGACACCGCGAGCGCTGATCAGGCAGGGACCGACGAGTCCGTTGCCGAGGAACCCGCAGAGCCCGAAACTGCGCCCGAAGACGCCGCCGGGGCGCCCGCTGCGCCGAGCCCGCAAGAAGCGCCGCAGTCGCAACCCGCTTCCAACGCGGATCGCGTCCGCGAGGTGCTGATCCAGCACACGCGGGAAGTCTTGTCGGTTCTGTCCAGTCATGAATTCAACGGCAGCGATTCCCTGAGGGCACTGGGCGCGAACTCCGTCGATCGCGCCGAAATCGTCATGCTGACGCTGGAGACGCTTGCGCTCAACGTACCCATGGCCGAGTTGGCGAAGGCCGAGAACCTGGATGAACTGGCCAGGCTGATCGCGGCGAAGATGCCGTAAGCAGCGGCTCGATGCTCCGGGCTCGGCGGTCCGGCGGAAGAGCGGCGACGCAGGCGCGTCGCCCTCCGGAAGCCCGGGCGCAGCGCCGGCCGGTCATGCCGGGGTCCAGCCTGCATGGTCGGGGCGATTTGATCTCGGCAAATGAATCCCGATTCACCCTGTGGGAGCGGGCTCCGCCCGCGAGCTTTTGTTCGACCCACCGATGATCGCGCGCGGAGCCCGCTCCACAGGTGGCGGTTCCCACAGTCAGCAGTCCTCCGGCGTCAGCACAGCAGGCGCATCGGCCCGCAGTCGCAGCCTCGACGTCAGCGCCGCCAGCGCGCGCACATAGGCGTCGGTGTAGACCAGAGCGCAGGCGCGTGACAGGTGCGAATACTCGGGCGTCTTCAGACGCTGCATCGAGGGATGGTCTTCGAAGTGGACGCCGGCCACGCCGGCTGCCTTGAGCAGCGCATCCCAACCGCGCTCGCGCGGCAGATGGCCCTCCTCGCCAAAGCGGAATTGCCGTGCCGATGGCGGCCGCAGGAACACCACCTCGCCGCCGCGCGCGCGAATCGTCTGCACGGCGCTCGTGGTTGCGTCCAGCGTGTGCAGGATGGCTGTGTCGGTAAACGGCGGTACCGGGTCGTGGATCCACGCGGCGATCGCGTGCTTGCGCAGATCGGTGTCGCTCTCGATCCGCGGCCACAGCGAGGTCTGCCGGTCAGCGCCGCCGACGGCAATCTTCCAGACGTCCTGATAGGGCCCGCGCGCCTGCGCGCGCCAGCCGCGATCCAGGCGCAGCAAAAGGTGGCTCAGGCGATAACCATCGTCGAGAAATGCGAACCAGCGCTCCAGCACGCGCTGCAGCAGGAAGCCGCTGCGTTGCGACGGGGACTCACGGGAAAAGCGCTCCAGTGCCGTGCGGGTGACCGCATCGCCGCTGCCGAAGTACTTGAGTTCGGAAATGCCGACGATGGCGAGGCCGCGAAACTCGCTGTTGCCGGCCAGATCCTGCAGCAAGGGCAGGCTGTGGGCGCCGGTCAGCGCCAGCTGGATCGGCCGGGTTCCGGTCAGCTCGGCGAAGCGATCAAGATGGCTGCCGAACAGGATGCGCGAGTCGCCGACGATCACGATTTGTTCTGGATCGTCGGTCACCAGGCGCCGTTGTTCGGCCCAGGCCGAGGCACTGTCGGCGAGATCGCCGGGTGTCAGTTGCAGCGCGCGCATCTGCCATTCCCAGGCAACCAGCAGCGCCAGCAGCAACAGCAATGCCGCGACGAATATCGGGCGCCACGGCTGCGCCGGAATCACGCGTTCGGGCACCGGCTGCGTCACGCCTGAGCCAGGGACCCTCTGATCAGATCGTGGAGTCTTGATTCCGCTCATGGTTCGACAGGCTCACCACGAACGGAATCAAGACCATGCCCGACTGCCCTGAGCCGGTCGAAGGGCCCGAGCCTGTCGAAGGGTGAACGGGGCTTGCTCGGATGATCCCTAAAACTGGAAGTAGATGAAGGCATCGCCATCTCCCTGTTCGATGATGATCGCGAAGGCCATCAGCCCCCAGACTACCGCCAGCGCCGCCGGCGGCACACGGGCCAGCATCGCTTCGAGCGTGCGCGAACGCATCCACGCATGCACGCCGACCATGGCGCCGACGATCAACGCGACGCTGAGCAGGTGCGCTCCGGCCAGCAGCGGTGTCGCTTCGGGGTTGAACCCGGCCATGCCGCGCAGCAGCGATCCGGCTTCGACGAGGCTGTCTGCGCGGAAGAACACCCAGGCGATGTTGACCAGCAGCCAGGTCAGTACCCCCAGGCCGACACTGGCGAGCACACCCGGACGGTAACCGGGGCAGCGGTTGCGCAGCGCGCGTTCGGCCACCAGAAACAGGCCGTGCAAACCGCCCCAGACGACGAAGGTCCAGTTGGCACCGTGCCAGAGCCCACCGAGCAGCATCGTCAGCATCAGCGCCAGCGCGGTGCGCGCGGAGCCGTGGCGATTGCCGCCGAGCGGGATGTACAGATAGTCGCGCAGCCAGGTCGACAGCGAGATATGCCAGCGCCGCCAGAAGTCCGCAAAGCCGATCGCGGCATACGGAAAGCGGAAGTTGTCCGGCATCGCAAAACCCAGGCACAGGGCGACGCCGATGGCGGTCGTCGAGTACCCTGCGAAATCGCAGAAGATCTGGCCGCCGAAGGCCAACGTGCCGATCCAGGCGTCCAGCCAACCCGCGGGCTGGTCGGCGCCGAACACGATATCCGCCGGCACCGCCAGAAAGCCGTCGGCGAGCACCACCTTCTGGAACAGGCCGAGCGTGATCAGCATCAGGCCGAAGCGCAACTGGTCGGCGCTGGCCTTTCGCGGTGTCAGGAACTGCGGCAGCAACTGGCTGGCGCGCATGATCGGGCCGGCCACCAGATGCGGGAAAAAGGTCACGAACAGCGAGAAGTCGAGCAGGGATCGACTTGGCTCGGAGCGGCGCAGATAGACGTCGAGCGTGTAGGACAGGGTCGCAAAGGTATAGAACGAGATCCCCACCGGCAGCACAAAATCCCAGGCCGGCGGCTGGTAGTCGATGCCGACGCTCGCCGCCAGAACCTGCGTATTGCGCAGGATGAACTCGCCGTACTTGAACCAGCCGAGCATGCCGAGATTCGCGCACAGCGACACGATCAGCCAGATGCGGCGGCGCCACGGCGTGCTCGCCTGCGCGATCCGGCGCGCTGCCCACCAGTCCACCATCGTCGACAGCCACAACAGCAGCACGAACGGCGGCGACCACGCGGCGTAGAACAGATAGCTCGCCAGCAGCAGATTGACCTTCTTCGTCGTCCACGCCAGCGGCAGCGCATGCAGCATCAGCACGATGGCGAAGAACGCTGCAAAAGTCAGCGAGTTGAAGACCATGGGCTACCGGCAATGCGAGTGCGCGAGGGATCATGCTTGAATTGGTGGCTTCAATGTCACGCAGGCCTGCGGCCAAACCTGACCTGCTCCAACGTGCGCAGGACGCAGGTCACGTTGACCGCAGGGCTACGTGACAGGTTTCCCAACGTCACCTCGGCCAGCGGCCAACGTAACCTGCTGATGAGCGCACCGATGACGACAGCAACATTCGCGCAAGCTTGGTTGCCCCCGGGCACGACACTCGCCATCGAGCGCATCGATGCCGCGGATGTCGAAATGCGCGCCGCCAGTGCGGGCATCCGCGCCGATGACGGCAAACTGGTCCCCAGGCGCCGGCTTGAATACCTCGCCGGGCGCCTCGCTGCGCGCGCGGCGCTGCAGTCGTTGGGGGCGGATGATCCAGTCATTGGCCGCCATGATGGCGCGCCGGTCTGGCCCGCGGGTTACTGCGGATCGATCAGCCACAGCGCCGGCCTCGCGGTAGCCGTCGCTGCACGTTCGCGCGACTGGCGCTCGCTCGGCATCGATATCGAGGCGCGTTTCCCCGCACACCGGGAGCGCATTCTGCATAGGGCCATGGGCGCCGATGAATTCCGCGCCGCGCAGGCGTCGACCGATCCATGGGAATGGACTCGCGCCTGGGTCGCCAAGGAGGCCGCCTACAAATGCCTGAGCGCGCTCGGCGCCGACCTGGCCTTGGAAACGCTGGTGCCGTGCTGGACCAGTGCCGATCGCGGCGAATTGCACGCCCCGGTGGATGACGCGGTCATCCGAGTGGGCCTCGTTTGGCGCGTTCAGGAGGAACTGATGTGGGTGGTTTCGAGCGTGGCGAACGCGGGTTGAATCGCCAAACAGGAAATGCCGAGCTACTTGCAACGCATCCCGCTATTGCTCGAAATCGCCGCGGAATACCTCATCGCGCAGTGCGCGCACGACGACGTAGCTGTGGGGGCTGCCCACGGCCGGAATGGGCGAGGCCGAGCCGAGCACCAGCAAGTGTTCGCCCTGGTTGATCACGGCCTTGCCGAGTTCATGGCCAACTCCGTTGCCGTCGAGGTCAATCGGGTACTCGATCGAGCCGCCGGCGCCGAAGGTCGTGTCGGAGCCGCCATCCTCCCTGAGGCGCATCAGGGCCAGGCTGTAGTCCGCGTCGACGCCGGGGTTGCCGGCCTGCAATGCCGCGACCAACTGGTTGCCCTGCAGCGTGCATCCATTGACGAAGCTGACCGCGTTCAGGTCGTTGAAGGTGCGACAAAGGAAACCGGGTTCAGAGTGCAGTTCTCGCAGCCCACGCTACGCGACGTGCTATGTTCGTTGCGCTGCGTCCCGTTCGCTGCGCGCTCAGGTACAAGCCAGTACCCAGACCGTTCGCACGAGGCTGATCCCGATGCCGTTTCCCCCGTCCAGGGGTCGAATTTCCGGCATATCGAGGAGCCTCCGTGCGTTCCCATCGTTCTATTGCACCCAGCATTCGTACTTGCGTCGTGATCGCGTCGCTGCTGCCCGGCGCCGCGTGCGCCGTTCCCTTTGCCTACATCACCAACCGCGACAACGACAGCGTGTCGGTGATCGACACGGCGACCAACAGCGTCGTTGCGACGGTGCCGGTCGGGGCGGGGCCTGAAGGCGTCGCAGTCAATCCGGCTGGCACGCGCGTGTATGTCACCAACACCGACTTCGCCGCGGTCGCGCCAGTGGATACGGTCTCGGTGCTCGATGCGGCGACCAATACCGTCAGCGCCACGATTCCGGTGGGCGTGGTGCCGGAGGGTGTGGCGGTCAATCCGGCCGGCACGCTGGTTTACGTGGCCAATCGGACCAGCAACACGGTCTCGGTGATCAGCACGGCCACCAACACGGTGGTGACGTCAGTCCCGGTTGGCAACGCACCGCGCGGGGTGGCGTTCAATCCCGCTGGCGACCGAGCCTATGTGGCCAACTTCAACAACCGCACGATCTCGGTCATCGACACCGGGAACCACACCGTCGTCGCCACGATCCCGGTCACGGTCGGGTTCGGCCCCTGGGGCGTCGCTTTCAACGCCGCAGGAACGCGCGCCTATGTGACCCAGGGCAGCTTCAACAGCAGCAGCCTGTCGGTCATCAACACCGCGACCAACAGCATCATCGAGACCATCACCGTGGGACTTGGCCCAATCGGCGTCGCGGTCAACACCGCCGGCACGCGGGTCTACACCGCCAACAACGGCCACGACAATGTGTCCGTTGTCGACACGGCGACTGGCACCGTCATCGGCTCGATTGCTGTCGGCGACAGTCCGGTGGGACTGGCGCTCGATCCCTCCGGCGCACATTTGTACGTTGCCAACCTGTTCGACAGCACGGTCTCGGTGGTCGACATCTCGACCCTTGCAGTTACCGAGAGCGTGGTCGTCCAAGGCGCGCCTCACGCCTTTGGGGCCTTCGTCGGACCGGACGGTCGCGTGTTCAGCAGCGGCTTTGAGGGGCTCTGAGCGCCGACTGATGCGTTACTCGCCCGGCGCAACCTGCGGCACCGGCCGCAGCGCGGACGCGTCGACGCCGCGCTCGACCAGTTTCGCCACCAGCGCGTCGTAGCGAGCGGTATCCATCGTCGGTTCGCGGCCGAACACCCACGCGAGCTTGCGGTCCGGCGTCGCCAGCGCCGCGCCCTGGTAGTCGCCGTCGACATGCACCACCACCAGCTCTGTCGAGAACGGCCAGATGAACTGCACCTTCCAGCGCGCGCCGTTGCTGCCGGGAACCACGGTAGAAATACCGCGCCAGCGTTTGTCTTTCTTGCCAAATTCCTTTTTGAACACGAAGTCGTTGTCGATGCGCCCGTCGGGGCGCAGGCGATATTCGTCGCGGGTGGCGACCTTGCCGTTCTCGAAGAAGTACGGCACGTTCGCGATCACATGCCAGGTGCCCATGAAGCGCGGCAGGTCCACGGACGGCGCCGCCTCGAGCGGCGTGCGATCGCGCGCGCCGGTGCTGGCGCAGGCGGCGAGGATGATGACCGCGAGGCCGGTCAGCAGACGAGTCAGCATTTGAGACTCCTTGAGTGATGCAACTGTTGAAAAGGTGTCAGCGCGAGCGCCTTTTCTCGGTTCGAAGGCGCACCTCAGCCGTCAATTTCGATCGGCATTGTGAGTTTCGTTTTCCGGTGCCGAAAATGCTCACGGGCCATGAACCTACAAGGCTGCACATGCGTGGAAGGCCACGCCGCGCCTACAAGAGCGACGATTTGTTCGCCAGGAACTCCCAAAGTTGTTCGGCATTCGCCGAGGTCTTGCGCGTCATCGAGAACTCATGCTCCGGGTCGAGCACGCGATCCAGCCAGATGCCGCCGTCGGCGGCGACCGGTGGCCGTGTAGTGCCAAGCCACAGCGCCGTGTCTGCGCCTTCCTCGCCTGTGCGCAAGTGCCGCCGCAAGGTCGCGCGGAACGCGGGCAGGGCGGTCTGCACGCCAGCGGTGTCGACCCAGCCCGGGTGCATCACGTAGACGCGCGGCTGCCCCTGCCAGCGCTGGTTCCAGGCGCGTGTCAGCTCGACCTGGGCGCGCTTGTGCATGGCGTAAGCGGCCATGCCGTCGTGGTCCGCGGCCGCTGTCGCGGCCATTTCCGCGAGGCGCAGCGGCGAGCCGTACATGCCGCCGGAACTCATGTTGATCACCGCGGCGCCGTCATTGAAGCGCCCGGCTGCGCGCAGGCCTTCGGTGAGCACGTAGTGGCTGAGCAGGTTGGTGACGAACGAGGTCTCCAGGCCCTCCGGCGTGAGTTCGAACCGATCCAGCAGCAGGCCAACATTGTTGACCAGCACGTCGATGCGCTCGCCGCTCGCGGTCAACTCCTGCACCAGTCGACGGGTATCGGCCACGCTGGAAAAGTCCACCTGCAGCGGCACCATGCGGCGCGGTTTGCCGGCGCCACGTACCAGTTCGGCCAGTTTGTCCTTGCTGCGCGCCGCCGCCAGCACGCGCGCGCCACGCGCATGCGCCATCCCCGCGATCGCTGCACCGATTCCGCCGCTGGCGCCGGTGATCAGCCAGGTCTGGCCATCGAGGCGCTCCGGGTAGGCCTGCCAGTCGCGTTGGCGACGACGTAGACCGACGCGACTGAATCGGGTGAAAAATCGCGAATAGAAAAACAGGCTGGCGAGCGCGCGGAGCATGCGGGGATTGGGCAGGTCAGGTCACGAGGAACGCGAGGCTACGCCTGACCATGTGTGCAACGCGCAATGGCGGTTTGAGCTGGGGCGGAACCCATGCCGCAGGAATGAGTTCCGCCGGTGTTGCGTGGATCGATCGGAGGATGCCGCTGCGCGGGATCCGCCTTGCTTCAATCGCGTGGGCTCAGGGGCTGCGGAACGAATCCAGAATCGAGCCGGCTTGTTGCAGGCCTTCCGCATCATCGGCCGGAGCGACAAACCAGATCTCGCCGATGGTGCCGTCGTTCAGTGCGTACCAGGCCATCGCGATCTTGACGTCGCCGATCTCGGAATCTTTTGCCGTGCCGGCCGTGAAGAAGCCCGAGAGCCCTTGCTGTTCGCTGTCTGCCGGCTCCGATAGCGCCACGTTCTTGTAGTTCTCTTGCACGTACTCGATCGAATCCTTGACTGCCTGCTGGACTTCCTCCTCGCTCCCCGGGAGCGTCCGCAGCATCAACGTGGTACCGCCTTCGCTCATCAGCGTGAGGTAGTCACCCTCGGTCTCACCCGGAGTCATTTCCCAGGACGACGGGTAATCGACCATGAAGCTCGTCGCGTCCGGCGACGGGTAAGCCAGGGTGTCGGCATGCGCCGACGCCGCCAGAGTCAACCCTGCAGCGAGCAAGAGTGAAGCAACGAACGAGAGTTTCATTGGGCTGTGCTCGCGAGTAGTGGCATGCGACGGTAGTGTCGCAGCAGGCGCGGTGGTCGCCTGAAATGACAATACGCAATTGCAGTTCGCGCAAGCTCCGCTCTGGACGGCCCGGACCGGTTTCGATTCCCTCTCGTTCAGGTTCGCGGCGTGAGGTAGCCCGCGACGTTGGGGTGCGCTGTACTTGCGGAGCCTGCTCTTCCTGTGGGAGCGGGCTCTGCCCGCGATGCTCTTGCTGCGGCCCTGGCAAAGCTCGCGGGCGGAGCCCGCTCCCACAGGGCGAGGTGTAACGTCCAGCTCGCGTACACGCGCCCTTCGCGCGCGTACCAACGTCACCGCGGCATGCTTGTGCCATGAGCGATTTGATCGAACTGCGCCCCGAAGGCCTTTACTGCGCTGCCGGCGACTTCTACATCGACCCCTGGCGACCAGTGGCGCGCGCGGTGATCACGCATGGCCATGCCGACCACGCACGCTCGGGTAGCGCGCACTACTACGCGGCGCGTGCCGGCATCGGTTTGCTCGAATGGCGCTTGCCGGGTGCGAATCTGTCCGCACTCGACTATGGCGAAAGCCTGCGCCTGGGCAGTTGTCGGGTGTCGCTGCATCCGGCCGGACATGTGCTCGGTTCGGCGCAGGTGCGCGTGGAAAGCGCGGGCGAGGTCTGGGTGGTATCGGGCGACTACAAGCGCGCGCCCGATCCGACCTGTGCGCTGTTCGAGCCACAGCGCTGCGACGTGTACATCACCGAAGCCACCTTTGCGATGCCGATCTACCGCTGGCCGACGATGGCCGAAGTGATCGCTGAACTGGATGCATTCTGGGCCGAGTGCCAGGCGCAGGGGGAGACTGCGGTGCTGCTGTGCTACGCGCTGGGCAAAGCGCAGCGCGTGCTGGCCGAGCTCTACGCGCGGTGCCCGCACCGTCGCGACGAGGTGGTGCTGTTGCACGGTGCGATGGAAACGCCAGTGGAGATCTATCGTCGCGCCGGCATCGACATGCTGCAGGGCGAATCGTTGATCGGCAGTGGCGTCGAGTCGACCGTCGGCCGCTTGCTGATCGCGCCGCCTTCTGCTGCGGGCAGTCCATACATGAGCCGGGTGAAGAACCCGAAAGTGGCGTTTGCCTCGGGCTGGATGCAGGTGCGCGGTGTGCGCCGACGCGCCAACCACGATCGCGGCTTCGTGATCTCCGACCATGCCGACTGGCCGGCCTTGATCGACAGCATCAAGGACAGCGGCGCGACCCGCGTGCTCGCCACGCATGGGCGCACGCAGGCGCTGGTGCGCTATCTCAACGAGCAAGGCATCCGCGCCAGCGCGCTGGCGACGGAGCTTGGCGGAGAGGGCACGTGATTTTCGATCTTGCCAATCTGCGCGCTTATTCGCGCATCAAACTGGCTCACCTTCAGTCCACCGCTCACCCTGAGCAGAGCGTCCCAGAGCTTCACCGGGACGCGTCGTCGAAGGGCGCGCGGTGCGTGGGCAATGGCGCCCTTCGAAGACGCGTCCTGACAAAGCGCCGGACGCTTTGCTCGGGGTGAGCGGACCTGTGATATTATTAGCCAATAAAGTCAAATGCTTACGGTGTGTTCGGTGAAGGCTTTCGCCGAACTCTATTTCGCATTGGGCGAAACCCGCGCGCTCGGCCGCAAGCGCGAGCTGTTGGTGGATTACTTCCGCGTCACTGCGCCGGCGGATGCGGCGTACGCCGTGTACTTTCTGCGCGGCGGTCGTTTGCGACAGTTGTACAAGCGCCAGGAACTGTTCGATGCGCTGCTTGAGGCCAGTGGCTTGCCGCTGTGGCTGATCGAAGACAGCTATGCGGAAGTCGGCGATCTGGCCGAAACCATGACGCTGCTGGCGCCGGAGGCGGATGGCGCGTCGAGCGGGCAGGGCCTGGCGCATGTCGTGGGGCACGATCTGCTGCCGTTGAAGTCGCTGGATGCCGATGCTCGCCGCCGCGCCCTGACTGCATTGTGGCGCCGACACGGGCGGCACGAGCGTCTGCTGCTGAACAAGTTGATCACCGGCGGACTGCGCATCGGCGTTGGCGATGGGCTGCTGCACCAGGCTCTGGCGCGCGCGCTCGAGGTGCCGTTGTCGTGCATTGCCGAACGCATGCTTGGCGAGTTCCTGCCGACCGCCGCGGCGTATCTGAAATTGGCGGCGCCGGCGGATGCCGGCGGCGCGCACACGCCGCTGCCGTTTTATCTGGCCAGTGCGCTGGCCGACGAAGACGTCGAAGCCACGCTCGCGGCGCTGGGCGATTGGCGCATCGAATGGAAGCTCGATGGCATCCGCGCGCAGTTGATCCGTCATGCCGGTGGCGTGCGCCTGTTCTCGCGCGGCGAGGAGTGGCTGGACGGGCGCTTTCCGGAGATCGAAGCGGCGGCGCTGGCGCTGCCGGTGGGATCGACGATCGATGGCGAAATCGTCGCGCTGGATCGCAACGGATCGGTGGCGCCCTTCAGCGCCCTGCAGCGGCGCATCGGCAAACGCAAGCCGGGCGCGAAGCTGCTGGACGAGGTGCCGGTCGCGTTGATCGCGTTTGATCTGTTGCGCCGCGATGAAGTGGATCTGCGCGAACAGCCCCTGCGCGACCGTGTCCTTGCGTTGCAGACGCTCGTCGAACCGCTAGCCACAACGACGATCCGGCTGATGCCGAACCTGCACGCCGCCGATCACGTCGAGCTTGCGGCGCGCCGCGAACAGGCGCGCACGCACGGCTACGAGGGGTTGATGCTGAAGCTGCTCGCCGGCACCTACCGCAGCGGACGCATGCGCGGCGAATGGTACAAATGGAAGCTGGCGCCGCGCAGCGTCGATGCGGTGCTGATCTACGCCGGGGCCGGACACGGCAAGCGCGCCAGCCTGCATTCGGACTACACGCTGGCGCTGTGGCACGGCGATCAGCTGGTGCCGGTCGCCAAGGCCTATTCGGGCCTCAGCAACGCCGAATTGACCACGCTCGACCGCTGGATCCGCGCGCATACGCTGGAGCGCTTCGGCCCGGTGCGCGTGGTGGAACCGCTGCAGGTGTTCGAGATTGCCTTCGAGGGCGTGAACCTGTCCAAGCGCCACAAGTCCGGCGTCGCCGTGCGCTTCCCGCGCATCCTGCGCTGGCGCAGCGACAAGGTCGCGCGCGACGCCGATAAGGTGGAAACATTGCTCGCGATGGCGCGATGAGCGTGGCGGACCCGCTGCTCGCGTGGATTGCCGCGCAAGGCTGGCAGCCGCTGGCGCACCAGCTCGACGTCTACGCAGCGCAGGACGCGGGCCTCAGCGGTCTCTTGATCGCGCCGACCGGTAGCGGCAAGACGCTGGCGCTGGCCGGTGCCTGGGTGCGTCGTCATGCTGGTGGTGCCGCGCAGATTGCCTCTCGCAAACGCCGCGCACCGGCATCGCTGAAGTGCCTGTGGATCACGCCGATGAAGGCGCTGGCGCTGGACACGCACGGCCATCTGCAGGCGCTCGCCGACGCGCTCGACAGCGGGCTCAAGTTCGAGCTGCGCAGCGGCGATTCCTTGTCGGGGGCGCGTGGGCGCGCGCGCCGCGGGGCGTGCGACGGGCTGGTCACCACGCCCGAGAGCCTGTCCTTGCTGCTGAGCTATCCCGAGGCGCGCGAGAGCTTTGCCAACCTGCAACTGGTGGTGGTCGACGAGTGGCATGAACTGCTCGGCAGCAAGCGCGGCGTGCTGCTGGAGCTTGCCCTCGCGAGGCTCGCCGCGATGCTGCCGACGCTGCAGATCTGGGGCGCATCGGCCAGCATCGGCAATCCTGAGGAGGCGATGGCGGTGTTGTGCGCGACGCGTCCGCAGGCGCGCCTGATCAACGCGGGACTCCGGCGCCAGCTCGACCTGCGCACGCTGTTGCCGGGCACGACGCAGCGCTTCGCCTATGCCGGGCACCTCGGCATCGCGCAGTTGCGCCAGGTGCTCGAAGCGATCGGCAACGCAGGGTCGAGCCTGTGTTTCATCAATGTGCGCTCGCAGGCGGAGCTCTGGTATCAGGCGCTGCTGTCGGTGTGGCCGTATGCGCCGGAGGCGCTGGCCTTGCACCATGGCTCGCTGAGCATGGCGCAGCGACAGTCGGTGGAGCAGGGTCTGCGCGAGTCGCGTCTGCGTGCCGTGGTGTGTACCTCGGCGCTTGACCTCGGCGTCGACTTTCCGGGCGTCGAACAAGTGATCCAGATTGGCAGCCCGCGTGGCCTTGCGCGCCTGCTGCAGCGAGCCGGCCGCTCGCAGCATCGACCGCACCTCGCCAGTCGCGTGGTGATGGTGCCGACGCACGCCTTCGAGTTGATCGAGTTCGCAGCGATGCGGCGCAGCGTGGACCTGGGCGAGGTCGAGCCGCGCACGCCGCTGCAGCTGAGTCTGGATGTGCTGATCCAGCACCTGGTCAGCGTCGCCATCGGTTTTGGCTTTGATGCCGACGACATGCTGCGCGAGGTGCGCAGCTGCCATGCGTTTCGCCATCTTGACGTGGCCGACTACGCACACTGTCTGGACGTGATCGTGCGTGGTGGTAGCGCGCTCGCGGCCTACGCCGATTTCCAGCGCGTGCTCTGTGTCGATGGCGTCTATCGCATGCAGGAGCGCAAGCAGATCGCGCGCCACCGCATGTCGATCGGCACCATCACCAGCGAAGCGGCGATCGGCGTCAAGCTGCTGCGCGGCAGCAAGCTCGGCGAGGTCGAGGAGGGCTTCATCGCCCGGCTGACGCCCGGTACGCGCTTCCATTTCGCAGGGCGCGCGCTGGAACTGGTGCGTGTCCACGACATGGTCGCCCAGGTGCGCATTGCCAAGGGCAAGAGCGCTTCCGTCGTGCCACGCTGGATCGGCGGCAGCTTGCCGATCTCGGCCACGCTGGGCTCGGCATTGCGCCGCGAACTGGGACAGGCGGCGGTCGATTCGCCCGAGCGCGTCGCCGCCGCGCCAATGCTGTCCACGCAAGCACAGCGCTCGCGCGTGCCACACCCCGGCCAGTTCCTGATCGAGCGACTGACCCGACCCAAGCGCGGCGAACTGTATCTGTATCCCTTCGCAGGCCGACGCTTGCACGAAGGGCTCGGTGCGCTGATTGCCGTGAGGCTGTCGCGACTGTCGCCACTGTCGTTGAGCTACTCGGCCAACGACTACGGGCTGGTGTTGAACAGCAGCACGCCTGGCGCATTCGCAACACTGGATGCGGACCTGTGGCGCGAACTGTTGTCGCCGCTGAAGCTGGATGAAGACCTGCGCGCGGTCGCCAACCTGAGCGAACTGGCGCGCCGCAAGTTTCGCGAGATCGCGCGCGTGGTCGGCTTCACGCCGCCGAATCTGCCGGGTCGCCCGGCGCGCAGCGTGCGTTATCTGCAGGCGAGCAGCAGCATGCTGTTCGAGCTGTTGCGCGAGCACGATCCGCAGCATGTGCTGCTGGAACTGGCCTATCGCGAAGCGCTCAGTGCCGAACTCGATCGCGCCGGGCTCGGCGAGTGCCTGCAGCGCCTCAGCTCGCATGAACTGCTGGCGGTCGATATCGACGAACTCACGCCCTTCAGTTTTCCCTTGTGGGCCGAATATCAGCGTGGCGAAGTGAGCAGCGAGGACTGGCGCACGCGCATCGAGCGCGCGGCCGCGAAGATGGAGGCGAGCGATGGATAAGCTCTCCACCACACTCGGCGATGGCACCGAGGTGTGTCTCTACGGCGAGCGCGCGCTGGCAGTGACCGCCGAGCGCAGTCTGCTGATCGCCGACTTGCATCTGGGCAAGGAGGATCTGTTCCGGCGCGGCGGCATCAGCGTGCCGCAGGGACCGACGGACAACGATCTGGCACGCCTGACCGCGCTGATCGCGCTCAGCGCCCCCGAGCGTTTGCTGGTGCTGGGCGACTTCGTTCACGGCGCCATCCACGATGCGCCGTGGCTGGCCGCCTGGCAGCGCTGGCGCGGCGCGCATCGCGAGCTTGCGGTTGTGGTCGTCGCCGGCAATCACGATCGCCAGGTAGACGCGGCGCACATCGCCGCCTTTGACGTCGAATGGCGACGCGGCGATGTCACGCTGGGTCCGCTGCTGCTGCGCCATGAGCCGGGCGTCGATGCCACGCGCCATGTGATCGCCGGACATCTGCACCCGGGCCTGCGCCTGCCGGGCATCTCGCGCAGCCTGCCGGCCTTCGTGCTTGGCAGCCGGACCACCATCCTGCCGGCGTTCGCCAGTTTCAGTGGCTGCGCGCTGATGCCGCGCGACGGGCGGATGGTCGTGTGTCGCGGCGGAGTTCTGGTGGAGGTGTAGTAGATCCCCGCCACGCGTATGGGTGGAATCTGCTAGCGTTTTCATCGACGCTGCCGGAAGGCCCGTGTGGACCCATACCTGCTGAATGCCGACTTCACGCAGCCCGTCGTGCCGGCGAAAGCTGTCCTGGACACACAGTCGTAAATGGGAGAGGAATCGATGAAGTCACCAACTTGGCTGAAGGTTCTCGCAAGCTTGGCTCTCGTCTGGAACTTGCTCGGTTGCATGGCGTTTTTCGCCGATCTTGGGATCTCGCAAGACGAACTCGCCAAACTGCCTGAAGCTCAGCAAGCGCTTTATGCCGCCCGTCCGATGTGGGCCGTTCTGGCTACCGCTGTTGCGGTGTTCGGCGGGGTACTCGGTTCAATCGGCATACTGCTCAGTCGAAAATGGGCCTTTCCTGTTCTTGCCTTGTCACTTCTGGGGATTCTGCTTCAGGACATCAGCTTGTTTGTGTTGGTGGACGGCGCCAGCCTTGGTGGACCTGCCGTCGTGGCCATGCAGTCCGTTGTATTGGCTATCGGTATTGGCCTTGTTTG
>JAIMJQ010000006.1:18227-37735 GCA_020693165.1 Xanthomonas sp. | reverse complement strand
AAAGGCATTGCGCGCGGTTGGCTCGTCTAGAACTGGCATGTTGCGTTTCGGTTTGCTTCTCCCAGCCCTGAGCGCCGCAATCGCGAGCTTTGCTGTTCTTGCTGTTTCTGGCGTGAACGGTAGTGCATGGGCAATCCAGGCGATGGCGATCGGTGCGGCTTGTGCAATTGCTTTGGCGGGCAAGCTTCTGGGGAGGTGGCATGGCGCGCCCATTCCCGCGGGTGTGATTCTGGGTGCCACACTGATCGGAATTGCCGCCCCGATGTTGTGGGACAAGCCCGACCCTGAACGCTGGATCGCCCTTGGGCCGTTGAGCCTTTACGTCGCCCCAGTCCTTGTCCCTGCATTCCTGGTAGCGTGTTCCACGTGCGTTTGCCGCCCCGGAGTGTCGGAGCGAATGGCACTCATCGCAATGACAGGTGCCAGTGTATTGCTTGCTTTGCAGCCAGATGCGTCTCAGGCGATTGCCTTGCTGGCGGGAGCGGCAGTGGCCATTGCGGGAGCTCGGGAAAGAACGCCATGGGCCGGTTTCGCACTGTTCATCGCTGCGCTCGCTACGGCTTGGGCCTTCACTCGCCCGGATCCTTTGGAGCCCATTCCGTACGTCGAGGGTGTTTTTGAGCTTGCGCTCGGGCACTCCGTATCCGCGGGGGTCGCGGTGATCGCCTGCGCGGCTGCGCTCATCGCATCTCTGCACCTGAGTTCATTCAACGGACGGCGCAGTTTGTCCGCGGTCGCGACCTACTATGCCGTGCTCTACGCATGTTCGGTATTCGGGCTGACACCTGCGCCCCTGATCGGATACGGGGCCGGCCCGTGGCTTGGATTTGGCCTTGCGCTGGGGGTAGCAAGCTGGAGCCGTCGAGCCGATTTCGGACCCGCTCCTCGCCCAGGTTAAGGATCCTCTGAGCAAGTTATGCTGCCGCGACGGCGGCTGAACTTGCTCAGAGGGTCCTTAAACGGTTGGGCCACAACGTTACGCGACGAGCTTCAGCAGCGTGTGTCGCCTTCCAGCCCCGCCAGCGATGGCGGCAGACCGAGTTCGCCGGCGCGCATCCAGCTGACCTTGTCGGCAAGATAGCTGCGCATGGTCTGCAGCCCGGCCATCTGCGTGTCGATCTGGGCGATCTTCTGTTCCATGAAGCGCAGCTTGTCCTCGGTGCACAGGGTGCCGGCGTCGTACTCGTCGATCGAGCGTTTGATCTCGGCGAGGGTGAAGCCGAGGCGCTGTGCGAGTTTGATCATGCGCGCGCGCTCGACCAGCGCCTGGTCGTAGTCACGGTAATTGTTGTCGCCGCCGCGCGGGGGCGCGGGCAGCAGACCGCGGCGCTCGTAAAACCGGACGGTGTGGCGGCTGAGGCCGGTGGCGGCTTCGAATGCCTTGATGCGCATGGACGGTGCTTGACTGTGGACCAAGGTCGATAGTCTACAGTGCGTCTCCCAATGGCAACCCACAGGTCATTCCATGCGCAGCGATACCGTCCTGATCACCGGCGCCTCCACCGGGATCGGGCGCAGCACGGCCCTGCATCTGGCCGCCCGGGGCCATACCGTGTTCGCCGGCGTGCGCCGCGAGGCCGACGGCGCCGCGCTGCTGGCCGCGGCCCCGGCCGCATCGGCCGCGCGGATCTTTCCGCTGCTGCTGGACGTCACCCGCGACGACCAGATCCGCGCTGCCCTGGCGCGCGTCGAGGCGCATTCCCCGGACGGTCTTCATGCCTTGATCAACAACGCCGGCTTCAACCTCAACGGCGCCTTCGAATACACCACCGAGGCGGACGCCCGCGCGCTGCTGGACACGAATGTCGTCGGGCTGGCGGCGCTCAGTCGGGCGGCGCTGCCGCTGCTGCGCCGCCATGCCGCGCGCCATCCGGGCTCGACCGCCAAGCTGGTGAACATCGGGTCGATCGGCAGCTACATCGGCATCCCCTGGGAGGCCTATTACCACGCCTCCAAATTCGCGCTGCTGGGTCTGAGCGAGGCGATGCGCCACGAGTTGTGGCCGCAGGGCATCCGCGTGGTCGCGGTGTGTCCCGGCGGAATCGTCACGGATTTCATGCCCAAGACCGAGGCCGGCCTGAACGCCGGGATGGCCGCGCTGCCGGCCGATGCGCCGCCGAACTACCGGGCTGGCATGCGCAAGCTGCTTGCGATGGCGGGGTTTGCCTCGCGCTTCGGCTCACCACCGGAAGCGGTGGCCAGACGCATCGGCAAGGTGCTGGCCACCACCCGCCCACGGATGCGCTACATGGTCGGCGTGGATGCGCGGTTGTTGCTGGGTCTGCGCAGGTGCCTGCCGGAAGCCTGGTTCCATGCCCTGATCCGCAGCCAGTTCACCGCCTGAAGGAGTGCCATGGAGTTTGGACACCCAGAACAACGATATTCGTACCAATCCTCGCCCGGCCCACGCGCGTCGGTCGGCATCGGTCGCGACGGGTGTCGGCAGGGTACGACAACAGGGCGGAACCCACGCCCCGCACCCGATCACAAAGGCATGGTCAAGCTGGGCGGTTGCGTGCATCTGAAGCGTCCGGTGACGGCGCAGTGGGCCATCGCATTTCTGGCGGATACTCCACGGCTGTCGATCTCAGTCGAGTGACCAAGTGGCCAGACAAAGTCAGCGCTTCCTCTCCACCATCGTCGCCGTTCTGACACTCCTCAACGCGCAGGCAACGCACGCGGATGCGATCGACGATCTGGTGAACGCCGAACTGGCAACGAGCAAGGTCCCCGGCATCGCGGTCCTGGTCATGCGCGATGGCAAAGTGGTCAAGGAACAGGGTTACGGCTACGCCAACCTCGAGCACCAGGTGCCGGTGACCGCGCAAACCATCTTCCAGTCCGGGTCCACCGGCAAGCAATTTACTGCGGCCGGCATCCTGCTTCTGGTGGAGGAAGGCAAGCTCAGTCTCGACGACCGTCTGGCACAGCATTTTCCGGACGGGCCGGCCAGCTGGCACCAGATCAGCATCCGCCATCTGCTCAGCCACACCTCGGGCATTCGCGACTACGGCGATGAGTTCGACTACCGCAAAGACACAACCGACGCCGAACTGCTGCAGGTGATGAAGAAGCTCCCGGTGGAGTTCGAGCCGGGCACGCAATGGAGCTATTCGAACAGCGGGTACCTGATCCTTGGTCTGCTGACCTCGCAACTGGCCGGCAAGCACTGGAGCGAGTACCAGGCGGAAAAGATCTTCAAGCCGCTCGGGATGACGACGGCGAGTGTCATCAGCGAGCAGGATCTGGTGCCTCATCGCGCCGCTGGCTATCAGCTCGGCAAGGACGGCGAGATCGTCAACCAGGACTGGATTGCGCAGAGCTTCAATCGCCTGGCCGATGGCGCACTGTACTTCTCGCTCCGCGACCTGGCTGCCTGGGAGCGCGCCTTGCACCAGCGTGCGCTGCTCAAAGCCGAGCACTACGCCGCGTGGTGGACGCCCGTCCGCCTCAACAGCGGCGCCCGCTTTTCATACGGTTATGGCTGGGGCCTTGGCGAACAGCGCGGCCAGCCGGTGATCCAGCACGGCGGCTCCTGGCAGGGATTTCGCGCCACCGTGACCCGCTATCCGCAGCAGAAGCTGGCAGTGATGGTACTGGCCAATGCGGCGCACGCGCAGCCGGAGGCCTTGTCGCACAAGATCGCTGGCCTGGTCGATTCGGCGCTCGCGCACCGGTCAACGACTGCGGCCGCGGACCCTGCCGACGCCGAGCTCGGCGCGTCACTGCGTGGCGTGCTCGCCGCGTGGGGCAGCTACCGCTCGACCAAGGACATGACACCCGCGCTGGCCGCCGTCGGCTCGGGCAGCGTCCGCGAAGCGAGCGATCGCCTGCGCGCGGCAAATCACCTGAAATCTGCCAAGTCCTTCGCGGTCATCGGTAGCGATCCGCTGTCGGAGGCCGCTGCCGGACTCCTCGACGACGGCTCGGTGCGCGCCGTGGACGCGCTGATCGAGACCGACAAGGAGCAGCTCGTCTACCGCTTCCGCCTGGATGATCAGGACCGCGTCGTCGGATTCTCGCGGCGGCTGCGCTGAACCGTCACGCCGGTCAGCGCATCCGGCAATCACTGCCAATGACCGAAACGCGGCCGCGAAGGCAGCTCAGGCGCCCGCCCGAAGCAAGGGATGAGTGCCCCTTGCACCGGGCACGCTTACCGGTGGGATCCGCACGTTGAAGGATGGCTGCGAGTTCCACCCGAAGGCCGCTTGACGCGAGTTCACAGGTCGGCGATCGGCAAAATGCTAGGTTTTCGCCCGTTGCTACCGGATGACCCACTTTGGACTCGAACCTGCTGAATGCCGATTTC
The DNA here is from genome assembly GCA_020693165.1 of Xanthomonas sp. Taxonomy (GTDB): domain Bacteria; phylum Pseudomonadota; class Gammaproteobacteria; order Xanthomonadales; family SZUA-5; genus JADKFD01. Next base: position 33,426 of record JAIMJQ010000006.1, on the reverse strand, counting down.
ACGCAGCGCGTGGTGCTGCCACCGCCCGCCACCGGGAGCTGGCTGCCGTCCCCCGAACCGGGCGTTCACCGGTATCGGCTGGATCGCATCGGCGGCGAGGTCGCACGCGCGACCAGCGTGGTGCGCTACGCGCCCGGCTCGCGCTTCGCGCGTCACGTGCACGGCGGCGGCGAGGAGTTCCTGGTGCTGGACGGCACCTTCAGCGACGAGCGCGGCGACTACCCGCCCGGCAGCTACGTGCGCAACCCGCCGGGCACGTCGCACGCACCGTTCTCGCGCGCAGGGTGCACCCTGTTCGTCAAGTTGTGGCAGTTCGCCGCGGGCGACACCGAGCCGGTGTTTATCGACACGGCCAGCACCCCGTGGCGCGCGGGCCTGGTGCCTGGACTGTCGGTCATGCCGCTGCACGAGTTCGACGGCGTCAGCACCGCGCTGGTGCGCTGGGCGCCGCACACACGATTCAACACGCACAGCCATCCGGGCGGCGAGGAGATCCTCGTGCTGCAGGGCCTGTTCCGCGACGAACAAGGCGAGTACCCCGCCGGCACCTGGTTGCGCAACCCGCGCTGGAGCCGGCACACGCCGTTCACCGGCAGCGAGGGCGCGCTGATTTACGTCAAGGTAGGCCACCTCGGTGCGCCGTTCATGGCGCTGCCCGCGACCGACTGAGCGCGCGACCGCTCCTTGACGACGTGCATCGCGGGCGCCGGGATCAACCGGAAAGCTCGGCAAATGGCGGATCAACTACACCGAGGAGGAGCACTGCCGGATGCTCGAAGGCGTGAGTGTGATCACCGATGAACAGGGATGCGCGGTCACCGTCACGGCGGGGGATTCCTTCGTGATACCGCGTGGTTTCGTCGGCAGTTGGGAACTGCTGGAGCCCACGCGCAAGACCTTCGTCATTTGCGAGTTGGCGTCCTCCGGGGCATAAGCCATGCCGACGTCCGGGAAATCGGTCAATGCGACCGATATCACCCGGCGATCAATCGCCGAAGCAGATTCCCATGTCCCGGCCGGTCTGCAGCGTATCGCAGTCGAGCGGAACGCCCTTCATGCGCCCTGCCACTTCCTCCAGCGCGACATAATTGACGTTGGGGAAGGCCAGCGCGACCATGATGCCGGAATGCCCTTCGTCCAGCGCCCTGACTGCTGCGGTGCCAAAGCGCATCGCGGCCAGGCGGTCGAACGAGGTCGGGCTGCCGCCGCGCAGCAGGTGGCCGAGGACAACGACGCGGACATCCTTGTCGGTCTTTTCACCGAGCGCTCTGGCGACCCTCTCGCCGATTCCGCCGAGGCGTTCGGCATGTCCAATCTCCGCCGGTGCGACGATTTCGCGATGCCCGTGTGCGGGTTCCGCGCCTTCGGCCACGACCACGATCGAGTACAACCGGTCAACGGCGTCACGTTCACGGATCTTGGCGGCTACTTTGTCGAGGTCGAAGGGAATCTCCGGCATCAGGATTGCATGGGCGCCGCCGGCGATGCCGGCGTGCAGCGCGATCCATCCCGCATAGCGACCCATGACTTCCACCACCATCACGCGCTGGTGGCTCTCGGCGGTGGAATGCAGGCGATCCAGGCACTCGGTGGCGAAGCCCACCGCAGTATCGAAACCGAATGTGGTGAAGGTCTTGTCGAGGTCGTTGTCGATGGTCTTGGGCACGCCCACCACGCGCAAACCGCGCTTGTGCAGGGCATTGGCGATGGTCAGCGAGCCGTCGCCGCCGATCGAGACCAGCGCATCGATTTCCTGCCTGGCAAAAAACTCCAGGATCTCGTCCGAACGATCCAGTTCCTTCATCGTGCCGTCCGGCATTTTCAGCGGGAATTGGAACGGGTTGCCCTTGTTGGTAGTGCCCAGAATGGTGCCGCCGAGATGGCCGATGCCGCGCACCCTGTCGCGGGTCAGGCGAACCACGCCGCCCTCGGCATAACGTTCCGGGAACATGATGCCGTTGAACCCGTCGCGGATCCCGTAGCTTTCCCAGCCGCGGTTGGCCGCCGCGATCACCACCGACCGGATCACGGCATTCAGACCCGGCGCGTCTCCCCCGCCGGTGCAAACCGCTATCCGCTTGATGTGACTGGACATGAAAACCCCGTGGTCGAATCCCGCATGCTGGCGGGTCAGTTTGCTGGATGGTGTCGCTGCCCGACTATAGCCGTGCGTTGGCATCGGGCGGGAGCGGGTGGTCTGCGGTCAATCTGCTGGAACCAAGTGGACGTCAGGCAGCGGCGCCGCGCCGATCATCGGCACAGCACCGCTGGCCGCGCATCAGCGCAGCCAGTCGTTCCCGGCGCCTGTGGCGATTGGGCTGACACGCAAGCAGCGTACCGGTTCTTTGCATCCAGGGACCTCGATTGGCGTGACATCCTGGCACCGCATTGGGAATCCACACAGCGGCGCATGTCCGCGCATCCGGTCGTGTTGTGCCTGCAGGACACGACCGAGTTGGACTTCAACGGTCAAGGAATCGTCGGTCTGGGCCGGTTGAGCCATGAAGCACAGCGCGGCATGTATCTGCGCAGAGCTCGGCCATCCTGCCGATTGGTTGATCCGCTCGCAACACAATCGAGCGCGCGATCGCGGTGTTTTTGGTGGTTGGCTGGAGGATCGCGCGATTGATGCGGCTGGGCCGCACTTGCCCGGACTTTCCCGCCGAAATGTTCTTCGAGCCCGAGGAATGGAAGGCGTCGTGAAATCCGTCCTGGCTGTCCGTTGTTGGGCTACGACGGCGAGCAGGGCTATGGCGTCACGCTGAACCGGAGGAAGCGCGGCAAGGCGCAGTTCTCGAAGGACAAGATGATCGTGGTGCTGGCGGACGACCGAAACCCGATGCCAGCGGCCAGCCGGCTGGTCACCCTGCTGTCACCCGGCGGCGCGCGGATGCGTTTCGCATGCCGGGGATGACAATTCGCCGGGCCAGGTTTCGCCAGCCTCTGATGTGCGGCCTTGCGTGGCTCCTGCACCGCCTGGCCGGCTTCGACCAATTAACCAAGGGGAAACACCGTGCGCCGTCTGCTGATTGCCGCCATGCTCACCAGTCCCGTCCTGGCCGGACCGGCGTTGTGGACCACCACCGGACCCAATGCCGGCGGCCTCACCCACCTGGCTACCAGTGCCGCCGATCCCGCGGTGCTGTACGTCGCCACCGGCTTCGCCCTCTATCGCAGCAGCGACAGTGGTCTCAGCTGGGTCCGTCGCGCGGTGGGGCAGGACCTCGGTTTCATCGTCGATCTGGAAGTGGCCGGCAGCGACGCCGACCTGTTGTACGTGCTCAGCAGCAGCGGGGTAGTGAAGTCAGTCGATGGCGGGGCGAGCTTCATGCCGGCGTCGACCGGCCTGCCGGCAGGCGGATTCGCCGCACGTGACCTGGCGATGCGTCCCGGGACACCCGGCACGCTGGTGCTGACATCGTCCTCGCACGGCGCTTTCCGCAGCATCGATGGCGGCGCCAGCTGGTCCGCGATCGGAACCGGCACCCTGCCGACTTTCCTGTCGCAAATCGCCTTCGACCCGAGCAACCCGGCTGTACTGCTGGTCAGCCCCTGCGCGCCGGATGACGGTTCGCCGTACACTGGCGCGCACCTCTACCGCAGCGCGGATGGCGGCACCAGCTTCAGCGCGGTCAGTGTGGCCGGTATGGATCCGGGTACCGCGACCTGCACCGCCGCGCTCGCGTTCAGCCCGGTCACGTCGGGCCTGGTGCTCGGCACCGAGGGCTTCGGGCCGCTGGCGCCGTTCAATACGGTCCTGCGCAGCACCGATGCGGGGCTGACATTCACCCGTTTCGCCGTCGGGCCGGGCAACACCACACTGCCGGCCAGCTTCAATTTTGTCGGGCCGTCGCCGGGCGAGGTCCTGGTGGGTAATGCGCGCGGACCGATCCTGCGCAGCACGGATGGCGGCGCCAGCTTCTCGGCGGCGCCAACGCCCACGCTGCCGGGGCCCAGCGCTGCGCTGGAGAGCCAACTGGTCACCACCAAGCCGGGCGATCCGGCCACACGCTACTTCATCTCGCGCGGCGCCGGTTTCTACCGCTCGACCGATTCGGGCGCGACCTGGGCCCAGCAGAACAGCGGGATCGGCGCAGCCAACATCCGCGCGCTGGCGATCAATCCATCCAATCCGGGCGTGATCTACGCCGGCCAGGCGGAGTCCGAGGGCAGCGCGATCACCTGGCCCTTCTTCCGCAGCAACGACGGCGGCACAACCTGGGCGCAGACCGGCAATGCCTTCCGCCCGGACTGGTTCCGTGCACTGCTGGTCGATGCCAACACTGCCGCGAACCCGTCAACCACCGTGATCTACGGTGGTGGCCGCGACATCGCTCCCTTCCAGGCGATCGCCCTGCGATCCAGCGGCGTGGCCAAGAGCGTCGATGGTGGCGCCACCTGGACCGATGTCGCCGGTTTCGCGGGATTGGGCACGTCCGTGCCCCTGGCCACGTTGGGTACCGTGCGCGCGATCGTGCCGGACCGTAGCGTGGTCAGCTCGGGAGCCTGGAGCAAGCTCTATCTGACCGCGAGCGGCAACGGCAATTGCAGCACGATTGGTGGTGCCGTCAACGTCACCACGCCACGCCTGTGGCGCACACTGGATGCCGGCGCCACCTGGAACACGATCGCCACCGCGGGCAGCGGCTCGGGCGCCGGCAGCGATGGATTGCCAGCCGGCGAATGCGTCAACGCCGGAACTGCTTCCAGCCCGTTCCCCTCGCCGGATTTGCCGATTCCAGTGCCGCTGGTGGTCGATCATGCGGACCCCGACACGTTGTATGTCGGCACCTACCTGCGCTCGTACAACTCCAGCTCGACCTATATCCCGGCCGCACCGAATGGCGTGTTCAAGAGCACCGACGGCGGCGTCACCTGGACATCGGCGTCTACCGGCCTGCCGCTGCACACCGGGTCGGCCACCTCGCACCATTCGGTACTTGCGCTGGCGATGGATCCGACCAATCGCAATGTGCTCTATGCGGCGGCAAATCCGTTCTTCGACAACTCGTCCTTTGCCGGCAACGTCTACAAGACCACCAACGGCGGTGCCAGCTGGGCCGTTGCCGGCACCGGTCTGGCGGGTCAGGACATACGAGCACTGCTGGTCGACCCGGGCAACTCGCTGCGGGTCTACGCGGCCAGCGGCGGCAGCACCCTGAATCCGGGTGGCGTGTTCGTCTCGGAAGATGGCGGCGCCACCTGGAACTCGATCAGCGCCGGCCTGCCATTGACCTCCGCCACCGCGCTCGCGCTCGACAGCAGCATACCGGCCACCCCGACGCTATATGCGGGTAGCCGCACCGGCGTCTATGCCTACACCCGTGTGCCTGACCCTGATGGCGACGGCGCTCCCACCGCACCGGAAAGCGCGGCGCCGAATGGCGGCGATGGCAATGGCGATGGCCAGCCCGACAGCCAGCAGAGCCATGTTGCCAGCCTGGCGGGAACGGCGGCCTCGGCGCAGCGAGCCAGCCGCCCGTTCACCATCAGCCTGACTCCGCTCAGCGGCGCCTGCAGCCGCCTGTACGATGTAATCGCGGTGGCAGCCGACACCTTCGCCGCAGACCCCTTCGTGCAGAAGCCGGACGGCGCGTTCCGCTTCGAGATCGCCGACTGCAGCAGCGTGCGCGTGCACCTGACGATCCACGGCGGCAGCTATGCCGCGCGCAGCTTCGTGCGGGCCTTCGGCGCGCGCGTGCAGGGCGATCCGCTGAGCCTGGGCTGGAACACCCTCGATGCGAGCATTTCCGGCAGCACGATCAGTTTCATCCTGGCCGATAACCAGCCGGGCGACGCGCGCAGCGACGCCGGCCGGATCCTGTTCCAGGGTGGCCCGGCGTTCGAACTGCCACTGTTCGGCAGCAGCTTCGAGTAGTCCCGTGGTCTCATGCTGCCGCCTGCGCAAGGGCGGCCGGTGCGCGTCGAGCACTCCGTGTCGCGCTGAATCAGGCGAAACAGGAGTCAGAGTACCGTTCCCCCTTATTCGCGCCTCGGACAAGGTCAAAATGTGGCAGGGGCAGGGGTCGAGTTCGCATCACGGCCGGACCGTGCGCCGAGGTTGGACCCCTGCCTCTTGCTGCTTTTTCACAGCCCATATGAATCATGTCACTACGACATGTTCGGTGAGGACGGCCTCGATATCGTGCGCGCCGTCGGGGCGCTGCTCGGAGCCGGCGTCGCGCCCAAGTGGCCGCCGCCCGGTTCGCGATGGTCGGCCTGCAATCGTCGACGACGAGGCGTGCATCGCTGCCTGCTGTGCGCTGATCCTCGATCTTTGCCCTGGTCATGCCGCGATCGTCGCTGTACCGCTCCGCTAGGATCCCGGCGAGTCACCTCCGGCCACCAACCCAGAACTGGAGAACCGGGAGCGCTCGGACTGGTTGCGGACTTGCGGATATGCTTCGCTATCTCGCCTCGGCGCGGTTGACCTGGACCCATCCATGCATCTTTTTGATTTGGCCGCGATCCTGATCAGCGCTTCAGCACTGTTCTCGTGGATCAACTACCGCTGGCTGAAATTGCCGAACACACTCGGTGTGATGCTGATCGCCCTGGTGCTGTCACTCGGGCTGGCGCTGCTGCGTCGCGGCGGCTTCGACCTCGCCAGCGATGTCGAAGCGGTGCTGGCGGCAATCGATTTCGACGAAGCGCTGCTGCACGGCATGCTCAGCTTCCTGTTGTTCGCCGGCGCGCTGCACGTCGATCTTGCCAGCCTGCGCGAGCGAAAATGGGTGATCGGCTGGCTGGCCACGGTCGGCATCCTGGTGTCGACCACCATCGTTGGCATTGGCGCCTGGCTGGTATTCGATCTGATGGGCGTCGGGTTGCCGCTGATATGGTGCCTGGTTTTCGGCGCGTTGATCTCGCCGACCGACCCGATAGCGGTGCTGGCGACGCTGAAAAAGCTTGGCGCTCCGAAGCCGCTCGAGATCAAGATCGCCGGTGAATCACTGTTCAACGATGGTGTCGGCGTGGTCGTGTTCATCGCCCTGCTCGGCATCGCCACCGGCAGCGCGCCCGCGAGCATCGAGGGGATCGGCAAGCTGTTCCTGATGGAGGCCGTCGGCGGCGTCGTGTTCGGCATGCTGCTCGGCTATGTCGGCTACCGCATGCTGAAGAGCGTCGACCGCTTCGATGTCGAGATCCTGCTGTCGTTGGCGCTGGTCATGGGCGGCTACGCGCTGGCGTTTCGCCTGCACGTGTCGGCACCGATCGCAATCGTGGTCGCCGGGCTGTTCATCGGCAATCCGGGACGCAGCTTCGCCATGTCCGATGCCACGCGCGAACGCCTCGACGATTTCTGGGAGTTGATCGACGAGATTCTCAACGCCGTGTTGTTTCTGCTGATCGGCGTCGAAGTGCTGGTGCTGACTTTCCACAGTCAGAACCTGCTCGCCGGTGTGCTGCTGATTCCGGTCGTGCTGCTGGCGCGCTTCGTCAGCGTCGGCGCGCCGATTGCCCTGTTCCGCCGCGTCAGGCACATCCCGGCGCGCACGGTGCGTCTGTTGACCTGGGGCGGGCTGCGCGGCGGCATTTCGGTGGCCTTGGCGCTGTCGCTGCCGGCATCGCCGATCCGCGAGCAGTTGCTGATGGCGACCTATGTGGTAGTGCTGTTCTCATTGCTGGTGCAAGGCACGACGATCGACCGCTTGCTGCCCCGGCACAAACCTCAAGATCCTCGGGTGGCGAAAGCCTGACTGTGCGAGATGAGGCTGAGGCGACGTCGCAAGGCGATGGTCTACGAAGTTGGTGAACACGATGCCGCCATCCAACACCACATGCGAATTGCCGCCGTACTCGTGCACGCGCGCGCCCACATTGAAATCGGCTGGCGTCAGCTCGCTGATCTCGCTGCCCCGAAGCCGCATCAGCACCTGCATGCCACCTTCGTCCGATCGGTTCTCACGACAGTAGATCTGGCCCCGATGCGCACGCAAGTCGCTCATGGCGACTCCTGAACCGGCCAGGTTCGCGGCCCTGATCAACTGCCGCAGGGAGCGGCGATGCGGTCGGTCATCGGCGATTATTCCGCTGCGGCGCAGGTGGCGAGAATCATCGCGAGCAAGGGAAGAGTGCAGCGCATGATCTGTCTGCGGCGCTTTGGAGCCGCAGAGTCTGCCGCATCTGGCGGCGAACTCGCGGCGGAATCTTCGCGGCCAGACAGGGCGGTTCGCCCTGAGCTTGTCGAAGGGCCTGCCTCGTGCGCTTGGGCTTCGACAGGCTCAGCACGAACGGAATTCCGGCTCATTGATCGGTAACTGCGGCTTGCGGCCCTCTGCGAGCGTGTCGATCTCCACATAGCGACGTTCTGAAGCGCGCACACCGAAGCCGGCGATGGCCAGGGTGCCTTCGCGCAAGGGGTCGAGCTCGAGCAGTGCCTCGAGCGGGCGGTCGTTGATCGCCGAAGTGACGAAGGCGCCCCAGCCGGCGTGGGTCGCGGCCAGATACAGCAGTTGCGAGACATGGCCGGCATCCAGCAGCGCCGCGCGGTAAGCTTTGGAGTGTCCGCGGTACTTCCACAACAGTCGTTCGAAACGCGAGGTCAGCAGCAACTGGCAGGCGGCGTCGACGAACCATTCCTGGCCGGCCAGCGCGTGCAAGGCCAGCGCGCGCAGGTCGGCGCTGGCGCACACCCGCAGCGGGCGCAGGTGGTGGCGGCAGGCGTCGTAGTGATAGATGCCGGGTTCGAGGCCATCGACGCGCTGCGCCAGCAGATAGCCCTCGGTAGGATGCAGCGCCCCCGCCGACGGTGCGTTTTTCTGCAGCAGGCGCAGGCCGTCGTCGAGCTGGTGTTCGCCCTGTGCGCCCAGCACGCGGTGCAACAGACGCGCAACCTCTGTCAGCGGCAGCGAGGCTGCGGCATCGAAATTTCGGCAGGTGCGGCGCTGGCGCAACTGTTTGTCGAAATCATCGGCGGCAGGCAACGGCAAGGCGTTGTCGTTGCCGCAGCCCGCAGGCTCGGCGCTCGGCGGTGGCGCCGGGCCCATCGCCGCCAGCATCGCACCGACGCCGTCGAAGCCGCCGTGGCGCACGCTTGCGGCGCAGTCCACGGCGTCCCAGCGGGTGTGCAGGTGACCAAGCGCCGACAGCGGGTGCCAGCCGAGCCGGCGCAAGGTCAAGTCGCCAGCGTCGTGCGCGGCGTCCTCGCCGACCAGGATGCCCTTCGCGTACAGCGCGGCGACGCGCGGCGCACCGAACTTTGCGTCCAGCGCCGCAACCGTCAGCCAGCGCCACGGCGTGAGCGCGGCAATTGCCGCGAGATCTTCCGCGTCGAGTTCGACTTCGGCCTGACGGTGCGGCAGCAGGCCGACCCAGCTCGACTGTTCCCGCAGCCCGTCGCCGGTCTGCAGCATTGCGCCGAGATCGAAGTCGCTGGCCACGCGCGGCTCGATGTAGATCACCAGGCAGCGGCGCAGGCGCTGCACGGCGGGTGGCAAGACGGGACCGGAAGCAGGCATCCGGCGATTATGCCGCCGATCGCGCGCGGGTCGGGTTCAGAGGTTCCTCGACCTCGGCTAAACTGACGTCCCACTCTCGATTGGCAGGCAATCCATGGCCACTGGTCTGACTTTGCAGGAATCGTTGCGCGTGGTGGCTGCGTTGAGCGCCGGCGACGGCGCTGGCACTTTTCACCAGCGATTCCAGGACAATCCCGCGGCCGCATTGGCCGAACTCGGCATCGATAGCGCCGCCACGCTCGGTACTTGTGCGGCGCTCGCGCAACCGCTGCCGTCCGCGCGCGATCTCGCCGCCATGCACGACATGATGGTCGGCCGGTTGCTGACCGCGCACGCCTCGCACAACATCCACGATCCGCAGGTCAACTGAGCGGTCGCGGCGGGTCTGCAGCCCAAGGCTGCAAGCGGGAGGCGCAGCATCTCCTCGCCAAGTCCGCGTCCTTCGATTGTTTCCCCCGGTTCAGCGCGGGGGAAACGCTATTGATCGTCCTTGCCTGTAGATCATGGGGGCGCATCCGCCGGCTGCAGCGCTTCCTGCAGTGCCGCGACCCGTGCCGCGATCGCTGGGGGCAAGGTCGCGCCAGCTTCACGCTCAAGCCAACGGCGCAGCACGTCGGTCGCTTGCGCGCGCTGCTTGAGGCCAAGCAGGCTCTCGGCTTCGGCCAGCGGTGCCAGCCGCGTGGTGGCGAGATATAGCGGCGTCAGCGTACGATTGAGGTTGAACTCGGCATAGGCGCGGCTGCGTCGCTGCTGCCACCAGCGCGCCTTGGCGAGTGCTTCGTCGTGGTGGCCCGCGACCTGCAGGGCGCGCAATTCGATGACATGCAGCAACAGCATTTCGTGGCCATCCATCGCTTCACGCAGTCGACTGATTGCGGCATCGGCAGCGCCGCGCCGCAGGGACAGTTCGGCATTCGCCGCAGCGCGCAGGCTGCGCACCAGCGGGAAACCGTCGGCTTCGGTATCGTTTTCCAGAGTTGCCAGCGTTTTCGTGGCCAAACCCGAGTTGCCACGCCGCGCGATGATCCCCGTCGCCACCAAGGCGGGCGCCGCTTGCTGGAACCACCCGTTGGCGTGATCGTGCGGCAAATCCGCCAGCAGGTCCCCGAGCAGGTGTTCCAGCGCCGCGTCGACGCCCGGCTCGCCTTCCCAGGCGATCAGGCCCTCGGTGGCCAGGCTGAGCTGCAGCAGGCGAAAGGTGCGCACCACCTCCACGCCGTGGCGATCGGCACGGCCGAGCGCAGCACGCAGCGCGCTGTCGGCCTCGCTCCAGCGACCGCGATCGAAGGCCAACGCGACGCGAACGATCTGGCGATAGAACTCGTAGGTATCGCGCGCCGGTTCTGCCAGCACTTTGGCAACTTCATCCACCTGCGTCCAGTCGTTGCGTGCCGCCGCCACCGTCAGATAAACCATCCGCGTGCCCGCGCTGCCCAGTTCGCGCGCCTTGCGCAGTGCCGCGTCGGCGGCATCGAGCTGGTCGAGGGCAAGGTGCATCTCGGCAATGGTGTCGTAGGTGGAGACCAGCATGGCGTTCTGCGGCGACACCGCCTTGAGCGCTGCTTGCAGCGAATCTTCAAACAGATTGCCCCATTGCGAGGCGACCAGCGCGTAATTGGCGTAGGCGCCGTGGTGGTCGGGATACATCGTCCACAACTGCTTCCACTTCGCCAGCACATCCGGCAGCGAGCTTTCGCACCACGCGAGCAGGCTCTCGTAGTACAAGCGCTCGCGTGTCGACAACCGCCCACGCCCCGGATCGATCCGACGCAGTTGCGCCAGCGCCGCGGCATTGTTGTTGTAGGCCATCGACAGTCGCGCGAGGCCGATGCGGGCGAGATCGAAATCCGGGTCGAGCCGAAGCGCTTCATCGAACAACCGCCGCGCGCCATCGCGATCGTCCGACTGGTAGGCCTTGTTGCCCAGCGCATAGGCGCGCAGCGCCTCGAGCTTGCCGGTGGTCAGCATCGGCAGCGGCTCGTCGGCCTTGGCGATCAGGCTGAGTGACTCGCCGAGGTTGCCGCGCACACGGCGGAGCACGCTGCCTACCGCACCGATCACTTGATCGCTCCCTGCGGCTTCCTCCGAATCGGAATAGACGGTGGAGCCGGTCTGCGGGTCGACCAGTTCAGCGGTGAAGCGCAAGCGTCCGCTGACCTCGGCCAGACTCGGCAGCAGCAGCGCGCGCGCCCCGGCACGCACGGCAAGTTCGCTGCCAACTTCGCGGTCGACCGCGGCATCCGGGCGCTGCATCAGCGCCAGGGTCTGCTGCGCTTTCAGCGCGCCAACCAGATTGACGTGGCGCGATTGTTCAAGACCGATGCGGATCGCGCTCGCCAGCGAGTCGTCGAACAATGCGTCGCCGGTCAGATTGCGCACGTCGCCGACCACCAGCCAGTCGCGCTCGACGAAGGCGATCGCCGGCCTAGGCGCCAGCAACTGCCAGATCGGCCAGGCGAGCAGCAGCAGTGCCAGCAGCGCCAATAGTGCTTTCAGATGCCGGCGCCTCTGCCGGCGCGCCTTGGACTTGTTGCGCGGCGCCTGCAGCGTGGCGCGGTCCGCGCCAACCTGGAACACCGACATCGGCTGAGCGACGCCATGCAGTTCGTAGCGTCCGTGCTCCGCCCAGTTGAGGTCCCATTGCGGCAGTTCGCTGCGCGCACGCAGCGCCAGCGAGTAGGCCGACTCGCTGAGCAGAATCTGTCCAGGGTCGGCCAGGCTCATCAGGCGCGCCGCGATCACTTTGGCCAGGCCCTCGACCTCGACCGGCTTGGCGCCGCCTGCGATCGCGGCCTCGGTATTGCGCCAGGTCAGCACCTCGCCGACGTGGATGCCGACGCGGGCCAGCAGTGCAACCCCCTCGCGCTCGCGCAGCGCGCGCAGCCCGGCCTGGTAATCGAGGGCGAAGGCCAAAGCGTCGATGGGACGCTCGAACAGGATCAGAAAGCCGTCGGTCTTGTCGATTTCCTGGCCGTGATGATCCTGCACAGCCTGACGCGCGACGCGATCATGCTCACGAATCAGGGCCGCTGCCCGGGTATCGCCAAGGCGGTCGATCAGCGCCGTCGACCCGGCCAGATCGGACACCACCAGGCAGCGCAGTTGCGGCGCAGTTACAGGCGATGGGGCGGCTGGGTCGTGCATTGCGAGCCATTCTCAGGGCGGCGGGGTAGGCGCCGCAATCGCCCGGCGCTGCGAGCGCCCTGCTTTGGGTCAACTTTGTACACGAATCATGCGCCTCGCTGTTGCGGGAGCCGTGATTTGGGTCAAAGCTGACTACGCGCGATGAACTTCGGTGCTGTTGCAGGAGGCCCGGTCGTCCCTGGCGGTGCGCTTGTTCGCGCATCGAACATCCGGATGCAGGTCAGGGTGGCCGCGCAGCGGTGTGCAGGACAGCGCCGCGAGTCACCCAGTCTGCTTCGCAGAAAACATTCTATACTTTCAATGAGTTACAGCATAGGTTCATGGAACGCCTTCAGTTTTGCAAAAAACTGCGCGGTAACCTTGAACCCGGTCATCCTGAGCAGGGCGTCCGACGCCTTGCCAGGACGCGGGCCCGATTGCCCTGAGCCTGTCGAAGGGCGAAGGACGCCGCTCACCCTTCGACGGCGCGTCCCGGTGAAGCTTCGGGACGCCCTGCTCAAGGCGAACGGTGTCTCTTGTATTCAATGACTTGCGACATGGGTTCCTGGCGAGCCGTGGCGCTCGGCAAACCAACCCAAGACAGCGAGCGACGGTATCTGCGAGGCGTCAGACCTGCGGCTCGAACACGTGAAAGCCATCGCCGCCCTGGCCCTTGATGTCATACAGCGCGGAATCGGCAGCCGAATACCAGTGTGACCATTGATCGGCCTCGTCGCAGAGCGTCGCGCCGACACTGACGGACGTGCGCAAATGGATATTCGGTTCGGCAAACCGCAAAGCGCGCGCGGCCATCACCACCTGGCGCGCCCGGTCGGTCAGTTCGGCAGCGTCACGTACCTGCACCAGCAGCGCGAATTCATCGCCTCCCAGGCGACAGGGCAGGTCGCAGGGCGCGGCCGCGCTTTGCAGCTCGCGCGCAATCGCACGCAAAACGATATCGCCGGTCAAGTGGCCGAAACCATCGTTGATCTGTTTGAATCGGTCGAGATCGACCACCAGTACGCCCAGCGTGGTGTCCGGCATGCGCTTGTCATCGAGCGCGGACAGAAACGCATACAGACCACGCCGATTGCAGATGCCGGTGAGTTCATCGGTCTGGATCATGCGTTCGGCGGTATCCAGCTGCGTGCGCGTTTGCCGCAGCGTATCGAGTGTGACCAGCAAATCCTCATTGCGCCGCTTGAGGCCCTGGATCAGCTGTTGCTCACTGGCGACGAGGTAGGCAAACGACCGCCGCATGAACTGCGCCACCAGACAGGGCTCCTGGGCCAGCAGTGACTCGAACTCGGCAGCCTCGACCACATGCAGGAGCGCCGTGGTCGCCGCCGTCGCATTGGCAACGCGGGCGTGATTGCCGATGAACAGCGCCAGCTCGCCGAAGAACTGGCGCGGGCCGATGACCTTATCCGGCAGACCATCGCCAAACTCCAGTTGCACCTGCCCATCCTCGACCACAAACATGCTCCGACCGAGCTCGCCGCGGCGGAATATCAGTTGGCCAGGATTGACCTGACGCAGCTTTCCCGCCGTGCGGAACAGGCCGAATTCATCATCGGACAACTCTCTTGGCAACAGCAACTTGCGCGGCCGATTGCTCGCCAGCGCAGCCAGATCGGCAGAGTCGAGGGTGGACGCGCGCATTCGCGGATTGCTTGGATTCAGGGAGGTCATGAGTCATTGTAACCGCAGCGCGCACACTTTTACGTGTCTCTGCTGCTTTGATGTTCGGATATCTTGCGACTTCGATCGTCGAGATAGGCTCGAGTTGAGCTTCGCTCCTCGAATTGACGACGTCCGGGGTGATGCGCGCGGTTTCTGCCGGGACTGAAGGCTTCCAGGATCTTCCTGAATTTGCACAGGCAATCCGCATGCATTCGATCGACCTTGTTGCGCAGCCGTTCACCTTGCCCTGCGGCGTGGTGCTGGCCAACCGCCTGTGCAAGGCGGCGATGACCGAGGGCCTAGGTGATGCGCAGCTGCGCGCCACGCCCGAGCACGCGCGGCTGTATGCGGCCTGGGGCGCGGGTGGCGTCGGGCTCAACATCAGCGGCAATGTGATGGTGGATCGCTTCGTCATCGAGCGGCCGGGCAATGTCGCCATCGACATCACGCATCCGCCCAGTGTCGATGCGGATGCGCGCGCCCGTCTGCGTGCCTGGGCCGACGCCGGCACCGCGCACGGCGCGCAATTGTGGATGCAGCTCAGCCACGCCGGCCGGCAGTCGCCGCGCTACGCGACGCGCCAGCCGGTCGGACCCTCGGCGGTTACGCTCGATCTGCTCGGCAGCTACAAGACGCCGCGGGTGCTGGAGGAGGGCGAGATCCTCGACATCATCGTGCGCTTCGGCGCGGCGGCGAAGATCGCGCAGGAGTGCGGGTTTACCGGCGTGCAGGTGCACGGGGCGCATGGCTATCTGATCAGCAGCTTTCTGTCGCCGCTGACCAATCGTCGCGAGGATCGTTGGGGCGGCTCGATCGAGAATCGTGCGCGGCTGCTGGTCGAGTGCGTACGTGCCGTCCGCGCGCAGGTAGGGCTGAGCTTTCCGGTGTCGGTCAAGCTCAATTCCGACGACTTCCGCAAAGGCGGTTTCAGC
>JAIMJQ010000006.1:0-18206 GCA_020693165.1 Xanthomonas sp. | reverse complement strand
GTCGAACTGCTGAACGCCGAGGCCATCGATCTGCTGGAAGTCTCCGGCGGCACCTATGAACAGCCACGCCTGCTCGGGCTGCAGGGCCGCAGCGACGACGCGATCGCGGTAAGGCCGAGCACGCGCGTGCGTGAGGCTTACTTTCTCGAATATGCGGAGACGATCCGCGCGGTTGCGAAGATGCCGCTGATGGTCACCGGCGGCTTCCGCTCGCGCGCAGGCATGCATGCCGCCCTGGCCTCGGGCGCACTCGATGTGATTGGGGCGGCGCGGCCATTCTGCACGCACCCGGACTGCGCGCGCGAGTTGCTGGCGGGGCGCATCGACCGCCTGCCGGCGTTCGAGCAGCAACTGCATCTGGCTGCGCGCGGCTGGTTGTCGCCGGCCAGCCCGCTGTTGTTGATGAAGATGATCAACGTGCTCGGCGCGCAGGGATGGTACTACCAGCAGATGGATCGCCTCGCCCACGGGCGTCCGGTGGATCTGCAACGCGGGATGCTGCGCAGCTTCCTGCGCTACTGGTGGGACGATCTCGGGCGCGCGCTGCGGCTGCGGCGTTGAGTCTGGTGGTTGACGGTTCGAGGTCGCAATCCGATCAGCCATAAAAAAAGAGGCGGCCAATGGCCGCCCCTCGATCACTCAACATCCCTGGTCCGAAACCCGCAGGCCTTCGCCGTGCGGGTTTTGGAGTCCGTGGCTTAGGCCTCGCGGCGCACCACGACGAAGCCGATCAGGCCGAGCATCAAGCCGAGCAGGATCATGGTGAAGGCGTTCAAGGTCGGAATCTCCTCGACCGCGTAGCCCACCTGGACGGAAACGACACCCGAGTTGTTGTTCGCAACCGGATCTGCCGTACCCGATGTCGTGCTGGCCGTGACACTGGTCGTGCCCTGGACGTTGCTGAAGGCGACGACGGTCAACATACGCGTCACACCCGGAGCCGTGGCGCCCGCCCAGGTGCAGACGATCGCACCGGTGTTGCCGACCTGAGGCGTGGTGCAGGTTGCGCCCGTGGCGGTGTGGCTGCTGTAGCGGAAGTCTGGCGTCAGCGTCAACGTGATCGACACGCCCTGCGCATCGGACGGGCCCTGGTTCAGGCTGGTGGCCGTGAACGTGACCGGCACGTTGATCAGGGATTGCGTCGCCGAACTCGTCAAGGTGAGCAGCAAGTCGGCGCTGGTGGTCACGGCGGTCGTGGCGGTTGCCGTGTTGTTGCCCGGCGTCAGGTCCTGCGTCGTCGAAGCAACGGTGGCCGTCGCGCTCAGCGTCGGACCGGTTGCGGACGCCGGCACTGCTGCAACCACGGTGACGCTGTGGCTGGCACCGGAAGCAGTGGCGCCGGCCCAGTTGCAAACCACCGGAGTGGCGGCGTTGCAGCTGCCACCGGTGCTCGGCGCAGCCGACACGAAGGTCGTGCCAGCCGGTAGCGGCAGCGTGATCGACACGGCGTCAGCCGGTGCCGGGCCGTTGTTGGTGGCGGTGGCAACGTAAGTCAGGTTGGTGCCCGCGGTCACCGGATCCGGCGTGCCGGTCAGCGTGATCGACATGTCGGCATTGCTCGGGCACACGGTGCAGGTTGCCACCGGGGCCGGGGCGATGATCAGCTCCCAATCGTTCAAGGTACCGGTGTCGCCGCCGGCGTTGTCGCTGACGCGCAGCGTCCAGGTGCCGTTGCCGCTCTGACCATTGAGAGTCGAAAGCGCGGTCACCGGTGCAGCCAGGGTCACCGGCCATGCAGCCGCCGATCCTGCCGCGTCACAGGTGCTCTCCGGGTCCGCCTGGCCATCCTGGAAGGTGACATTGACGTCGTTGTTGTTGCAGCCGAAGGTGGTAGCGGGCACGCCGGGTTGGTCAAGCAGCGTGATCGTGGTGCCGCCCGGGCTGGTCAGCGTGTAGATCAAGTCGCCCACCCAGGTGTGCGTGGTGGCCACGCGAACCTGCAGCGAGGTGATCGGGCCCGGCATGCCGGAAACAACGGCAGTGCTGGTGGCGCCAGCCGGGAGGTTGTCCGGGATCGCCAGCGGCAGGTTGTTGTAGGTGATCGAAGCCGTGGCACCGACGCCGCGCGTGATCGGGAAGGTGAAGTTCTCTTCGGTGCTGGTCACCGCGAGGCTGAGGTCGAGGTTGCTGAAGCACGCGACCGACTCGGCGACCTGGATGCTGTAATTCGCCGTTGCGCTGCCGCCACTGGCGATGTTGCCGTAGTTGCCGACGCCGGCGACCACGGTGACGCCCGGAGTCGCCGAGGTCAGCATGCCGACCACATTGGTGAACGCGCCACCGGCTGCATTCAACGGCACCGAGATGCTGACCACTTCGCCCGGTTCGATGATCGAGTTGTTGTTGCTCGGCAGCGCCGCGCAGGTGTCCAGCGCAGTCACCGCGCCGAGCACCAGATCAGCGCCCGCTGCGTCGCCGATCACGTTCATGACCACCTGCATTTGCGGAAAACCGATCGAAGAGGTGGTGGCTGGCGCGGTGAGGCCGCAATCGGCGGCCTGGATGTAGCTCGGCGCGCTTTCGCCAGCGGCGTTGCTGCCGATGAAGAACGAGTCGCCCGCGGTCTGGCCGTCCGGCGTGAACACCTCGAACACCAGCTGTGAGCCCGGCGGAAGACTGGCTGCAAGCGCCTGGTTGACGATCGACGCCGTCTGATCCGGAAGTGCGATGTTCGAGGTGCCGACCAGCGTCCGCGTGCCGGCCGGGAAGGCGCCGCCGGTGTTCGAGTAAACGTTGACCACCACCGGTTGGGTGGCGCCCGCGGCAGTGGCGGTCTCCACGCCAAATTCGACGGCGCAGACGTTGAAGCCGCTGGCAAAAGCGGACAGGTCGAAAGCGCGGAAATACGAGTTGTCGGCATGCAAGCCGCTGGCGTTGCAGGACGCGCTGTTCCCTGCGGTGATCGCCTGCGAGGTCGACTGCGTCAAGGTGACGGTGCCGCAGGCGCCTGTGCGGCCGATGTTGGTTGGCTTGGACGAGCCGAAGTCCGGACCGGTGCTGCGGCTCAGCGTCTGAGCGCCGATTGCGCCGCTGAAAACAGTCGCTAGGCCGAGTAGCGCGACCGAGATCTGTCTATTGATTGGGTTCATCATGAGAGCCTCATTTTAATGATCGGACACCCACCAATCGCCCGTGAAGTGCATTACAGGCAAAATCAAACTGCGGGACCTAGTCATAGGCTACCGACGGCCGGCGTGCATGTCAAAGCCGTATGAACATGAATTTCCCGGCTGCATGTGTTCTCGTCACCTCAACCCGGATCCCGCCGCGGCAGCACGCTGGTGCCGATCAGCCCCTGGGCCATCCACGCGGCGACGACGACATAGATGATCCGCGGAACAAAGGTTGCCAGCAGGTCCTGGCGTTCGGCTACTTGCCGGCCTTCGCCCTGGGCGTAGCGGGCCAGCATCTCCGGCAGCGTTCCGCTGCCCTCGCCGGTGGCGATCATGCTTGCCACCACGTTGTTGCCAAAGCAATCGAGGGTGCCCACCGCGATCGCCAGCGTCGCCCCGCCCTGCATCAACGGCAGCAGCGTGTCGAAGCGTGCGCGCAGCGTGCGCAAGGAAACTGTTGCCGACGCCGCGGGCAGTGCATCGAACATGGCGACGCCGCTTTCCAGCAGCAAGGCAAGGTTCTCGAAAAAGGTCTGCGCCTGCGCGCGCGCGAGCAACTCGCCGATCACCGGCAGTCGCAGCAGCGCATTTTCGATGGCGATCCGTCCCGTGCCGTCGCTGTCACCGCGGTAGCGACGAATCAGGTGGGCGAGGGTAGCAATGCAGCCAGCCAGGAGCATCAATGTGCCGGCGCTGCGCCACAGGTACTGGCTGCCACTGATTGCCCCGGCGATCAGCGCTGGCAACGGCTGCACGAACAGCGCGATCGCCAGCACGAACAGCGGCATCGCCAGCCGCGCGCGCAGTTGCGACATGCGCTTTGCTCGCGCGGCCGCAGATTTGCCGAGGCGCTCATGGGCGATTGCCGGGCTGCCGCCGAGCAGCGCCGCGCGCAGCACGGCGGCTTCCAGCGGCGTGAACAATCCAGCGTCTGCGCCGGCGTCGGCGAGCGGTCGACCGTGGCGCAACTCGCGGGCGACGCGCGTCACCCGATCCTGCAGGTGGCCCGGCAATCGCAGCATGCCGACGGCATCGGCCACCGGTAGTCCGGCGCGCTCGAGCGCCGCCAGTTGTGACTGGACTTGAGCGCGCAGGGGGTCGGGAAGTCGGGTGCTCATCGGCATCTGCCATGGTAGGCCATGTGTGCCGCGAAGCGGCTCACCGGCGTTTTTGTGCAATCGACGGCGCCGGTGAGCGCGATGAAACTGCGCACACGCGGCCTACAGGGCGGCGGCTCCCGTCTGCCGCTTGATTCTCGGCGTCATCGTCTCAGCCGAGCATCGAGCCCACCGGCAAGCTGACCAGCGGGCAATGGGTCCGGCTCAGCACGCGCTCGGTGGTGCTGCCGCGCAGGCCGTCGAGAAAGCCGTCGGGACCATCAGTGGTCATGATGATCAGGTCCGCGGCGTATTCGGTCGCGCTGCGCAGGATGACTTCGAGCGGCGCGCCGGGTCGGGTTTCACTGACCCAGGTCCAGCCCGGCACCTGCGGCAGCTTCATTGCCGGCATGCCCCCGGGTGCGCCCACGTGCAGCAGGCGCACTGTGCCCGCCGCCAGTTCGAGGCCGCGGATCATGCGCACGGCGGCCTCCAGGGCGGGCTGCGGCCGCGGGTCGCTGGTCACCGGAATCAGGATGGTCTTGAGTGCCACCGATCCATCCGCTGGTGACACGAAACCGCCGACGCCGTGCGGGATGTACAGGGTCATTTGCCCCGCTTGCAGCGCCAGTGGCGTGCCGACCGACTTGCCGAGCCAGCGCATGCGGCCCTCGAGTTGGCGCACCGCGAGCACGATCAGGTCGCACGGATGCTTGTCGAGGAATCGCAGGCAGGACTTGACCGGATTCCGTCCCGCACCGATGACCTTGGAAACATGCAGGCCGAGTTCCGCGACGGCTTCCTTGCCGCTGCCGGCGGGGAGCAGCTGCCAGCGCTCCAGCGTCTCGCGGACGCCCGGAAAGTCCGACCATGCCGTCGGCTGGTCGCCGGGAACATGCATGATGCTGAGCCTCGAG
Organism: Xanthomonas sp.; assembly: GCA_020693165.1. Classification (GTDB taxonomy): domain Bacteria; phylum Pseudomonadota; class Gammaproteobacteria; order Xanthomonadales; family SZUA-5; genus JADKFD01. The sequence goes on along the minus strand of JAIMJQ010000006.1, from coordinate 13,079 downwards.
CGAGCGACCAGCGCCATCTTCAGGGCATGGATGAAGGCCACCGCGCTGGCTTCGGAGAAGTCCGACGGGTGGAAGATGGATTCGACCTTGAGCCTGCTGGGCATCCCGGATTTCGCTCGCGGCGGTGTTGTTCGGCGGGCAGGATAGTCGATCGGGGAAACGCTGCGGGCTCAGCCGGCGAGTCCCCTCCGATGTGGGGGGCTCATCGCCGCAGCAGCGTCAGCGTCCTGCTGTGGTAATCCCAGACGCTGACGTAGTGCTTGAGGAACTGGTAGCCCAGGCCAATGCGATCTTGCTCGGCCTCGGTGAAGGCGAGATTGCGCAGATCGACCAACGCCGTGTCGGCATGTCGCAGCCCGCTGACATCGGCGCGCCGGAAAGGCGCATAGGTGCCGTAGACGTGGTCCATGTCGGTCAGCTGCAACAGGCCTTGCCGCACAAGCGCTGCATGCGTCGACGCGGACAGTGCCAGCGAACCCGGATTGCCGCTATCGAAGAAAGCGGTAACCGGGTGCTTGCCGATGTGCATGGCGACCTCGGGTATCTTGCCGCCAACGCCAGTGCCGGTGAATGCCAGTCGGGCGACAACCCGCGCCGGATCGATCCTCAAAGTGGTCGCCTTGCCGTCGGCGTCGTAAGGATGAAACTCGATCGTCTGCAGGTCGTAGTCGATCACGAACGCGTAGTTGCGGTTCAGCTCGTGCCCGATGCTGCCAAGGAAGGCCGGAATGCCGTAACCCTCCTCAAGGAAGCGCCAGTCCGTGTGGATGAAACCCTCGACCCGTTCGAAGCGCAGCGCCCGGCCGATCTCCACGCGCGCCAGCGGCTTGCGCTGGCGATAGAGCACCATTTCCTGGCCCGACCCGGTGTGCCCGCGCCCGACCAGCGACTGCTTGCGCAGCGGCAGGAAATGGTTGTTCAGGAAAAAGGCGAACTCGGTGCCGGTGTCGAACATGAACTTGCCACGCCGGCCGTCGATGGCGCCGTCGATGAACAGGTGGCCGTTGACCAGATGAAACGGAATCGTGAATGCGCCGGGCCCGGCGTGGTAGGCGTTCGGCTGGAACGCCGCTTGCGAATCGGTCGGCGGTGTTGCTGCGAACAACAGGCCGGCAAGCAGCGGCATGATCAAGGCGGTCGTGACTCCAAGCAGGCGCATCCGTTCTCTCTCTGCTGCGTCGGTAGGCGCGTTCCGCGTGCGAATCTCGTCGAAAGCCGTTGCCGCTGCAACCGCAGTCGGCACCCATGAGGCGTGGCAATGTGTCAACCGCGCGCCACCCGGTGCGTTGAAGCGAGGATCCGCAGCAGGAGGCGCAGCGATGAAATTCCCACGGTTCCTGGTCCTGCTTGCCTGCCTTTGGCCGGCATGGCTGCCGGCGCAGACGCAGCCCACCCACGCCGCGCTGACCTACGCGACCGTTGGCGGACGCGCGCTGCAGCTCGATCTCTATCGCCCGTCCAGTCTGGCCACGCCCGCGCCGCTGGTGGTCTGGGTCCATGGCGGCGGCTGGTCGGGCGGCTCGCGTTTCCCGGCGCAGAGTGCCGCTGAGCTCAATGCCCGTGGCATCGCCGTGGCGTCGATCAGCTACCGGCTGACCTCGCAGGCCGGGCAGTTCGGCGATCAGCAAGTGAGCTTCCCGGCGCAGATCCATGACGTCAAGGCAGCCGTACGCTGGTTGCGTGCCAACGCTGCTACCTACGGCCTGCACGCCGGGCGCATCGGCGCCTGGGGTTCATCAGCCGGCGGGCACCTGGTTGCGCTCCTCGGCACCTCCGGCGACGTCGACTTGATCGAAGGAGCGGTGGGGGTGGCGGACGGCTACTCCAGCCGGGTGCAGGCGGTGGTCGACTACTATGGGCCGACCGACCTCCTGCAGTTCGTCCCGGACGGTGGCGCCGCCGCGAACGACGCCTTCAGCTCATCCGGTTCGATGCTGCTGGGATTCACCGCGGCCGACGAAGGCGTCGGTGTGCTGCGCGCGCAGTCCGCCAACAACGCGAATCCCTATCCGCTCTACCGTGAGCTCGCGCGGCAATTGAACCCGGTGACCTGGGTGGATGCCGCCGATCCGCCGTTTCTGATCGTGCATGGCACGGCCGACCCCACCGTGCCTATCGGCCAGAGCCGGCGCCTGCGCGATGCCCTGCAGGCGGCCGGGCGCAATGTACAGATGATCGAAGTTCCCGGTGGCGCCCACGGCGGCTTCCCCGCCGCCGTGCAGGACCAGGCGCGGGACTTCCTTGTCGCGCAACTGACCGCCGCGCTACCGATCGGCAATCCGGCCGCTCTCAGCGGCTCCTGGTACGACCCGAACAGGGACGGCGAGGGCTTCACCCTGCAATGGCAACCGGACGGTCGCCTGCTGGTCTATTTCTACGGCTACCGCGACGATCGCAGCAACCTCAATCTGGTCGGCCTGGCGTCGGCGACACCGCGCTATGGCGAAACCCTGCGCATCGATCTGGTGCGGTTCTCGGGAGGCCGCTACAGCGACTACGACCCTGCGCTCGTGCAGCGCGCCGCCTGGGGCCGTGTGGACCTGACGTTCAGCGACTGCGACCACGCCAGCGCCCGCCTGGAAGGCAACGACGGCGCGCAGGCCCTTGCGCTGGTGCGCGTGGCGCGGGTTGGGGCGTTGCGCTGCGATTGAAGAACGCTGACCGCGAGCTTGGAGCGCCAAGCTATTGATTTCACTCTGGTGCCGAAGGTGGGACTCGAACCCACACGCTTTTAAGGGCGGCGGATTTTGAGTCCGCTGCGTCTACCGATTCCGCCACTTCGGCCAACTGAGCCGCGGAGCATACCTGAGGATGGGATCGTCGTAGAAGACGCTGGCGCCATGAATCAGACGGCCAGGCGTTGGAAGGCTATTGACAGAAGGCTTGCGCGACCGCCGATACTCGCGCCACGCCTCACTGCGGTCATGGCGGCTACCGCCACGGAGGGCGTTCGGCGCGGCAGTTTTGGCGCGCGTTCGCCGCGATTGTCGCGGATTGGCCGACCAGGAGAAGCACCGAGTGACCGCAGGAACCCACACGGAGGTGATCGGTTCCTTTGTCGACGCCATCGGCATTACGCCGCGGATCCCGTTGCGTGCTGCTTCCGAGCGCTCCGGCTGCCGGTGTTGTGGGAGCTGATCGGCCGCGAGGGCCTGTACCTGGGCACCTCCAGCGGCATCAACGTCGCCGGTGCGATTCGCCTTGCCGAGCAGCTGGGGCCGGGGCACACCATGGTGACGGTGCTGTGCGACTCCGCCGGTCGCTACGAGTCGAAGTTGTTCAACCCGGAGTTCCTGGCTGCGCGCGATCTGCCGCCGCCGCCGTGGTGGTCGGCAAACTGAGGTCCCGCGCCACGCGCGCTGCGCCACCGGGAATCCATTCCAAAGCACATCGTGCGCTCGGCGAGCGCTCTTGCGCGCGATCACTCCTTCGATGAGGGTTCGCCGGTGTCAGCGGCTTGCTTCTCCGGCTTGCTCTGCGATTCGCCCGTGCGCAATGTGTCGCCGCTGCTCCGAAGCCGTTCGTTGGCGGCTTCCGTGCGTTCGCGGAGCTTGCGGTTCATCTCCTCGTTGCGCTGGCGGAATTCGGCGCGTTGTTGCTCGAATTCGCGCTCGCGCTGCTCGCGGGCTGCCTGTTGTTCGGCCTGGATGCGTTCGCGATCGGCGCGCAGGCGCTCGCTGAGTGCGCTGCCGTCCACCTGGGGCAAATTCACTTCGATGCCCTCGACGGTGTAGAAACGCGCGAGCTGCGGCGAACCGGGCAGGGCATTGACGATATCGATGGCGGCCTGCACATCGATGCGCAGGGTGCTATTGAGCAGGCCCGGGTGGAACTCCGGGCTGGTACTGGCCTGGACCGATTGCATCAACGCTGCCGTCTGCAGTTGCGAAGCAAATACCACCAGCCGCTCCTGCATGGCCAGGCGGTATTCGCTCATCCGCCGTAATCGATCGGCAAATTCTGCCGGCAGTATTGCTGGCGCGTCGCCGGGGTTTTCCTGGGCGAAGATCGGCCAACCGGGGTCGTTCTCGAACTCGATCAAAATGGCGAACCGTGGCACATCCACTCGCGCCAACGGCGCGTTGGCGCCGATCAGGGAGCGTTCGCGGCTCCGATACTCGATCAGCCAGAGCCGGGCTGAAGATTCCGTCCGCAGCAGGGCGGTGCTGATCCCCTGGACGTGACCGGTCACCGCTTCGAAGGCCTGCAGCCGGAGCAGCAGTTGGTCCAGTTCGGTCGCGCTGGTCACCGGATGCAGCCGACTCTCCTCGATCAGTCGGGTCAGTTGCTGCTGGCTGTCGGGGGAATCTGCTCGCACGATCCAGCGGTCTATCGCCAGAATGATCAAGCCAATGACGATGACTACGCCGCAGATCTTCAGGATCAGCAGCTGATCCGGCGTGAAAATATCCATGGTGCGGGCCATCGGTGGCGGTGGTCTCGTGCCGAGTCGCTACCTGCCAGCTTACAAGCTGTAGGTCCGCAAGTCCGCATCCAAGCGTCGCTGTCACCGGTGCCGGAGCCGCGAAGCGGCCATTTCGGGGCGCCGCCATTGGCGACGCCCGGGCGATCAACGACGACGCGGCTCCTGGGCCTGTCGAGTGTCTACAGTCTGACAGCTTCGCCGACGCGCTTGGCAGCGGCGGCCTTGTCGGTCGGTTTGCCGCGCTTGTCCACTACCAGCGAGGTCGTGCCCGGTTCCAGCATCTGCAGCGATTTCAGGAATTCGATGACCTCCGCCTGTCCTTGCGGACCGAGTTGTTCGAACGCGATGCGTGAGCCAGCGGCTTCGCCGCCATGCGCCATGATCGCCTCGGTCAGCGTGGTCAAGTCGCCGCGGTGACCATAGGGCGCCGAGTTTCCGGCGTCCCACAGGCGCCGGGTCAGGAACATTTCGGTTGAAATCCCGTCCTGCACCACCTGCTCATTGCAGTAGTGGCGGACCTCGGCATCGCAGAGATTGTGGCGCTTGAGATCGGTGTAGGCGCGCACGTTGATGCCGCCGCCCGCAGCGGCCTCGAAGCGCGGCAACTGACCCTGAGTGGTCATGTCGAAGCCGAATACCTGGGCGACCTCATTCGGCTTCAGATTGCCGCTCGCGTTGTACGGATTGGGTTCGGTGAACACCGTGGTCTGCAATTTGAGCGTCGGCACGTGGCAACCGGCACAGCCTGCGGTTTCGAACTTGCGCTCGCCGCGAATGACCGCGCGCAGCGCGGCGACATCATCGGGCAGAACTTGTCCGGGCGTGTTCAGGCCGGCCTGGTAGATGGTGGTTGCGGTGATGTCGCCCACCGTCAGTTCATTGGTCACGCCATCCTGGTCGAAATCGTCGGTGCCCGTTCGCTCGACGCCAAAGCGTTCGATGGATTGCATGCCGTGATGATGATTCATCGCGTTGTTGGTGAACTCGCGCAGCGAGATGACGGCGCCCTTCTGATGGAACGGACGAACGATCAGGTCGGTATTGATGCCCTCGATCTCGCTGACGTCGAGCGTGCCATCGGCGTGAGCCGTGACATGGCCGAAATCGACCGTCTTGGAGGTCACCGCCAGGCGCGTGCTGCGGCCGGTCGTGCGCGCGGTGCTCAGCGCCAGATCGCGGATCGCCTGCAGTTCCGCGGTCATTTCCCGCGCCAGCATTTCGATGCCGGCGGTGCCCTGCATGCCCAGCGTATTTCGATCGTTACTGAACTGTGCGCTGACCGACTCGGTCACCGGATCGAGGGCCTGCGCCAGCACGAACACATTGGCGACGATGTCTCCGGCGCCACCGGTGAACGGCTGGTTGTGACAGCCCGAGCAGGAGTTGGATTCGGGTGCCGAAGTGCGGACAAAAGCCGGCGCGCTTCCGGGTACGCGTGCTGCACCGCCGCCGGTCGTGCCGGGTCGACCCTGGCCGTCGAACAGATTGAACTTGGCCTGGAACAACAATTTGCCGTGATCGAAGATCTGCTCGAACGTGATTGCGCCGTTGTCGATCTGGGCCTGATCCAGATGGGTTTCGATGATCGGCCCGTCGCCAATCGTGACCGCAGACGCAGCGGCAAAGGGCGCCAGGCATGCAGCCAGCGCCAGGGTGATTCGGGTTGCGGACATGGCAAGCTCTCCTGCGATCGGGGTGACGCGCAGTGAGCCGGATGCTTCGGCCATGGCTGCACGGAAGTCAGTGCGTGCGCAGCCGCCCAAGGGAAGATGCGCCCGTCTTCACGAACCATATACCTGAATGAAGGTTGCGTGAAAACGGTTCTCCCGCATTCCTTGCGCCAGTTGCAGACGATCACGACATGCCGGGCTGGCGGTTTCGCGGCAGCGGCGACGCCTGAGCACGCGACCAGCGGCTTTGCGGCGACCCACCTTCGATGCCTGCGCGCGCGCATATCGGTGCGCCCCGCTGCGAAGCTCCACAATGCTGGTCTCCCGCGATCCAAGCGAACGGTCGCCGCGTGAGCCAATTCGAGTTTCTGCCGACCCTCCATGCGATCGTCGCCGGTCTCGGCCTGTCGCTGCTTGGAAGCGTTATCCATGCCGGCGCCCGGCGATTGACCAGGTCCGCCCTCCAATGCTCTCGTCTCAACTCCTGTTGCTGATCTTGCTGCCCGCGCTGATCGAGATGACGGCTTCGAGCCGTTCAGCTGCAGCATTCGTGCATCGACCCGTTGCCCGACAGCGCGGACCACGTCGGGGTCAATTCGGGATGCGCCAGCGCCGAGGGCGTATTCGGCATGATGGGCAATCTCTACGAGTGGACGGCCGACGCCAACGGCACCTATCGAGGCGGTTACCATGTCGACACGACCATCAACGGCCAGGGCTGCCGGTGAACATCTTGCCCGCCGAGGCGTAGCAGAAACGGGTGTCGAGCGTGTTGGCGGTTTCCGTCTCGCGGTTGGCGAGGCCGTACGCCTGCTGCAGCAGGACCTTGTCATGGCGTGCCACCAGGAAGGCGCCGGAGAACTGGTCGACCTCGGCCAGCGCCTCCATGCGGATGGCGAGACCCGACAGCGCCGCTGCCTCGTCCAGCCGCTTGATCGGCGGCGGAGCGTCGGCAGGCGACTGGGCTGCGGCAGCCGCGGACAGAAACAGGACGGCAACGAACCACAAACGGGCCATGGCTGAGTCCGGGCGCGGAGATCCGGCGAGTCTAGCCCGCTACAGCCAGCGCCGCGCCAGCCAGCCGATCAGCTCGGCGATCCACGCCAGGCCGAATCGTCGCGACCAGCGCTGTTCGGTGATTTCTTCCGCGTCGACGAGGTCGCGCTCGAAGTCCCCGGCCAGCAGCGCGTTCAGTTCGGGGTGGTCCGACCACAGCACCAGTTCGTCGTTGATGAACAGGCTGCGGTAGTCGAGGTTGGCGGTGCCGACCATGCTCCAGTCGTCGTCGATCACGGCGGTCTTGGCGTGCAGCATGCGCGGCAGGTATTCGTGGATGCGCACGCCGCCCGCCAGCAGGCGCGAATAGGCGGCGCGGCTGGCCCATTGCGCCAGGCGCACATCGCCGTGGCGCGGAACCAGCACGCGCACATCGATGGCGCGGCGGGCGGCGGCGATCAGCGCCCGCTGGATCGATGCCGGCGGCACGAAATACGGCGTGGTCAGCCAGATCCGGCGGCGGGCGCGGCCGCAGCGCTGCTTCAGCCAGCGATGCAGCAGGAAGCGTCGCTTGAGGCCAAGGTTCGGCACCAGGTAGCCATGGTGACCGCGCAGTCGGTGCCACGGGATGCGCCCCGCGAGCCGTTGGTATTCGTCGAACGCCGCGATCGATCGCGCAACCAGATCGCCGGTCAGGCGCACATGGGTGTCGCGCCAGCGGCCGATGCCGTAGGCGCGCAGCGATCCTTCGCGATGGACGTTGTAACCGCCGAGGTAACAGCAGCGCTGGTCGACGATCAGCAGCTTGCGGTGATTGCGTCGATGAATGTTGAACGGTTGGCGCCAGTTCCAGCGATGGCACCACTCCAACTTCACGCCGCCCGCAGTCAGCGCAGCGGCCAGATGCGCATCGAGCGTGTCGTAGGAGCCGAGCGCATCCACCCGCAAATGCACCTTGCAGCCGGCGCCGGCGCGCTCGATCAGCGCAGCGGCGAGCGCGCGGCCGACTTCATCGGCGGCGTAAATGTACGACTCCATGCGCACCTGCGTGGTCGCGGCGCCGATGTCGTCGAGCATCGCCGCGTACAGCTGGTCGCCCTCGATGTAGCGGCTGATGCTGCCGTCAGCGATCGCTGCGGCCGCTGGTGCTGCGGTCTCGTCGAAGGCGCTCACGCTCGGCGTATCCCGTGCCGGATGACGGCGATGGCCAATGCTGTCCGAGAATGGGTGCGGCAGGCAACGTACCCAGGGCAGCCGGGCAGCTGTCGCTTCCAGGCGTGCAACCGCGCTTGGGCGCCACCGGGTGCGGGAAACGTCGGAAGGTTCCGTTCGCGGACGTCCCGCTCGCCCTTCGACAGGCTCCGGGCGAACGGGCACCCTTCGGCAGGCCAGGGGTGAACAAGAAACTCCCGATTCGGTGTGCGCCGAGCCGGTCGAGCCCGGATCGGAATCGAGGATCAACGACTCGCCCACAGGTTCCCTGACGGGCCCATAATCCGGCCTCTGCCAAACCGCGCGGGTGAAGCGACCATGGGCACAGGCACTGTCCACCTGCAGCGCGTCCTGCGCTGCACCCCGGAACGACTTTACCGCGCCTTCCTCGACGCCGCGGCGCTGGCGAAATGGATTGCGCCTTACGGTTTCACCTGCACGGTCCATCACATGGATGTGCGCGTCGGCGGAACGTTCCGGATGAGTTTCAGCAACTTCGCGACCGGCAACGGCCACGCCTTCGGCGGCGAGTATCTGGAACTGGTGCCGCACGCGCGCATCCGTTACACCGATCGCTTCGACGATCCCGGCCTGCCGGGCACGCTGCTGGTGACGGTGTCGCTGCGCGCGGTCAGCTGCGGCACGCAGCTCGACATCGTGCAGGAGGGCATTCCCGAGGCCATTCCGGTCGAAATGTGCTACCTCGGCTGGCAGGAATCGCTGGCGCAACTCGCGCATCTGGTCGAGCCGGAGATTCCGGGATAGCGCCGCTTCAGGCGCGCTGGCGGACACTTGCCGAAGGCGACAGGGAGACAACCGTGCGAATCGTGCTGCTGGCAGTTCTGTTGATCGGGCAAGGCGCCTGCGCCGCGCCGCGCCAGCTCGACGACCATCGATGGGATCAGGTCGACCGGATCGTGGCCATCGGCGATCTGCACGGCGACTATGACAGCTACCTGACGGTGTTGAAGTCGGCCGGCGTGGTCGACGAGAGCGGCCGCTGGATCGCCGGCGAAACCCACCTGGTACAGACTGGCGATATTCCGGATCGTGGCCCGGACACGCGTCGCATCATCGCGCATATGGCGCGCCTGGCGAAGGAAGCGGCCAAGCGCGGTGGGCGGGTGCACAACCTGCTCGGCAACCACGAAGCGATGAATGTCTATGGCGACCTGCGCTACGCCGTCGAAGGCGAGTTCACGGCGTTTGCCGGCAAGCGGTCCGTAGCGCTGAGGAATCGCTATTTCGACGCCGTGATGGAAGACCTCAAGCGCAGCGACCCGCAGCGCCATGCCGCGCTGCCGGTCGACTACCGTGTGCAGTGGGAGCGTGAGCATCCGCTCGGCTGGGTCGAGCACCGCTCGGCCTGGGACCCGCGCTGGGATCCGAAAGGCGAGTTGTTCCTGTGGGCGCTGCAGACCCGCGTCGCGATCCAGCTCAATGACCTGATCTTCGTCCATGGCGGCATCAGCCAAGCCTATTGCGGCAACAGCCTGCAATCGCTGACCGAGATGGCGCTCGTGGCACTGCGCCGCGCCGATCCCGCGAATCCCGGAATCCTCGAGGATCCGCTCGGACCACTGTGGTATCGCGGCCTCGCCGGTGTCGCGCCGGCGGCGCGCGTCGAGACGGTCGATGCGATCCTGGCGCAGCATGACGCGCGCCATATCGTGATCGGCCACACTACCACTGGCGGCGTGATCTGGCCGCGCCTGGATACCCGCGTGATCATGATCGACACCGGCATGAGTGCGGCCTACGGCAGCCACATCGGCTGGCTGGAGGCAACTGCAGATGGCCTGGTCGCCGGATATCGGGGCGGCCGCCTGCCGCTGCCGGTGGACGACGAGTTGCGCGGGGACTATCTGGATGCGGTCATCGCCATGCACCCCGGCAATGCCGAGCTGCTGAACCGGCGCGCGGGGTTGCTCGCGGAGCAAACAGAAGCCGGCAGCGAGCCGGCTCCCGAGGTGGGTGTCACTTGCGACATTTCCCGCTGAATTCGCTCGTGTGCGCGTACTCGCTGTGAGCGTTGCATAGAACGCCTCGACGGATTCAATCGTCCGCGTCTTCTGCCTTCTGCTTGCGTTTTTTCTCTTTGCGCTCGGCCGAATGGTCGGACTCGAGGCCATCGCCGAAGCAACAGACGTAGACCGTCGCGTAGCAGAAGAACAGGCTCATCACGACGGCCACTTCCAGCGCACCGACGCCGGCGGCGATGCCGGTGCCGATCGCCACCAGGATGAACAGGGCATCGAAAGTGTCCTGCAGCGCGCGACGGAACTGCACGCCGGCGACAATGCCGGCCAGCGCGAAGGCCAGTGCCAGGCTGTATTGCACGATCATCACGATCGCAGCGACCACGCCGGGCAGGATCAGCGTGGTTTCGTCCAGCGAGTGGTCGTAGTCGGTGCTCCGGTAGATGCCCTTGTGCACCCACGACACTGGCAGCATCAGCAGCCAGATGCCGACCAGCGCGATGGCCAGTCGGCGCGCGTAGCCGAGCCGGTCGAGATCCGCAGACGGCGCTGGCGCCGGTCCCCTGACCCGGTCCGCTGCAGCCAGTCGTGGATTCTCGACGCGACTGACGGTCACGTCGGCCGTGCTCGCCAGATTGGTGACGCCGCCGATCGGAAGGTGCTTGGGAAGGGTCGGAAACAGCGAGATCAGGGTTGCCAGCACCGCCGCGATGGCGAGGTGGTAGAGCAGCATCTTGCGCAGCAGCCGGTATCCAGCTTGGCGAACCGGTGCCGAGCCGGGCGGCAACAACCCTGATCGTGCGCTTCCCTCGGGCTTGGATGCGTGGGTCACGGATCGGTCCTCGTTCGGCGATGTTCAGCAGGACGCTGAGCCCCTCGGCAAGGCGCCGCTCGCGAAGCAGGATACGCGCGGTGCAGCGGCCGGCAAGTCCCGCGCGGGTTCGCGTTGCCGTCCACTCCACCCACCAGTGCACTCAAGTGGGCGCCGATGACGGCCGGCGTATCCAGTCGCGGGAGTGGATTCTGTGTGGACGATGAAACATAATCCGCACTCGGATGCGTGGCTCCCGGGTGCTGGAATTTTCAGGCAACCGTCGACTGGGTCATGCCGATTCCAACCAAGGAGCGGGAGCCACATGAACAAGATGGCATTGGTAGCAGCACTGGCGGCAGGCTTGATCGGCTCGGCGATCGTCGACGCGAAGGGGGTCACCAACCCGATTCGCGCCGGTGTCGTCGCACAGACCAATATCTCCGGTACGCCATTGACGATCAACATCGGCGACGACAATTCCTTCCAGGTTTTCAACTCCACCATCGGCGGCGGCAGCGTTGGCCAGATCTACCCGACTGGCCAGGGTCTGGCTGACATGGGCTGGTTCGTCCTTGCCGGCGGGGCGCTGACCGCACCAAGCTTTGGCGATCATGGCGGCACCGCCACCGCATCCATCGGCGCCAATACGCCTTTCGGCGCGCGTACGATCAGCGCCGTCAGTGGTGCCGGCACTGCGGCTTCGCCGTTCACGGTGACGGTACAGGGCACCGCGGCGGGCATGTCGGCGACGCAGACCATCACCTACGTCAATGGTGACAACTTCTTCCGCAAGGCGTTCACGCTGAACAACCCCGGATCGACGCCGGTCACGGCGCGCGTGTTCCTGGCCAGCGATATCTACCTCGCCAACAGCGACGCCGGCACGCCATTCCGTGAGCCCAATTCGGGATCGCCGGGCGGGCAGACCTGTCCGGGCGTTTCGCCGCTGTACACGATCCTGCATATCGCGCAGGGACCGCCGGCCACCGGATTCACCGCGGACGGGTACAACGCCGTCTGGACCCAGATCGGCGCCGGTGCGCTCAACAACACGGTCAATCCGGGCGAGTGCATCGACAACGGCGCCGGTTTGCAATGGGACGTCACGGTGCCGGCCGGTGGCAGCACCACGGTGCAGGCGGCAACTTCGTTCGGTGACATTCCGGCGATCGTGGGTCCGCCGCAGCGTGCGGTGTCGGCGCCGTCGCTCGGCTTCCCGGGACTTGCCGCGCTGGCGCTGGCGCTGATGGCGCTGGCTGGCGTGGCCTTGCACCGCAAGTCCTGATCGTTCCAGTCCGAGCGTACAAAAAAACGCCGCCCTACGGGGCGGCGTTTTGCTTTTGGCGGTAGCCTGATGGAAGCGTAGGACTCACATCGGCGCGTAAAGATGCGGGCTGCGTCAGACCCCCGATGGCTTTCGGATCAAACACCGAGATTAGCGTTTGTCGCGAGCGTAGCGTTTGTCGCGAGCGTCGTCATGAAGACCGGCGAGCGCCTGATCAGCTTGCCTTTTTCACGAATTCGGACTTCAGGCCCATCGGGCCGATGCCCTCGATGCGGCAGTCGATGTCGTGGTCGCCGTCGACCAGGCGGATGTTCCTGACCTTGGTGCCGACCTTGACCACCGACGATGAACCCTTGACCTTGAGATCCTTGATCACGGTGACGGTGTCGCCGTCCTTGAGTTCATTGCCGACCGCGTCGCGCACCACGCGCGCCACCTCGGCAGCGGCGGAGGCTTCCTCGCGCGGCCACTCGTGGGCGCATTCGGGGCAGATGAAGTTTGGGCCGTCTTCATAGGTGAAGGCGGAGTTGCATTTGGGGCAGTTCGGGAGGGTATTCATGTGCACATGATACTGCGTACGCGGCGCGGCAGCATCCGGAAGCCTTGTCATCCGGCGCGGCCCCTGTCAGTGCGCCGATTCGCGCATCGAACAGGCTCACTTCCCCACCGTTCGCCCTGAGCAGAGCGTCCCAGAGCT
>JAIMJQ010000141.1 GCA_020693165.1 Xanthomonas sp. | reverse complement strand
TCGATGCCTTGCGCCTGCGCACGCTCGCCCACGTGGCCGACCAGTTGCCCCAACACCCGCCGCGTCTGCGGCGGTAACTCATCCAGGCTGCGACCAAGCACCTCGTGCGCCAGCCGGTTCGCGAGCGCGATATCTGCCAGCGTGGCCTCGATGTACTCGAAGGATTTGCCACCGTGATCAGCCTTGCGGATCGGCCGCTGGTGCTGGTGCAGCAGCGCAATAGCGTCGATCAGCGTCAGGTACTTCTGCTGATCCCGCCGCAGCCGCACGCACGCCGAGGCGAACGTGAGCTGCTCGGCGAACGGGTTCACCACAGCAAGCGGCCTCAGAAGCGTTTGTGCTGCACGATGCGTGGCGACAATGGCCTCGCCGCGCGATCTCGCCAGCAACCCCTCCAGCGTCCTCGACGCCCGCTGCCGCGCCTGGATCGCAGCGGTTTGTTCGCGCGACTCGTTGATCGTCAACACCAGACAGCGATTCAACAACTCCTCATCGATGTCGATCGCGGTCGTCGTCAGGAACAGCATCACCGGCCCTTCCACGCGGTATTCCTGCGTGACCAACTGACCTGTCAGCGGATCCTTGCCAGTGCTGGCGATCGTCAACTCGCCCTGCGATTGCAGCAGCTTCAGCGCATACGCCGCCTGCCGTACACCCTCCTCCTCGGCGATCGCCAGCACCTTGTGCTTCATGCTGGTTTCGCCAAGGTAAAACAGGCTCTGTCCCGTCATCGCCGAGTACTGCACCCGCTCGGCCTCGGGCATCAGCGCCAACACTGCGTCCATCAGCGTGCTCTTGCCCGCCGCGCTCGTGCTCTGGATCAAGATCGCCAGTGGCTTGTCCAGCTTGCGCGACACGCACGCCAGATACGCCACCAGCGCATTGCTGGCCTCGCCAACAACGCCTGTGGCTTCGACATCGGCGACGATGCGCTCGATCAGATTCGGCGATTTCAGCAGCGCCAGCGCGGCTTCCAACTGCTCCGGCGGCAATGCCGGCGCTGCCTCTTCGAGAGTCTTCGGTTTCAGCTTCGCGCGGATCAACTGGTCCTGGCGCTGTTCAACCACGCGCAGCAGTTTGCCCAGATCGCTGCGCAGCACGTCCTCCGACAACCCGAGTTCGATCGCCGCCTGCTTCAGCCACCCGCCGCGCTGCTTCGCCGCGTACAGCTCCACCGTGTCGACGTGGAACGCATCACCGCACTCGGCTTTCAGCCACACCCGGAGTTGCTCGTAACTGGTGTTCTTCTCGATCCCGCGCACCGTGTACGCGCGATCACCGAGTGCCAGGCGCAACTCACCGCTTTCGGTGATCTCGACCGGGATTTCTGGTGCTGCCGGCGGCACGCGATAGGCGGGCAGCTCTGGCATTGCGACGGGTTCCGACGCCGGGATTTCCTCTTTAGCCGCTGCAAGCTCAGCAGCTAAAAAGGGAACCTCCACGACTGCGACTGTCGACTGATCAGCAGGCGCCGTCGGTACTGCTTCGCCACGCTCGACCCTCAACGCCGCCAACCGCTGCGGCACATCGCCAACCTCATCCGACACGATCTCCAGCATTGAACGCGACACCGGCCGAGGCGCATCCGTTCGCGCCTTCCCTAACCACTGCGCCTGCCGGATCACCACGCCCAACGACTTGATCGCCGGCTTCACCGCCAACGCGTACTCGTTCGCATCCATGCCCTTCGGGAACCGGCAGCGATAGCACTCGACCCCCTCTGCCAGCAGCTTGCCGGCGAGCTTCTCGGCCGCGTTGTTGCCGGCCTCGTCCGCGTCGTACGCGATCAGCACCCGCTTGATTCCGTGCCGCCGGAACGCCTCCAGGATTTCCGCCGTAAACCCTTCGATCCCGTAAGCGCAGGTCACGTTCCGATAGCCCGCGCACCAGAACGTCAGCGCATCGATCAGCGACTCGCACAAGATCACTTCCTCGTGCCCCACCAGGCCGGATTCGTTGAACACACCACGATGCGGACCCGGCAAGTACAAGTGCAACGGCGTCCCCGCGCGCAGTTTCGACGCCGGCAGGACCTTGCGCCCATACACCTCGACGATCTCGCCATCCGGCGTGATCACCGGCACCACCAGCGAGCCGTTGAAGTGCTCATGCCCGGACTCGCGCAAGATGCCTAACCGCTGCAACGCCCCACGGATCTCCGCGCCCGCCTTGATCTGCTTCTCCGGCAACTGATAACCGAGGGTGCGATTGGCGTACCCCAGCTTGAACCGCTCGATCACCTCCGCCGAGTAAATCCCGCGC
>JAIMJQ010000097.1 GCA_020693165.1 Xanthomonas sp. | reverse complement strand
GTCGTTCAGCTTGAGCTTCTCCAGCGCCTCGCGCAGCGCCGTGTAGTCGTCGGCCTCGGTGGGGAACAGCCCGGCGAACACGCGCGGCTTGATCGTCTGGAAGCCCGGCAGCGGTTCGGTCGCCGGCTTGCTGGCATTGGTCAGCGTATCGCCGACCGGCGCCCCATGCACTTCCTTGATCGCCGCGCAGACAAAGCCCACCTGTCCACAACCGAGCTTGCTGCGCTGAACGCGCTTGGGCGTGAACACGCCGACCTGCTCGACATACCAGGTGCGGCCGGTGGACATCACCAGGATCTTGTCGCCAACATTGATCTCGCCTTGCATCACGCGCACCAGCGAGATCACGCCAAGATAGTTGTCGAACCAGGAATCGATGATCAGCGCCTTCAACTGCGGATCGGTCGGCATTGCCGGCGGCGGGATGCGCTTGATGATCGCTTCCAGCACCGCGCGCACGTTGAGACCGGTCTTGGCGCTGATCTCGAGCGCGTCGGTGGCATCGATGCCGATCACATCTTCGATTTCCTGGCGCACGCGGTCGGGCTCGGCCGACGGCAGATCCACCTTGTTCAGTACCGGCACGACCTCGAGGCCTTGCTCGACCGCGGTGTAGCAATTGGCGACGCTTTGCGCCTCGACGCCCTGGGCGGCGTCCACCACCAGCAACGCGCCCTCGCACGCTGCCAGCGAGCGCGAGACTTCGTAGGAGAAATCGACGTGGCCAGGCGTGTCGATGAAATTGAGTTCGTAGGTAATGCCGTCTTCGCTCTTGTACGGCAACGACACCGATTGCGCCTTGATGGTGATGCCGCGCTCGCGCTCGATCGGATTGCTGTCCAGCACCTGCGCTTCCATCTCGCGGTCCTGCAGGCCGCCGCAGATCTGGATGAAACGATCTGCCAGCGTCGACTTGCCGTGGTCGACGTGGGCGATGATCGAGAAGTTGCGGATAGGGTTCATGCTGCTCCAGTCATTGAATAGCCCAGAGAATCATGGCCCCATGGGTCTCGAAAATCGGTCAAGGTCGTGGCTCGTGCGCGCCGGCCGGCTGCGCTGCTCGCAGCCAGCGGCCTTCGGGGAAACCGGAGATTAAACCACGACCGAGGTCGGCACGGCGACACGATCTGCGGCGCCGGCCTCGATCCGGTTCAGCGAACGCCAGCCAACGCGGCCTCGCCAACGCTGACCAGCGTCTCCGGCGGCAGGTCGCCGAGCAAATAGAACCAGTCATCGCCCCGACGCAAGGTCACCTGACTGAGCGCACCGTGGCGCCAGCCGTTGCTCTCGATGGTCAGGCCCTGCGGCAACTGCATCTGGTAGATGGACACCCAGGCCACACCATCCGAGATCACCCAGTGGCGAGCACCCGCGATTCCGGGAACCGCGAGCGCCGATCCCACCAGGCGGAACCCGTCGGGAAGTTTCCAGCCGCTATCGCTGATCGGCGCCGGCGCCTGGGCCGGCGGCCCTGACTGCCCGGAGAAGCCATGCACCACGAGGCGCGTGACCATGCGCCGTTCCAGCATTTGCCCACTCGCACCGAGGCGCTCACTGCGCAGCGGCAGCCCGGTGTCGACGTCGATCCACAGGCGCAAGCCGTAGCGATCTGCCGCCACCGGTTGCAACGACAACTTCAGCGCCTGGCGTCCGGCAATACGCTCACGCGGGGCGACAGCGACGGCGTAATTCTCTTCCAGGCGCTCCAGCAATACTCCGGCACGCAGTTGTGGGCCATGACCAATGCGCTGGTCGCCCTCCGGACCGAGGATCGAAAGGCCCTGTGCGGTGCGTACCTGCCGGCGTCCGGCACCATTGAGGCTGACCCACTGCTGCTCGGGGCCGCCAGGGCCGACGCGCTGTGACAATTCGACCAGGTCCCAGTCGCCGTTGCCGGCGTCGATGACCATGGTCGCATCGTAATTCAGGGAGCGCTGCGCCTTGTCCATCCGCAGCGCCCACACCCGCCAGTCCGCCACCGGCGCCTGTGCCGCCGCTCCCAGCGCATGAGCCAACAGCAGCAGCAATATCCAGCCGCGCATGATCAGGGTTGATCGCTCACCGTCGACACCGGCACCAGCAGGCGCTGGTCTGATCGCGCATACACCGGCTGCGCGCCACCAACCCACCAGGCGCCATCCGCCATCTGTCCATGGCGCATCAGCAGCATCTGCTCGGCGCTGATCGGCGTCGGCGTGCTGCCGAGCAGGCGGCTGCGTTCGCCCGCAACCGGCTGCACGCCGTCACTGACGCCAACCAGACTGGGCGCGATCGGACCCGGCACACCAAGCGGCAGGGCACCACGCGGCGCCGGTGTCGATTCCGCGACCGCCGACACCCCGCTGCGCTCGACTTCCGGCGCCACCGAAAATACCGCGACCAACGCCACCGACGCCGCAATCGCCGCACCCAGCCAGGGTCGCCACGAGCGGGCCACCGGCGGCGCCGCGACCGCAGGATTGCGATCCTCGTCGGCCAGCGCCTGCATCACCCGATCCGACAAGTTCAGCGGTGCACCGCCCGGTCGGTGCATCATTACGTCGCGCATCAGATGCAAGCGCGTCCACATGCCGCGCAACTCGGCATCGTGCTCCAGACGGCGCATCAGGAACGCGCGTGCATCGCGCCCGAGTTCGCCGTCCATCAGCGCCGAAAGTTGTTCCCTGATGTCCTCGCTCATCTCTGCTCAGCCCTCCACCAGCGGGCGGATCCGACGATCCACCGCATCGCGTCCGCGGAAAATGCGCGAACGCACGGTTCCGATCGGACAGTTCATGATCTGCGCGATTTCCTCGTAACTCAGGCCGTCGATCTCGCGCAGCGTCAGCGCCGTGCGGATCTCGTCCGGCAGGTCCGCGACCGCGGCAATCACGGTGCGTTCCACTTCCTCGCGCAGGAATTCATTCTCCGGCGTCGCGCTTTCATGCATCCGCCCATCCGACTGATAGGCGGCATCGTCCACCAGGACATCGTCCATTGGCGGCCGCCGCGACTGCGAGACCAGAAAGTTTTTCGCCGAATTCACCGAGATCTTGTACAGCCAGGTGTAAAACGCACTGTCTCCGCGGAACCCGGGCAGCGCCCGATAGGCCTTGATGAAAGCTTCCTGGGCAACGTCCTGGGCCTCATGCCAATCCGGCACGAACCGCTGGATCAGCGCCACGATGCGATGCTGATACTTGCGCACGAGCAGGTCGAAGGCCAGACGGTCACCGGCCTGCACCCGCTCGACCAGCGCCGCATCGATTGCCGCCTCTTCCACCGCCACCCCCGTGACTGTCGCCGCCGGCCCAGGTGCCGGTCGCGTTCCCCGCGTCGTTGGCGCGGACCAGCGCAGATTCAACCCCATGAGTCCGTAGCCTCGCTATCCAGTGATCACGGACATGGACCGGGCCGCGGGCGAAAAGTTCAACTCACTCGTCAGCCATTTCAGCAAGCAGCCGCGCGCGTTCGGTCAGCATCGCCTCGAAGGTGGCCGCCGGCAGCGGCCGCGAGAACAGGTAGCCCTGCAGTTCCTGGCAGCCATATTCACGCAGGAAGCGCAGGTGGTCTTCGGTTTCGACGCCTTCGGCGACCACCACGCGATCCATGTTGCGTGCCATGTTGATGGTCGCACGCACGATCGCCTCGTCCGCTGGATCGATCCCGATATTGCGGACGAAAGTCTGGTCGATCTTGATGCGGTCGCAAGGAAAGCGCTTGATGTAATCGAGCGAAGACTGGCCGGTGCCGAAATCGTCGATGGCGATATGGCAGCCCAGTTCACGCAGCTGGCCAAGCACTTCCATCAGATTCGGGATGTCCTTGATGTTGATGCTTTCGGTGACTTCGAGGTCGAGCGCATCGCCCGGCAATCCGCTGTCGCGCAGCGCGTTTTCCACCACCTCGACCAGATTGATCTGACGCAACTGCAGCGCTGACAGGTTGACACTGACGCGCAGCGGAAACTTGAACATGTCCAGCCAGCGCTTGGCGTCGACGCAGGCCTGACGCAGGATCCATTCGCCGATCGGCACGATCAGCCCCGTATCTTCGGCGATCGGAATGAAAAACCCCGGGCTGATCAAGCCGAGTTCCGGGTGCTCCCAGCGGATCAGGGCCTCCATGCCGATGATGTCTTCGGTGATCGCGTCGACCTGCGGCTGGTAGTACGAACGCAATTCGTTGTTGCGTTCGGCCATGCGCAGTTTGGCCTCGAGGTCGAGCCGCTGGCGGTTGGACTCCTCCGGGACGGCGACGTACACCTGGTAGGTGTTGCGACCCATGCCCTTGGCGTTGTACATCGCGACATCGGCGTGCTTCAGCAGAGTCTCGCCGTCCTTGCCGTCGTCCGGGTAGAAGCTGATGCCCAGGCTCGCCGTGATCTGCAACTCGCGTCCATCAGTGAGCGTCAGCGGGGTTTCCAGTACCTTGACGATCTTGTCGGCGATACGCAGGACGTCGTCGCGTTGGACGATGTGACGCAGGATCAGGGTGAACTCGTCACCGGCGTAGCGCGACACCGTGTCCGACGCCCTGACGCTGGCGCGCAGGCGCTTCGCCACCGAGACCAGCACTTGATCGCCAATCGAGTGTCCGAGACTGTCGTTGATGGTCTTGAACCGGTCGAGATCGACAAACAGCACGGCGAACAGCTCGCCACTGCGCCCTGCCTCGGCGATGGCCGACTGCAGGCGGTCGTTGAACAGCAGGCGGTTGGGCAGTCGCGTCAGCGAATCGTGCAGACCCTGGAAACGGCTGTCCGACCGATACCGAGCGACCAATGCCTGCAGCGCCAGATGCGAACCAACCAAGCGCAACACCGACAGCAGCTCGGACGCGCGCGCCTGCGGTTTGCGACCACCCGCCAGCAGCGCGCCGACGGCACGCTGGCCGTCGCCGTAGAGCGGCAATGCCAGCAGACTTTGCAGTCGCAACTGTTTGAAGAACGGCTCCCCGAGGCTCGCCGCGGCATTCCCGGCCGCACTGAATTCCGCACCGGCCAGCACCCGACGATACAACTCGGTCTGCCACACTGGATGCACGCCGCCCTGATTGGTGCGCGGAAATGCCGCCAGCACCTGCGGCTCGGCCTCGGTGCCGCCGCGTTCGACACAGACGTAGAAGAAATCCATGCCGTAATCGGCTATCAGCCGCTTCATCACCGGCTGAACACCCTGCATGTCGAGTCCGGTGCGCGCCAGTCCGGCCAGCGCTTCGAGCGGCGAATCGGCCTGCGCGCCAGCGGTTAGCAGAACCAGTCGACTGTCTTCGTCGCCGCAGGGAATCACCGCCAGACCCACCAGCCGCGGGTCGCCCTGCGCATCGATGCGTGCTTCGCCGAGACCGAGGCTCTCCTCGCGCACCGGCGGCAACTCGCCCAACAGCGCGCGCACCGATGCCGCTGTCACGTCCTGCAGATCCGAACGCAACAACTTGATCGCGCGTTGGTTGGCAGCGCGCACACGATCGGTGCGCACATCGACCAGCAGCGCTGGCACCGCCAGATCTTCGATCCAGTCGCCCTTGGAGCCGACGCTCGTCAGCACCGGCGCGATCAGGTCGCGCGCCTGACGCAAGGCATCGGCAGCGCTGACCGGACTTCTGATCCAGACCGCGACCGGGGCATTCGGGCCACCGGGACTTCCCGGCGGCAACGCACCTGCCGCGAGTACGCCGATGCGCGGCACCAGGCGCCAGCGTGGGTGCGCCGCCAGTACCCGGCACAGACCCTCGGCCTCGGCATAAGGATCGACGAATTCGACGAAGATCAGGGCCAGTTCCGGATCCTGCGCCAGCAAGGCGTGAGCCTGCGGCGCATCACGCGCGGTGTAGATGGCGTCGAAGTCGGCGCCGTCGAATGAATCGAACAGCACGCGGCGATCTTCGCGGTTGCTGGCGACGATCAGCACGCCGGCGTTGTACTTCGGAAGTCCGGTCTCGGTCATTCGCGGATCCATCGGCCATCGCGCAAACGCAGGCGCTGCGACGGCCCGTGCCGATGCGTAATCAGGAATGCCAGTCGTTCCAGCGTGCTCGGCAGGTCGAGCGCAGTACCCATCACCACGACGCGCTTGTCGCCGCCGTCCTTGCCGCGCGCGATCTGACGCAACACGGCCAGTACCTGCGGTGTGAATTCCTGGCGATCCGCGGGAAACACATAGATGCCGAAGTGGCCCGACTGCAACACGAAGCGCAACGCCTCCGCCAGGCGCTTGCTGCCAGCCACGGTGATGCCATGCTCGCGCAGACTGGCCAGTCCAAGGCCCGGGGTCCAGTGGTAGATCGAATGTCCTCGGCGCTGCGCCATCAGGCGCAGATGCGCGAGCATTTCGTCGTGAAACGGGGTGTCGATCAGGATCAGATTGCTCGGGCTCTCGAGCAACTGCTCGTAGACTCGCTCGGGCACCCGCTGCTCGCCGCTGGTGCGGACCAGCGTCGAGGATTCGTTCGCGGCAGATTCGATCACGATCGCATGGGCCCGGATGTTCTACGATCCGTAGTATAGGCTGGCGTTGGTGCGCATCTGCTGCGCACGACCCGGTTTGGAGAATCTACATGGTATGCGTCGGCCGCTCCGAGCCGAGCGTTCCCGCCAGCATCGATTCGATCTTGGTCTTCACGGCGTCGCCATCGGAGCCTTCGCTGAACTGCACGCCGATACCCGCCGTTCGGTTGCCCTGCGCCCCGGTCGGCGTGATCCAGACCACCTTGCCGGCGACCGGCATACGGTCTTTCTCCTCCATCAAGGTCAGCAGGATAAACACCTCGTCGCCGATGTTGTAGCGCTTCATCGTCGGCACGAAAATGCCGCCGCCCTTCAGAAACGGCATGTAGGCGTTGTACAGCGCGCCCTTGTCCTTGATCGCCAGCGACAGGATGCCCTGGCGCGGAATTCCCGGTCCGGTACTCATGGTCCGCGTCTACGCTCCCCGTAATTGAATGCCTGCACCCAGCGTGCGGCCAGATCGTGGATCAGCAGGTCCTCGCGGACACCGCTGCCGGCCAATCCGCGCGCGCGCTCCAGTTGCGTTGCAAGCGGCAGCAGGGTCGACATTTCCACGCGCGAAGTCAAGTCAACCCAGGCATCGAAAGGCTCACTGCCGAGTGGCTCACCACGAACGGCGACGGCGATCAGCCGCGACCAGCGCTGCAGCAGCACAGCACCCTCGCCCTTGCCGACCGCCGCCAGCGCGCTGGCGTCGAGATCGCCGCGGGCGACGTCGAGGAGGCGCCTGGTGAGTGCCGCGAGGTCTTTCCAGGTTTCCGGCCGCAGATTCTCGATGGCCAGTTCCGGATCGTCGCCGGCCAATGCCATGGCGACGCGCGCGCGCTCCGGATCGACGCCGGCCATTGCCGCCACCGCTTCGATGCTGGCGGCATCGTCGTGGCCAACCAGCGGCAAGCGCTGGCAGCGGCTGCGGATGGTTGCCGGAAGCTGGCCGATGCGATCCGCCAGCAGCAGCAGATGGGTGTCCGCCGAGGGCTCTTCGAGGGTTTTCAGCAAGGCATTGGCGGCAGCGACGTTCATCTGCTCGGCCGGCCACAGCAGCGCCACCTGCCGGCGCGCGATCTGCGGTCGCATCGACAGGCGCGCGGACAACTCGCGAATCTGGTCGATCTTGATCACGGCCGAGTCGACCGGATGCACTTCCACCCAGTCCGGGTGGTTGCCCGCAAGATAGAGCTTGCAGCCGCGACATTGTCCGCACGCGCGTGCCGCTCGCGGCGACTCGCACAGCAGCCCCTGCCCGATCTGCCGTCCGAGCTGCAGCTTGTGCAGACCGCCCTCGCCATGGATCAGCAGCGCATGCGCGACCTGGCCGCGCTCTATGCCAGCCGCCAGCCGCTGCCAGGCGGCAGCGTGCCAGGGGAGGGGGCGGTCTTGCGGGAGGATCGCGGTCATGGCCGATGGTTGGTCGAGCGAAGATCAATCGTGAA
The DNA here is from genome assembly GCA_020693165.1 of Xanthomonas sp. Lineage (GTDB taxonomy): Bacteria > Pseudomonadota > Gammaproteobacteria > Xanthomonadales > SZUA-5 > JADKFD01. The sequence goes on along the minus strand of JAIMJQ010000097.1, from coordinate 3,520 downwards.
ACGTGAAACGTCAACGAAAGCGCGGTCCGATTGACGTTTCACGTTTCACCTTTCACTGTTTCAAGCCCAACTGAAACCGCCGCACCGCCGCATTGTGCTCGTCGAGCGTGCGCGAGAATACGTGGCTGCCGTCGCCACGGGCGACAAAATACATCGACTCGGTGGTCGCCGGCTTGACGCTGGCCTCGAGCGCGGCGCGGCCGGGCATGGCGATCGGCGTCGGCGGCAGGCCGAAGCGGGTGTAGGTGTTGTAAGGCGTGTCGGTTTCCAGATCGACCCGGCGCAGGTTGCCGTCGAAGGCCTCGCCGAGACCGTAGATCACCGTGGGGTCGGTCTGCAGGCGCCAGCCCCGGCGCAGGCGGTTGACAAAGACTCCGGCGATCTCGGGGCGCTCGCCGGCGCGGCCGGTTTCCTTTTCCACCACCGAGGCCAGGATCAGCGCCTGATAGGCATCGGCGAGTGGCAAGTCCGGTGCACGCCGCTGCCACAACGCTTCGACCAGCCTCTTCTGTGCCCAGTAGGCGCGTTTCAGCAATTCGACATCGCTGAACCCGCGGGGGAAAAAGTAGGTGTCGGGCAGGAACAGGCCTTCCGGGTGGACTTCGGTCGCGCCGATCCTGACCAGCACGTCTTGATCGGACAGGCCATCGATCGTCTGCGTCAATTCCCCGACCCGGGCCAGCGCCAGACGCAACTCGCGGAAGCGCGATCCCTCGAGGATGGTGACGCGGTACTGCACCACCCGGCCATCGGCGATTGCCTGCAGCAGGCTGCGCGGCGAGGCGCCGGGATCGATCCGGTACTCGCCCGCCTGCAGCTTGGGAGACACGCCCATGCGTTCGGCCAGCAGGCGCCATTGCCAGTAAGGCGCGCGACTGATTCCCCGGGAGTCCAGTCGTGCCGCAAGATCCTTGAGGCGCATGCCGCGACTGAATTCGATCACTTGCCCGGCGCCGGACAAGGGTTGCGACTCGAAGCGATGGTAGTCGCGCCAGCCCATCCAGCCCAACGCCGACAGCCCTGCTGCCAGACACGCGAGCAGCAATACCCAGCGTACCCGGCCCAGCAGCGCCGACCGCCCAGGCGACTTCATCCGGCCTCCGCTGCGACCGCAAACATCTCGCGCCAGGCGTTTCGCAACGAGCGCACCTCGCGATCGTTCACCCAATGCCGCCCAGCCAGCGCGCCGATCTGGCGCGGCCCATGCAAGGCGTTGGTCAACACGCAAACCTCAGCCGCTTCGACCATGGCGACGGTCAGCGCGTGCTCACAGGCACCGACCCGATCGATCAGCCAACGCCGGGCGACCCCGGCAATGCCGCAGCGGTCGATCGGTGGCGTCAGCCAGCGACCGGCGTGGCGCACGAACAGATTGGCAGCGGTGGCGGCGATGACATTTCCCTCGATGTCCAGCATCAATCCCTCGTCGATATCGACATCGCACCATTCTGACCGCGCCAGCACCTGCTCCAGTCGATTCAGGTGCTTGATGGCAGCCAGTGCCGGCTGTAAGGCCAGGCGGGTCTGGCACCAGCGCACTTGCAGCGCGCGCGCAGCCGGCGGCGTGTAGCCGGAAACCAGGACCAGCACTCGCGGGCGCGGTGGCTGCGGCCGAGCATAACCGCGCGGGCCACTGCCGGCGCTGTAGATCAACTTGACCACCGCCTCGGCATGCAGGCCCGCCAGACGCCGGGCGCGCCGGGCGAGCGCTGCGATATCCGGCACCGGCAACCGCAGTCGCTCGCAGCCAAACTGGAGCCGCTGCATATGCCATTCCCAGAGCGGCGCATCGACGCCGCTGAAACGGATGGTTTCGAACACACCGTCGCCGTAGTGCAGGCCGCGGTCATCCTGCAATCGACCGCCCCCGCTCATGCCGCCGCTCCCAGCGCGCGCAGCATCCCGAGCGCCTTGGCGCGGGTTTCCTTGAGCTCGTGGCTGGCGATCGAATCGGCGACGATACCGGCTCCGGCGCGCCATTGCAGATGTTCGCGCTGCACCGAGATGGTCCGGATCAGGATGTTGAGATCGAGCGAACCATCGTCGCCGATGTAGCCCAGCGCGCCGGTGTAGGCGCCGCGGCCGACCTGTTCGATCTCGGCGATGATCTGCATGCAGCGCACCTTGGGACAGCCGGTGATGGTGCCGCCGGGGAAAAGCGCACGCAACAGCGACCAGACGCTGACATCGCCGCGCAGGCGGCCACTGACATTCGACACCAGATGGTGCACGTGGGCATAGCTCTCGATGCCACCCAGTTCGTCGACGGCCACGCTGCCGGGTTGGCAAACGCGGCCGAGATCGTTGCGCTCCAGATCGATCAGCATGATGTGCTCGGCGCGCTCTTTGGGATCGCGCTGCAACTCGGCCAGCAGGCGTGCATCGATCGCCGGATCGTCATCGCGGCGGCGGGTGCCTGCGATCGGGCGGGTCTCGACGCGATCGCCGCGGACGCTGACCAGCCGTTCCGGCGACGACGACGCCAGTCCCCAGTCGCGATGAGTCAACACCGCCGCGAACGGCGCCGGATTGGCCGCACTCAAGCTCGCGAACAGCGCGTCGAGATCAATCGGATGCTCGCTGCGCGCGCGCCACGCACGCGACAGGTTGACCTGGAACACATCGCCAGCAAGCAGGTAATCGTGGATGCGGCCGACGCCATCGAGGAATCGCTGCGGGTTGTCTTCGCTGATTTGTAGAGCAGAGCTTGCTCCGCGGCCTTGGCCATGTAGCAAGGAGCTTGCTGCGCTGCCCTGGCCTTTCCCGGCCACCGACGAATCTGCGCCCGCCATCGCCGCGGCCAGGCGTTGCTGCCAGACCGCGCGATCCGTACCGACCAACTCGCATCGCTGCGCGCTCCGATCCCGCACCAACGCCGCTGGCACCCGCCACAGCAGCGCCAACGGCTCGTCGAGCTCCGGTGCCAGCAGCGGCACGCTGGGCTCGAACACGGCACCGAACTCATAGGCCAGGTACAGCAGCCAGCCACTGGCGAACAGCGCGTCGGGAGCAGTCGCAACACCGACCTTCAGCTCGCGCAACTGGCGCTCGAGCGCGGCGAGCCGCTGCGCATGGGCCGGATGGCCCGGATACGGCACCACCAGCGGCGGCGTATCCGTCAACGGCAGCACGTCGAAGCGCCCCTGCGGCCCCGCCGCCGCGCTCAGCAGCAGCGCCGGAGCCTGTTCTGGGCCTAGATACCGACGCAATTCGGCGAAGTCGGGGGCGTCGGCAATGGGTTCAGCCTGCATGGGCACGTCGGCAGCGCGCGAACGAAAAGACGAGCAGTCTACGGGTTCAGGACCGGTGCCCGGTGAACGCGGGCTGTTGTGGGTCCAGACTTGTCTGGACGCTCTTCAGGCATCTGCAGACGGAAGCGTCCAGACAAGTCTGGACCCACAAAAGCCAGACATCTGCAGGCGGAAGCGTCCAGACAAGTCTGGACCCACAAAAGCCAGACATCTGCAGGCAGAAGCGTCCAGACAAGTCTGGACCCACAAAAGCCAGACATCTGCAGGCG
>JAIMJQ010000096.1 GCA_020693165.1 Xanthomonas sp. | reverse complement strand
AAAAGCGACGCAGACTGCGTTCGCTCCCGGGCGCCTGGTGGTGGTTGCCGCTCGGTCTGCTGCTGGTTCTGCTGCTTCTGGCAAACTGGGTGACGCCCACCTGGCGCGAGGTGCGCGAGCTCAAGCTCGGCGACTGGCACGTGACGCGTTGTGTGCCGAGCGCCGGCGTGGAATGGAAGCCGGCCACGCCGCCGCTGAGTCTGACCGGCGACTGCTGGCTGCTGCGGACGACCTTCGACAGACCCGAGCTGGGCCTGGAAGGCGGTGTTTTGATGCTGGATCGAGTGCACCAGGATGTTGGCGTGACCATCAACGGCGTGCAGGTGCGCAATGCCGACGTCAGCGGCATGAGCACTTTCATTTCCGGTGCGCTCTGGTTGCCAATGGCGACCGGACTGCTGCAAACCGGCGACAACGAACTGCTGCTGGAACTGCGTGCGCGATCGGCAGCGCGCACGCTTCCACAAGTTCAGCTGAGCAGCGTGCATGTCGGCCCCAAGCGCCTGATGGAGAGGTTCCAACTGCGCCACCAATGGCTGCACCTATTCGGTGCGCAGTCCACGCTGATCCTGCTAGGTGCGATGCTGCTGTTCCTGTTGCCGATCGCCGTCGTCAGGCCGCGCGAACCACTCTATTTCTGGTTCGCGCTGGCGCTGATCGGCGGCGCGATCTACGTCAGCAACTTCGCCACGTTCTGGCGCCCGTTGAGCTGGCGTGTCTGGATTGCGTTGGTCCATCTGGCGCTGATCCTAGCGACCTACGCCCTGGTGCGTTGTTCCGCTGCGCTGCGCGCAGAGACCGCGCCGCGCTGGGCGGCCTGGCTGGCGGGGTTGGCAGCTTGTGCTGTCGTGTTTGAGGCCTTGTGGTGGCCGCGTCCCGGTTATGCGCTGCTTGGTAGTTTGGCCCGCGTGATGATCGTGGCACAGGTGCTGGCACTGACGCTCTGGTGGTGGCGCCGGCGCGGTGGCCCGCAAGTGCCGAACGGGCGCTGGTTCGCTGCGGCGATGCTGCTGCTGGCCGCGCTCGGTGTGCACGATACGCTGCGCGTGATGCTGCGCGAGGTGTGGACCACGCCGGGCTACCTGCTGCACTGGGGCATCCTGTACGTCGCGCTGCTGCTGTTCGTCGTGCTGCTGCTGCGCATCCTGCAGGGATTGCGCCAGGCCGAGCAGGGGCGCGCCGAACTGGCGGTTGCGCTGGCCGCGCGCGAGCGCGAACTGGAATTCGAATTCCAGCGCCGCCAGGACGCCGAATCGGCGCGCACGCTGGCCGATGAACGCATGCGCATCATGCGCGACATGCACGATGGCGTCGGCGGCCAGCTGGTGGCGATGATCGGCCAGATGCAATCGGGCCAGGTGGACGCCGCGTTGCTGGCGCCGCAGCTGCGGCGCACGCTGGACGATCTGCGCCTGATGATCGATTCGCTGGACAGCGCCTGCGCCGACCTCTCGGTGGCGCTCGGCATGCTGCGCGCACGCATGGAGCCGCTGCTGGCGGGTCAGTCGGTCAAGGTGATCTGGCGCACCGCGCATCTGCCCGATCTGCCTGCAGCGCCGCCCGCCACCGTGTGGCATGTGCTGCGCGTCCTGCAGGAGGCGTTGGCCAACGCGTTGCGCCATTCCGGCGCCGGCAAGGTCCTGATCGAAGCCGACTGGGACGGCGCGCAGCTCAGCGTCGCCGTGATCGACAACGGTCGCTGGCGCGAGCATGCCGCGGGCCGCGGGCTGGCGAGCATGCGGCGCCGTGCCAGCGAGATCGGCGGCGAGTTGCAGGTGGATGCGGGCCAGGGCGGGACTGCGGTGCGGTTGCGGTTGCCGTTGGGGTAACCCTTGAGCAGTTCGCCGTTGTAGGAGCGACGTGCACGTCGCGACAGCAGGTCACGACAGCAGGTCACGACCGAAAGTCGAACACCGGAGCTGACGGTCGCGACGTGCACGTCGCTCCTACAGTGAGCACCCCAGCAATCGCGCCAACGCCGGATCGGCCACACCTACCTTCGGCCCCAGACAACGCTGCAGCGCATCGATCACCGGCAGGCGCACGCCGCCGGAGCGCAAGCGCGACAGTTCGGCGCGCAGGGCGTCGGCTTGCGCCGTGTCGCCGGCCTGCGCCGCGCGTGCCGTTGCGCCGAGGCCGAGGTCGAGCGACCAGAGGTCCGCTTCCAGCGCTTGCAAGGTGTTGCTGGCGGTGGGCGCTGCACAGTCCGGCAAACCCGCTGCGATGCAGCTGCTGCGCATCAGGTCGGCGACCCATTGGGGATCGACCGCGGGCGGCTGGTCCGCCAGCAGTGCGTGTACCTGCGCGTGCTCGCCGCGGTGGGCGCGCAGCAGGGCCACCACGAAAGCCTGCATCGGCGACGTCGGCTCGCTGGCGATGAAAGCGTGGCATGGCGCGTCCTGTCCGGCATAACAGTGCGCTTCGCCAATACTGATGCGCGCCGGCAGCAGGCCGGGATTGATCTCCGCGGCGCTTTGCAGCCACGGCAACGCGTCCAGCGGTCGACCGCCGTACAGCAACGCGTTGCCGAGCCACAGCTGGATGGCATCGTGGCCCGGCTCCAGTCGATGTGCCTGCAGCAGCAACGGGATCGCCTGCTGATAACGCGACGTCATCATCAGCGCCAGACCGCGCGCCGCATGCGCCAATCCGAGTGTGGCATCCAGCACCAGTGCGGCTTCCACCGCGCGTTCCGCTCGGGTGGTGGCTTCGGCCAGCGACTGCAGCCCGTATTCGCTGGCCAGCAGTTCGGCGACGGCCAGCTCAGCGTGGGCGTCGGCGAAGTCCGGGTCATCCTCGACCACCCCGCGCAGCAGTTCGCGCGCGCGACCGATGCTGTCGGCGGAGCGCTGCTGCACATGGCCGATGGCGGCGAGATAAGCGGCCATCGTCGGTGCCGCGGTGGCCGCGCCCGCGCGTGGCGCCGGAGCCTGTCGACCCAGCTCGCCAGCCACCCACCAGGCGACAGAGTGCGACCAGTCGCGCGGCGTGTCCAGCCGCTGCACGAAGGTCTCCTGGCGGGTTTGCCCGGATGCGCAATCGAGCAGTTCGATGGCGGTGATATCGCTGCTTTCGGTGGCACGGCGGACCACGCGCAACGCGTGGGTCGCGGACTCGAAATCACAGCCGGCCGGGTCGATCCGGAGCGACAGGCCGCGCACCGCGCGCAGGCGAATCGCGATCAGGCCGAGCATTCCCCGCTGCTCGGCTTCCGAACGCGCCTGCTCCGACGCCAATGGCAGCAGCACCAGCGTGGGGTCGGCATCGGGCACGCGCTGGCAGGCGCCAAGCGCCATGGAGCACAGCGCAGCGCGTAGCCAGTGCCACATTGCATCACGTTGAGCCAGGCGCCGAGCCTCGATTTGGTGCATGGAGAGCCTTCAGTTTCACCAAAAACTGCGCGGCGACCTTGAACCCGTTCATCCTGAGCAGAGCGTCCGACGCTTCATCCGGACGCGACGTCGAAGGACGCGCGGATTCGTGCGACACCGCTCACCGCTCACCCTTCGACGCCGCGTCCCGGTGGAGCTTTGGGACGCTCTGCTCAGGGCGAACGGTGTCTATAGTATTCAACGACTTACGATATGGGTTCATGGAAAGGCAAGACTTGCGGACGCAACTGCGATGGTCGAGGGTGCCTTCGGGCATCGACGAAGGATAACCGCGAGCAGCTCCTGCTTGTCCAAACCCCGCTTCTGCCTCTCCGCGTCCTTCGCGCGTCCGCGTTTAACCGGCCCCGGCACCGCGCGCGCTAGACTTGCCGGCTTTGCAGACCAGGCCCCAACCATGCGCATCTCGAAATTCCACCTGGCCACGGTCAAGGAAACGCCCGCCGACGCCGATGTCGTCAGCCAGCAGCTGATGCTGCGTGCCGGCATGATCCGCAAGCTCGCCGCCGGCATCTACACGTGGACGCCGCTTGGGCTGCGCGCGCTGCGCAAGGTCGAGGCGATCGTGCGCGAGGAAATGAATCGCGCCGGCGCGCTGGAGCTGCTGATGCCGTCGATCCAGCCGCGCGAGCTGTGGGAAGAGACCGAGCGCTGGGCGAAGTTCGGCGGGCAGCTCTTGAAGATCAAGGACCGCAAGGACGGCGAGTTCTGCTACGGCCCGACGCACGAGGAAGTGATTACGGACTTCGCGCGCAACGAATTGCGTTCGTACAAGCAGTTGCCGATCAATTTCTACCAGATCCAGACCAAGTTCCGCGACGAGATCCGTCCGCGTTTCGGCGTGATGCGCGCGCGCGAGTTCCTGATGAAGGACGCCTATTCCTTCCATCTGGATACCGAGTGCATGCAGCGCGAGTACCAGAACATGTACGACGCCTACACGCGCATTTTCACGCGCCTGGGGCTGAAGTTCCGCGCGGTGGCCGCGGACACCGGCGCCATCGGCGGTTCCGGCTCGCACGAATTCCATGTGCTCGCCGATTCCGGTGAGGATGCCATCGCCTTCACCAGCGAGGGCAATTACGCGGCCAATGTCGAACTGGCCGAGGCGGCGGCGCCTGCTGCCCCGCGCCCGGCTGCGTCCGAGTCGATGCAGAAGGTTGCGACGCCGGCGCAGAAGACCTGCGAGGAAGTGGCGGAACTGCTGGGTCTGCCGCTCGATCGAACGGTCAAGTCGGTGGCCGTCGTTGGCGAACAGGGTTTCGTGCTGGTGCTGGTGCGCGGCGACCACATGGTCAACGAAATCAAGTTGCAGAAGCTCGCGGGCCTGGCCGATTACCGCCTCGCGACCGAAGCGGAAATCGTCGAACACCTGGGTTCGGTGCCCGGATTCATCGGTCCGGTCGCACCGGCCAAAACGATCACCGTGGTCGCCGATCGCAGCGTTGCGGCAATGGCCGACTTTGTGGTTGGTGCCAATGAGGCGGGGTTTCACACGCGGGGGGTCAACTGGGGACGTGACCTGCCGGAACCCGATGTGGTCGCCGATGTGCGCAATGTGGTCGAAGGCGAAGCGGCGCCGAATGGCATGGGCACCTGGAGCATCGCGCGCGGGATCGAGGTCGGCCATGTGTTCCAGCTCGGCCAGAAGTACGCCGAGGCGATGGGCGCGCAGGTGCTCGACGAAACCGGCAAGGCGCGCACCATGTACATGGGCTGCTACGGCGTCGGCGTCAGCCGCATCGTCGCCGCGGCGATCGAACAGAACCACGATGCCGCCGGGATCATCTGGCCTGAAGCGATCGCGCCGTTCCACATCGCCGTGCTGCCGCTCGGTGCCGACCGCAGCGAGCGCGTGCGCGAAGCCGCCGAGAAGCTCTATGCCGAACTCACTGCGGCCGGCCTCGACGTGTTGCTCGACGACCGCAAGGGCGTGCGCCCGGGCGCGATGTTCGCCGACCAGGAACTGATCGGTATTCCGCATCGCGTCGTCGTCGGTGAGCGCGGCCTCGATGCGGGCCAGTTCGAATACCGCTCGCGCCGCGCGGCGGCCAACGAGATGAAGCCGATCGAGGGCTTTGTCGATTGGGTCACCGCGGAGATCCGCAAGTAGCCGAACCTGTGGGAGCGGGTTTATCCCGCGAAAGCTCTCGCGGAGTAAATCCGCTCCCACAACAAGCAAGCGAACGCCGCGCTCGCGCCTTTTCCAACACCAACAACCAACACCAACTCCCGCCCTCAGAGGCTGGCGTCGTGCAATCGCGGCCCTTGATTCCATTCGAGGATGCGGGTGTCGGCGGTAACCAGCGTGGCGTCGCGCATCACCGCGGTTGCGGTGACAAGGCAGTCCATCGGGTCGCGCAAGACCGTTACGAAACTTGCAGCGGTGATCGCGACCACGCCATTCACCGGCACCTCAACGAAACCCTTGCTGAGCAGACTCTCGCGCCACGCCAATGTCGGCGCCGCCAAACGCAATCGTCGCCCCTGGATCAACAAGTCCAGTTCCCAGAGCGACACCGCGGAATAACAAACCTGGCCGGTCGCGAGTTCGTGATCGACCAGCTGCCGGGATCGCCGGCCAAGGTGTTGATCGTCCTCCGCCACCCACAGCAGCGCGTGGGTGTCGAGCAGGATCACTTCAACAACTCCTCGGGCACGCCCCATTCTTCGGGCGTCAGTACCGGGGTGATGATGTCGCCGAGGATCTCGACGGTTCCCTTCATCGACCCGATCAGCGAAGCGCGTTTCGGCGTAGCCACCGCCACCAGCCGCGCAACCGGTTTGCCGCGCTTGGTGATGGTGATCTCCTCGCCGCCCTGTTGCACGGCATCCATCAGGCTCAGGCACTTGGCTTTGAACTCTGCGGCAGTGACGGTGGGCATCGATCTTCCTCGTGACCATGAACATGGTCATATTACCATTCTTGCCTGAATCAACACAGCGACAGCGCCCGCGGGCTGCGCCCATGCTGCACTGCAGTACGACGAATATTTGACGTGGATCAAGCGAACCGCTAGATGTTCGCGGCTCACGTGCGGGCGCCTGCCGCACCCAAACCATCAGCCTGGAGATCGTCGATGAGCGCAACCCAAAATCCTGACTGGACGCCACCGCCGCCGGGTGAGTTCCTCGGTCATCCCAAGGCGCTGTGGAACCTGTTCGGTGCCGAGTTCTGGGAACGCTTCATGTACTACGGCATGCGCGCGATGCTCGCGGTGCATGTCGCGGCTGCGTTCTTCGCCCATCTCGGTCCGGGCGCCGATGCGCAGGCCAGCATCACCTATGGCGGTTTCACCTCGCTCGTTTACATGACCGGCATCCTCGGCGGCTTCATCGCCGATCGCGTGCTTGGTTACCAGCGCTCGATCATGCTTGGCGGCGCGCTGATGGCGGTCGGCAGCTTCATGCTGATGGCGCCCGAACTCACCACCTTCCTGATGGGTCTTGCCGTACTGGTCATCGGCAACGGCCTGTTCAAGCCGAACATCTCGACCATGGTCGGCAAACTCTACGAGCCGGGCGACGCACGGCGCGATTCCGGCTTCACCATCTTCTACATGGGCATCAACGCCGGCGCGCTGGTGGCACCAATCATCTGCGCCTCATGGATTGGTGCGACCTACGGCTACCGTTGGGGCTTCTTCTCTGCCGGCATCGGCATGATCCTTGGCCTCATGGTGTTCCAGATGTTCAAGTCCTGGCTCGGCCATGTCGGCACCACGCCGAAAGGTCAGGAAGGCTTCGGGCCGGTGATCAAGGTGACGATTGGTGCTTTCCTGCTGGCGATCCCGGCCTACTTCCTGCTCGACAAGTCCTGGCAGAACGGGCTCGCCGGAAATTTCACCGTCGGCTCGGCACCGTTCTGGCTGTTCGATTCGCTCGGTGTGCTCGGCATGCTGCTGGTGTTGCTGATGATCGGCCTCGCCACCTACTTCATCTTGAGCGGCGTGCGCAGCAAGGACACGGTGCAGATGCAGCGCTACATCGCGATGCTGATCCTGTTCGCTGCCAACATCCTGTTCTGGGCGCTGTTCGAGCAGGCTGGTTCGTCGCTGAACTTCCTCGCGCGCGACTACGTCGACATGCCGACGATCTTCGGCTACCAGCTGCACTTCACCATTTTCCAGTCGGTCAACCCGGTGTTCATCATCCTGCTGGCGCCTGTCTTTGCGGCAATGTGGCCGTGGCTGGACAAGAAGGAGATGAATCCGTCGATCCCGCGCAAGTTCGCTCTCGGCCTTGCCGGCGCCGCGATCGGCTTTTACGTGCTGGTGTTCGCGATCAAGAACATGGCGACCGAGGTCGGCCACATCAGTTGGTCCTGGCTGACGCTGACCTATCTGATCCACACCATCGGCGAGCTGTGCCTGTCGCCGATTGGCCTGGCCATGGTGACCAAGCTGGCGGCGCCGAAGGAAACCGGCATGGCGATGGGCGGCTGGTTCCTGTCGATCGCGATGGCCAACTACGTCGCCGGCCTGCTGGCAGCGAAAGCCGCCGGCGGCGGCGAGGAAGCCGGTTCGCTGATGCAGTATGTCAGCGTGTTCGACAGCATGTTCTTCACCGGCATCACCATCGCAGTGGTGTTCTTCCTGGCGGCGCCGTTGATCAACAAGTTGATGCACGGGGTGAAGTAAGAGCGGTGTTGGTTGTTGGTGTCGGTGTTGGTAAGGGCCAAGGCGACTCGGCCCTTGCCGCACCGCGCCCGCAATCGAAAAGCGGTGTGGGTTGTTGGTGTCGGTGTTGGAAGGGCCAAAGCGGCGGAGCCGTCGCCGCAGAGTTTAGTTGTGCGATTGCGTCCCATTGACTGTAGGCAAGTGGTTGTTGCTCTTTCCAACACCAACACCAGCAACCAACACCATTTCCCCCGCGAGGTCGCTGATGAGCCCCACCATCCCCAGCCAGAACACCGGCTTCATCCCACCGCCGCCCGGCGAGCTACTCGGCCACCCGCGGCCGTTGTGGATGTTGTTCGGCGCCGAGTTCTGGGAGCGCTTCTCGTATTACGGCATGCGCGCGTTGCTCGCCGTGTACGTGGCGACGACCTTCTTTTCGCTGCTGCCCGAGGGCGAGGCGAAAGCGCAGGCCAGCCTGACCTATGGCGCCTACACGGCGCTGATCTATGCCACTGGCCTGTTCGGTGGTTTCGTTGCCGACCGTTACCTCGGCTATCGGTCGTCGATCCTGCTTGGCGGCGGACTGATGGCGCTTGGCCTGTTCCTGCTGCTGATCCCGGAACTCACCTGGTTCCTGATTGGCCTTTCGGTGATCGTGGTTGGCAACGGCCTGTTCAAGCCGAACATCTCGGCGATGGTCGGGCAACTGTACGCCCCGGATGACGCCCGCCGCGACTCCGGGTTCACCATCTTCTACATGGGCATCAACGCCGGCGCGATGCTGGCGCCGCTGATTTGCGTGTCGCTGATTGGCAAGTACTTTGGTCTGAAATGGGGCTTCGCCACCGCCGGCGTAGGCATGATCCTGGGTCTGGTGGTGTTCCACTGGCTCAGCGGCTGGCTCGGCCATATCGGCGCGGCGCTGCAGCCGGCAGAGAATCTCAATCGGCTGCTGAAAGTCGCGCTCGGCTGCGCTGCTGCGGTGCCGGTGGTGTACCTGATGTTGAGCCAGGCGAAGATGGTCAGTTTCATCCTGATGGGCGTGTTCGTGCTGCTCTCGGTTTACTTCGTCGGCAGCGGCGTCAAGAGCGGAGATCGCGTCCAGCTCGACCGCTATATCGCGATGCTGCTGTTGTTCCTCGCCAAGATCGTGTTCTGGGGCATGTTCGAGCAGGCGGGGTCGTCGCTCAACTTCTTCGCCAAGGACCATGTCAACGCGCCGTTCGATTTCGCCGCGTTCCAGTCGTTCAATCCACTGTTCATCCTGCTGCTCGGGCCGCTGTTTGCCTGGGCCTGGCCGCGCCTCGAAGCGCGCGGGCTGAACCCGTCGATCCCGCGCAAGTTCGCACTCGCGCTGATTCTGGTCGCTTTCGGCTTCACCACCCTGGTCTGGACCATCGGCAACCTGCAGGGAAGCGATGGCAAGCTGCCGTGGGAAATGCTGGCGCTGGCCTACCTGATCAACACCATGGGCGAGTTGTGTCTGTCGCCGATCGGCCTTTCGATGGTGACCAAGCTGGCGGCGCCGAGGGATGTCGGCATGGCGATGGGCGCGTGGTTCATGTGCACCGCGATCGGCAACTCCACTGCCGGCCATGTCGCTGCGGTCGCGGTCAGCGGCAGCGGCACCACCGGGCTCGATCAGTATGCGTCGACCTACACGCTGATCGCGTACGCCGGTTTCGGACTCGGCGCGGTGCTGTTGTTCGGTGCGCCGTTGGTGAACCGGTTGATGCATGGAGTGAAGTGAAGCGGTGCAGGTGAAGCGGTGTTGGTCGTTGGTGTTGGTGTTGGAAACAGCGTGGGCGTGGCTGCAGGAGGGCCGGGCGCCTGCTCGGCCGCTGTTGACCCAGATTGCCCCGATCCAGGACCAAGAGTGGCGCCGCAGGCGTGGCGCCCTCCATCGGCTCGCGCTGCGCGCTCTTTCCAACACCAACACCAACAACCAACGCCAGCTTTCCTACTGCCGCATCCCGAGATCCTTGCCCGTCAGCAACATGCCCACCCCGGCGGTGGTGAGCTTGTCGAGGATGCGTTCGAGCATCGCGCGTTCGTCGGCCGTCAGTACCGACTGCAGGCGTGCCTCGCAGGCCAGCGCCAAAGGCGCGATCTCGTCGTACATGCGGCGACCGGACGCGCTCAGATTGAGTACCGAGCGGCGGCGGTCGGCGGGATCGGTACTGCGGTCGAGCCGCCCGGCGTCGATCAGTTCGGCAACGGCGCGACTGACCGCGACCTTGTCCATCCGCGTGCGTTCGGCGACCTCCACCGCCGACAGATTCGCATAGCGCCCGAGCACGGCCATCACCCGCCATTGCATCACATTGAGGTTGAAGCGCTCGCCGTACATCGTCGCGATCGCCTGGCTGACCGTGTTCGACAGCACCGACAGCCGGTATGGAAGGAAGCGTTCGAGGTCGAGGGTGGGGGCAGGTGCCTTGCTGCGCGCGGGCATGGTTGGTGGCCTGGTTAAAACGTGAAACGTAAAACGTCAATGTGCCCGATTGACGTCTTAGGTTTTACTTTTCACCGCTCTCCTGCTGCACCGCCAGATGCAAAAGTTACAGATGAAACTATAATGCCGGTTCCGCGCTGGCAATCTGCAGTGCAGCACAAACGCTCCGAGGATCCCATGAACGCGCAACTACAGCCCGCCGCCACGCCGACCGGCATGCCCAATCCGCTCGGTATCCATGGTTTCGAGTTTGTCGAATTCGCCGCGCCCGATGCCGCCGGTCTGCACGCGTTGTTGCGCAGCATGGGGTTCACTGCAATCGCGCGTCATCGCAGCCGCGCGATCACGTTGTACCGCCAGGGCGGGGTCAGCTTTGTGGTGAACGAGGAGCCGGATTCGTTCGCCTCGGCGTTTGCCGCGCAACATGGCCCGTGCGCCTGCGGCTTCGCCATCCGCGTGCGCGATGGTGATGAGGTGCATGCCGAGGTGGTGAGTCGCGGCGCCGACGATTTCGCCGACCGCGGCGCGAAACGCGCGGTCGATGCGCCGGTCATCCGCGGCATCGGCGACTGCATGTTGTATCTGGTCACCGACGGCATCGATCCGTTCGCCGAGGACTACGTGTTCCTCGACGACGTCGACCGCGAGCCGGTCGGCTTCGGCCTCACCTTCATCGATCATCTGACCCACAACCTCCATTTCGGCAACATGGAGAAGTGGGCGACTTATTACGAGAAGCTGTTCGGCTTCCGCGAGATCCGCTACTTCGACATCAAGGGCGCCAAGACCGGGCTGGTGTCCAAGGCGATGACCGCGCCGGATGGCATCGTGCGCATCCCGCTCAACGAATCCTCCGATCCGAAGTCGCAGATCAATGAGTATCTCGACCAGTACCACGGCGAGGGCATCCAGCACATCGCCTGCTTCACCGACAACATCTACGACACCGTCGAGGCGATGCGCGCTTCCGGCGTGAAGTTCCTGCACACGCCGGACACCTATTTCGACGTCATCGACGAGCGCGTGCCGAACCACGGCGAGGATGTCGCGCGGATGAAGGCGAACCGCATCCTGATCGATGCCGATCCGGAGACGAAGACGAAGAAGCTGTTGCAGATCTTCACCGAAACCAACATCGGCCCGATCTTCTTCGAGATCATCCAGCGCAAGGGCAACGAGGGCTTCGGCGAGGGCAACTTCAAGGCCCTGTTCGAGTCGATCGAGGCCGATCAGATGCGCCGGGGAGTGCTGTAAAGAGCGGGGCACGGGGCACGCGACATGGGGCACGGGCAAGCAGGCTCCTGGTGGGTCCAGACTTGTCTGGACGCTTTTCGCCTTTGCGCCAAAGGCGGGCAAGCAGGCTCCTGGTGGGTCCAGACTTGTCTGGACGCTTTTCGCCTTTGCGCCAAAGGCGGGCAAGCAGGCTCCTGGTGGGTCCAGACTTGTCTGGACGCTTTTCGCCTTTGCGCCAAAGGCGGGC
>JAIMJQ010000095.1 GCA_020693165.1 Xanthomonas sp. | reverse complement strand
GGGTTCAAGGTCACCGCGCAGTTTTGGGTGAAACTGAAGGCTCACCACGAACGGAACTTGTTCAGAGTATCGCGTGGTTGACCCACTGATCCGGCTCTTTGCTTCTCTCCGCGTTCTCTGCGTCTCCGCGTTCAACCGGCCCGATCTGCGCCACAGCCCAACCTTCGGCCTATTGCGAACTGATATCTTCGTGATATCTTTTGCACTCCAACCCGGAGAGAACCCATGACCAAGGAAATCCGCAAGTCGACACTGCCCGGCATCCCGATGCTGCTGCTGTTGCTGGGCCTGCTGCTGGTCACCGTCATCGTGATGATTCGCGCCTTCGAAGCAAGCAGCGTGGTACTGGGGCTGGTTCTGGCGCTGGCCAGCTTCATCGAGTTTTTTCTGCTGTTCGGCCTGTTCATGGTGCAGCCCAACAACGCAGTCGTGCTGCAGTTGTTCGGCCGCTATATCGGCACGGTGCGCGACGAGGGACTGCGTTGGGCGAATCCGTTCCTGTCCAAGCGCGCGGTGTCGCTGCGGGTGCGCAACTTCGAGTCGAGCAAGCTCAAGGTCAACGAACTGGAAGGCTCGCCGATCGAGATCGCCGCGGTGGTGGTGTGGCAGGTGGTCGACTCGGCCGAAGCGCTGTTCCTGGTCGACGACTACGAAAATTTCGTCCATGTGCAGTCCGAGTCGGCGCTGCGGCAGATGGCGACCAGCTATCCCTACGACCTGCACGACAACATCAAGATCGCGCTACGCAGTCATTCGGCGGAAATCTCCGAGCATCTGCAGAAGGAGATCCAGGAGCGCCTGGCGCAGGCCGGCGTCAAGGTGATCGAGGCGCGCATCAGCCACCTCGCCTACGCCGCGGAGATCGCCAGTGCGATGTTGCGCCGGCAACAGGCACACGCGGTGATCGCCGCGCGCACGCTGATCGTCGAAGGCGCGGTCAGCATGGTCGAACTGGCGCTCGACCAGCTGAACAAACGCGGCGTCGTCGATCTCGATGAAGAGCGCAAGGCGGCGATGGTCAGCAACCTGCTGGTGGTGCTCTGCAGCGACAACGATGCCCAGCCGGTAGTCAACACGGGCAGCCTGTACGGCTGATCCGCCATGGCCGAACGCAAAGCCTATCCGCTGCGCATCAACGCCGACGTGCTGGATGCCATGCAGCGCTGGGCCGACGACGAACTCCGCAGCTTGAACGCGCAGATCGAGTATGTGCTGCGCGATGCGCTGCGCCGGAGTGGACGCGTAAAGCGTGCGCCCGCTCCTGATGACAGCAACGATTCCAATCCCTGATCGGCCGCGGCAACCACCGCGGCCAAGGAGAAAAGCGATGAAACCACTTCCCTGGGTTCTGTGCGTTGCGCTTTGCTGCGGCGCACCGACCATGGTTGCTGCCGCCGAAGATGCGGCATCTGCCTGCCTGGCGCGCGCCGAGGCTGTGCTCGAGGCACTCGACGGCGGCAACTACGACAAAGCGCGCAGCGATTTCGATGCGCGCATGCAGGCCGGTCTCAGCGCCGAGCAGTTGCGGAGCGTGTGGGAATCTTTGCCGGTGCAGGCCGGCAAGCGTCTTGCCGTCGCTCCCGGTCGCACCGAGTCGGTGGCCGATGGCCATGCCGCGGTGATCCCGCTGCATTACGAAAAGGCCTGGCTGGAATTGCAGATCGGCTGCGCCGCCGACGGCAGCGTGCGTGGCCTGTTCGTGAAGCCAGGATCGCCGCCGGTGCCGGTTGCGATGGCGTCGTCCGATGAATGGAGCGAGCGTGAGTTGGGCGTCGCCAGCGCTGCGCTTTCGCTGCCGGGCACGCTCACGCTACCTGAAGGCAGCGCGCACGCCGGTGTCGTGCTGGTGCACGGATCCGGGCCCAACGATCGCGACGAGACCATCGGCCCGAACAAGCTGTTCCGCGATCTGGCCCACGGCCTCGCCGAGCGCGGCATCGCGGTGCTGCGCTACGAGAAACGCAGCCGCGCCTTTCCGGAAAGTTTCGCCGGCAAGGCATTCACCGTCGACGAGGAAGTCGTCGACGATGCGGTCGCGGCGCTGCAATCGCTGGCCGCGCAGCCGGAACTGGCCGGCAAACCGGTGTTCGTGGTCGGCCATAGCCTGGGGGCCTTGCTCGCGCCGCGCATCGCCGCGCGCACCGAGGTCGCCGGCGTGGTGATGCTGGCGGCGCCAGCGCGAGCGCTGACCGAAATGCTGCCGCAGCAGATGAACTACATCGCCCAACTCGACGGCAGCATCAGCGACGCCGAGCGACAGCAGCTCGACCAGGTGCAGGCGCAAATCAAACGCATCGACGCGCTGACCGCTGCCGACCAGCAAGACCCAGCGCCGTTGCTCGGCGCGCCGGCCAGCTACTGGCTGGACCTGCGCCGATACGATGCTTTTGCCCAGGCCCGGGCGTTGGGCAAGCCGATCCTGCTGCTGCAGGGCGAAGGCGACTATCAGGTGACCATGAACGACGACTTCCTGCAGTGGCAGAAGCAGATGAAGTCCGAAGACGCCTTCAGCGCGCGCAGTTTCAGCGGCCTCAGCCATTTGTTCATGCCGGCGGGCGATCCGCCGGGACCGGGCGACTACGAGAAGCCGGGACACGTCGATGCGACGGTGATCAAGGAACTGGCACTCTGGATCACGTCGACCCAATAACTTCCCGTCCGCACAAGATGGAGAGTTCACGCCGATCACGCAATCGGCGATGCTCTACCACCGGATTCCCTGTTGATGCCTGATATGCCCCTGCTGGTTGGCCTGTCACTGTTGTTGCAGTTCATTTGCCTGGTGCACGTGGTGCGCAGCGGCAGGCCGTACTGGTGGATCTGGATCATCATCATGGGCTCCTTCCTGGGCGTGGCGGTGTACGCCTTCACCCAGATCCTGCCGGACCTGCAGCACGATCCGCGCGCGCGCCGCGCCGCGCGCGGGCTGGCGAAAAAGCTCGACCCGCAGAAGGACCTGCGTCGCCTGCGCGACGAACTGGCGCGCGCCGACACCGTGCAGAACCGTTTGCGTCTGGGCAACGAGTTCCTGGATTTCGGCGAGGCCGGCGAGGCCGAAGCGGTGTTCCGTGACTGTCTCAAGGGCATGTACGCAACCGATCCGGACATCCTGCTGGCGCTGGCCAAAGCGCAGTTCGCGCAGCGGCGTGTCGCTGAAGCGCACGCGACGCTGAGCACGCTGATCGCGGCCAATCCGGGCTACAAGTCCGCCGACGGGCACCTGCTGTTCGCACGCACGCTGGAAGGACTGGACCGCCTGCCGGAGGCGCTGGCCGAATATGACATCCTCGACGAGTCGTATCCCGGCGAAGAAGCGCGCGTGCGCAAGGCCGAGTTGCTGATCAAGCTCGATCGCAAGGACGACGCGCGGGCGACGCTGCAGAAGTCACTGGAACGTACCCGGATCGCGCCGGCGTACTACCGCAAAGCCCAGAGCGAGTGGATCGAGCGGGCGAAGAAGCTGATATAGGCGCTCTTGTGGGAGCGACCTTGTGTCGCGAGCTCCGACCGCAACAGCTCGCGACACAAGGTCGCTCCGACTGAAGAACAAAAGCCTACGGGCACTGCTCGCGCAATCCCAGCGCCCCGGCGATATCGCGCCAGTCGAACGCCGACACCGCCTGGTCGTCGTGCACGGCGAAGAACACGCCATGCGGGAAGGCCGTGGTCGGCGACGACTGCAGATGGATGCCGTCGGTATTGCGGGTATTGCGCCCGGAAAAGCTGCCGAGATGCTTCAGCGTGGCGCGGTCGAACACCTGGAAGCGGTTGCCGTCGTCGCGCTGATCGGTGGCCACCCAATAGCCGCTGCCATCGGCGCAACTCCACAATGCGATACCTTCGGCTTGCCCGTCGAAATGACTGGGATCGAGGTCGATGCCGAGGTACTTGCCGGACATGTCGTAAACGCGCAGCGTGCTGCCGCTTTCCAGGTATTCCTCGGCGATCAGCAGGCGTCCGTGGCGCGGGTCGCCGTAGATCGACTCGACCCAGCGCAGCGCGCCGCTGGCGCTGGTGTCGCCGAAGCTGGCAACAAGTTCGGCCTGCATGCGACCGGCGTTCCCGCTCAGCCGGAAGTGCTTCACGCGCTCGGCCAGTTGTTCCAGCGGCGGCGGCGTGCCATCCGCCAACTGGTAGCTGTCGGTGACGTAAACGTCGAGTTGGCCGTGCGCATTGCGTTCGATCCACAACCCGTAGGGCACCCTGAGCTCGGCGGCACCGAAAATCAGCACCGGGGCCAGGTCCGGCAGCGACAGCACCTGCACGCGATGATTATCGCGCTCGACCACGAACAGCAGATCGTCGATGACGGCGATGCCGTTGGGTCGCTCGAACTGGCCGGGGGCCGTGCCGGAACTGCCGACGCGGCGCAGGTTGGCGCCACTGTCGGCATCGAAGACCACGAGGTTGTCGGCATCCTTGGCCGAAGCGAACAGCCAGGTGGCGCCGTCGGGCGACTGCCAGGTGACCACCGAATCAATGTTGTCGACCGGCGCCGGCATCGTCGTGTAGCGCTCGATCAGGCGAGCGCTGGCGCTGCTGTCGACCGCCGCCTTTTCAGGCGTGGCGCAGGCGCCGAGTAGTGCCAACGTGCAGCACACGCTGATGCTGCAAAGCCGCGAGAACGGGAACATGCACTGTCCTGGAAGCGCCCGGCGGGCCGAGCCGCGATGCTATCGCTACCGAGGCCGCTGATAAACTTCCAAGCGCGACAAGCGTGCAATTGCGGGAGCAGGCTCGTCTGCGAATGTCTCACTCGAATCCGTTGGCGAAAAGGTTCGGACCCGCCGCACCGCGTACGATCACCAGCAAGGTCGCGCTGTGACCGGGCAGCGTCAACGCCAATGTCGCGCCGGGAGTGGCCTGGTTGCTGGCCACTTGCTCATAGCCAGAACTCGACAATCGCCAGGCGCTGAAGGTCTGCGCCGACAGACCAACGAGCGCCAGCTCGGTGTCGCGCGCGGAAGGTCCGCGGTTGAACAGCAGCACACGCAGAGGCCCGCCCGCCTGATCGACCGCGTAGGCACCGATCGTATCCGGCACGCTGGAAGTCGCCGGTACCGCGTCGCCAAGCACACGCGTGTTGGCGCCATCGTAGTCAAGGAACATCCGGAATGCATGTTCGGACAATGTCCCGACATCCGGCGCCACCCAGCGCGTTGCATAGTCGACGCCCTCGCGTCCGAAGATCGCCAGCAGTTCGGCTTGTGCGATGGCGCCGGTAACGCCGTTGTCCGGGCCCCATTTGTACTCGGTCAGCGCCAGCTTGATTCCCGGGCAATGGGTAGCGATGGCGGCACGCGCGCGTCGCAGCAGATTGGGGATCGGATAGGCGGTCTGGCCGATCCACGACTCGCTGCTCCAGGACGGATCGTAAAGCTCGCGCAGTGAGCGCAGCCGCCGCGCCTGCACAGCGGGTTGCTCGCCAGTGGCGACGTTGTTGTCGAGTCCGGCGATGCCGTCGCCCTGCGGGTAGTAGTGCAGGTCGAGGTAATCAACCAGGCGCACGCCGCCGGCCCCGGGTTCGGCGCAGATGCGCTGCAGGTACCAGTCCACGAACGGAACATTGCCGTGGGCGACGCGGTCCGGGCCGTCGAAACAGTTGCCGAGCGCGGCGTCCGCGGCACTGGTCCAGTAATCGCACCAGCCCCAGCTGACCGGGCCGAAGATCTGCGCATTGGGTTCGACCGCCTTGATCGCCAACGCGCGGTCGCGTCCGCGCGTCCACACCTCGTCATAGGTCGCCGGTTGTGGATGCACATCGCGATGGGTCGAGTTCCACAGCATCGCCTCGTTGTCGAGCGCGAAGAACTTGACCCCACCCTGCCCGGCGTTGCCATGCCGCGCGCGCAGGTGCGTGACCCAGTCGGCTGCGTACGCCGGTAGCGCCGGTTTGGAGGTGTCGAGCGGGTTGTTGCCGACGATCATGCCGCCCTGGCAGAACGGTCCGTTCACGCACAGTCCATTGCCGGAATCGGCGCTGCACCAGGGCGGCGGATTCGGCAGATAGAAGCGGCACTCGTCGAGCGTTTGCGCGCCGTACGACTGCTGCGAAAAGCCCCACTGTTTCTGGCGCAGGTCCTTGGGTACCCAGCCCAGCGTGGGAATCGTCAGCAGCGGCTCGCCACCATGCAGTTTCGTGGCAACCACGAAATCGTTTGCGCTGGAGTCGTCCGGCAGGTTCTGGCCGTCGCCGTCGACGATGTTCTGAAAGAAATAGTCGTTCGCGGTGTTGTGGAGGTCGAACTGCCAGTTGTAGCGACTGGTGCTGTTGCCGCCCCAGCGCCGCGTTGGATAGTTGAGGTCAGCATGCTGCGCGTCGCTGCCGAAATTGACGCCGTAGATCAACGGGTCGATGGCGCGGCGGGTTCCCGCCAGATCAATGCTGATGCTGACCGGACCGGGCGGCGGTCCGTCGGCTTCGAGCACCACATCGTCGACATGGATCGTCGCCTGGTTGGCGCCCGACAGATCCTGCAGGATGATGCCGTCGAAGGTGCCCAGCGGCGCGCCGGCGCCGGTGAACGACTGGAACGCCTCGCGCCATTGGCCGGCGGCAATCGCGCCGCCGCCGATGATCTGGTTCAGCGGGCGCTCGAACACCACGGTCTGACCCAACTGGAAAGTCAGGCGCAGGCTCTGGTTGCTGCCGCTGCCCCCGTGTACCCACAAACGCAGGCCGGAGAAGTCGGCGAAGCTGCGCGCGCTGCTTGAGGAAAAGTACAGACCCTCGAATGCATCGGGCTCCATCGATATCGCGAACTGGCCGGCGTGCACCGGGCTGGTCGACGCCAGATTGACCGTCGCCCAGCTCCAGTTCTGCCAACCGCTGCCGAGGGCATCGCCATAGACCGTGGTGTTCTGCGCCATGGCCGGCAGCGCTACCAGCACAAACAGCGACAAGGCCCGGCAAATCCTCAACTGCATGTCCGCGCGCCCCCATCGATCCGTCGACACCTGCCGATCGCGGAAATGTACTCCACTGTGACCCGCAAAGCCGGGAATGGGTCACGGTTGCCCGGATGCCCAGCTCAAGCTCAGCGCGACCCGTCATGCCCCGGCGTGGCGCGCGGCGGAATCGCCTGCGCCTCGGGCTGGCGGATCGGCGTTTCGGTCAGTCGCTTCGTCAGATAGTCGAGCGCCGCCTGCAACTGCGCGTCGCTGCCGCTCGCGGTCGCATACGGCAGGTTGTCGACCTCGATGTCCGGCGCCACGCCCTTGCCCTCGATCAGCCAGCGGCCCTGGGCATCGAACTGGCCGAACTCGGCGACGCGCGCAATGCCCTTGTCGAGCAGCTGATTGCGGTCCGACAGCCAGATGCCGGCGCCGGCGGTGCGCATGCCGATCACCGGCGCCAAGTTGAGCGCCTTGATGCCGGCCGCAAAAGTCTCACCATCGGAGTAAGTGAACTGGTCGGCGAGCACCACCAGATGGCCGCGATAGCTTTGCTGCTGGTTCCAGAACGGCGTGGTGTCGGGCGGTTGCCAGAACGCCCAGGCGCGGCGCATCAGGCGGTCGATGATCCAGCTGTCGATGTTGCCGCCACGATTGCGGCGCACGTCGACGATCAGGCCGTCGCGATCCAGTTGCGCGTAGAAGTCGCGCACGAAGCTGGCCATATCGCCGGCCCCCATCGCGCGCAGATGCAGGTAGCCGATGCGTCCGTTGCCGGCGCGTGCGACTTCCTGGTAGCGACCCTGGACCCAGTCGCCATAGCGCAACTGCGCCTCGCGCTCGAGCGCAACCGGCACCACCACGGTGCGGTGCGCCGGTGCGCCGCCGCGCGTGAGCGTCAGCAGTACCTGCTGACCCGCCTGTTGGCGCAGCGCCCGGGCGACATCGCCGGGCGTGCGGATCTCGCGGCCATTGATCGCTTCGATGCGGTCGCCTTCGCGCGCATCCACCCCGCTCTGCTGCAGCGGCGCGCGTTCGCCCGGCAATTCCGGATCGGTACGATAGATCTGCGCGATGCGCACGCCCTGCGCGTCCACTTCCAGGCGCGCGCCGAGGCCGGCGGGCACCGGGGCGTCGACGTCCTTGCGCAAGTCGCCGCCACGCACCTGCGAGTGCAGGATGCCGTGCTCGGCCGACATCTGCGCCAGCAGATCGTCGAGATCGGCACGATCGGCCACGCGCGGCAGCAGCGCCTGGAAACGCTGGCGCACGGCTGGCCAATCCTGGCCGCGCATGGCCGGATCGAAGGAGAACTGCTGGTGCATGCGTCCGGCATCGGCAAACATCTGCCGCCACTCGGCGACCGGATCAATCTCGATCGACCAGTCGCCCACGCGTACCTGCGCGCCGTCGAGTTTCTCCGGCAGCTTGGCGACCGCGTCGAGCAGGTAGATGTCACCGACGCCATTGGCGCCGGCCTTCTCCTTCACCAGCAGCATCCGACTGCGGTCCGCCGACAGCGCGAACTCGCGGACGTTGTCGCTCAGCATTTCCAGTTTCGGCGCCTCGGCGTTGATCGCCAGCACCGACAGGCGCGCCTTCGAGTCCGGCGCGCTGTCGCGGTCGAGCAGGTACAGACGCTCGGCGTGCAGCGCCAGCGCCTCGAAATTACCGGCCGGCAGCGGGACCTCGAACAGGCGTTGGGCGAGGCCGTCGAAGGCGATGGCGGGCAGGTCCTTCGCCGACTTTTTCTTGTCGCCCGAGGAAGAGCGTCCAGACGAGTCTGGACCCACAACAGCAGACTCGGTTGCACCCGCAAAAGTCCCATCCCTCGTCGCACTGAGTTCGTCGCGCGGGGCAAACGGGAAGCGCAAGCCCGGCTGCAACGCCAGCGCATAGATGCGCGCGCGGCGATCGAACATCGGGCCGGTATTGCGATCGCCCCAGGGCGCGCCCGGCGTCGGCTGGAAATTGCGGTTGGACAGGAAGTAGAGCCACTTGCCGTCCGGGGAGAAGCTCGGCGCAAACGACTCGTAGCGATCGGACGTCAGCGTTTGCATACGCTTGCCGACGATCTCGACCAGCACGATCTGGTTGCGCAACTGGCCGGTGTCCGGGCGCGCCAGCGCGAGGTAGCGGCTGTCGGCCGACCACACCACGTGGGAATACGGATCATCGCGCCCGAAGGTGGCGCGTTCGAGCAGCGTATTGCCGCCCTTCTCCAGGTCGAGCAACCACAGTCGGCCCTGCTTGTCGTCGTGCGCCAGCCAGCGACCATCCGGCGATGGATACAGGCGCCAGCGATGCACCGACTCGTCGGCGACCAGGCGCTTGCCGGGACCGCTGCCGTCGCTCGGCCACGCCCAGATCTCGCTCAGGCCGGCATGGTCGAGGATCGCCAGCACCTGCTTGCCGTCGGCGCTCAGCGCCGCCTCGCGCAGACGACCATCGGCGGGAGCGCCGAGGTCGACGCGACGACGCTTGCCGGTGCTGGCCAGCGTCACCCGACCACGCGCGCCGATCGCCACTGCATCGCCTGCCGGCGCAATCCGCAGCTTCTCGACGAACTCCAGCGGCGCCTTGATCCAGCGCGGCTGGCGCTGCTCGAAATCGGAGACCAGCGTAATCGGGATCGCGCGGTCGCTGCCGCTGGCGAGATCGAAGAGGCGCAGGTCGGCGCCGTGCTGATAGACGATGCGCCCGGCATCGAGGCTCGGCGAGCGCACATCGAAGTCGTTGTGCTGCGTCAGCGCGCGGCGTTCGCTGCCATCTTCCGACAGCGACCAAAGGTTCGGTCGTCCGGACGCATCGGCGAGCACATGGACGCGGTTCTGCCACCACATCGGGCGCGACACATTGGCGTTCCAGTCGCCGGCAATGCGGCGCGCCTCTGCCGTCTGGCCGAGATCGAACACGTGCAATTGCGCCATCGCGCCGCCGCGGTAGTCGAGCGCATTGTCGGTGCTGACGTGCAGGCCGAAACGGGTGAACCAGATATGCTTGCCGGCGTCATCGAAACTGGCCTGATTGGCGTCCGCCAGCGGCAGGTCGCGCGAATGGCCGCTGGCCGGATCGAGCATCCGCAACACGCGATACCCGCTCGGCCCGACCACACTGTCGGTCGCGTAGACGATCTCTCCACCCGGCGCGAAACCCTGCAAGCCGACCCGCCCGCCGTCGAAACTGAGCTGGCGCGGCGATCCACCCGCCAGCGGCATCAGGTAAACCTCGCTGGCGCCATCGTAGCTGGCAACGAACGCTACCTCGCGACCATCCGGCGACAGCACCGGCTGCCCTTCCTGCGCCGGATGCGTGGTCAGTCGTCGGGCGGCGCCGCCAGTGACCGCCACGGTCCACAAATCGCCCTCGGCGACGAACACAATGGTGTCGCCGCGCAGCGAGGGTTCGCGGTAGTAGCCTTCGCCGGCATTTGCCGTGACTGCAGCGAACATCAGGGACAGCAGCATCATCCGGCGCATCGGCCAAACCTCGGGATTGGATCGAGCACGGAGTCTCGCCGATCTGGCGAGCATGGCAAGTGCAGGCGGTCATGGGTGGTGACGGCTGCGTGCTACCCCACCCAATCCGCACACAACAATTCCGCCTGCTTCAGGACCGTCTGCACCGCTTCTTCCTGCAGATCGGGCGGATAGCCGTACTTGTTGAGGATGCGTTTGACCATCACCTTGATCTTGGCGCGGGCGCTTTCGCGCAGCGTCCAGTCGATGGTGACGCTCTTCTTGACCTGGGTGATCAGTTCGGTCGCGATCAATCGCAGCTTGGCGTCGCCCATCGCCTCCAGCGCGCTGTTGTTGGCAGCCAGCGCGTCGTAGAAGGCGATCTCGTCGTCGGTCAGGCCGAGATCGGCGCCGCGCTTGCTGGCGGCGTCCAGGTCCTTGGCGAGTTTGATCAGCTCTCGTAGTAGATCGGCACCGTGGCCTTGTCGGCGACGGCTCGCTGGATGTCGTAGATCGAGATGTAGTCGCCGAACACCGCCCGCGTGTTGGCGTCGGTCTTTTCGATCGGCGTGCCGGTGACGCCGATGAAGGAGGCATTCGGCAGCGCATCGCGCAGATTGCTGGCGAAGCCATAGGACATCTCGCAGGTGGTCACATTGACCTTGCCGCCGAAGCCGTACTGACTGCGATGCGCCTCATCGGCGATCACCACGATGTTCTGCCGACCGCTCAATTGCGGCATAGCCTCACCGCGCTCGGGCATGAACTTGTGGATGGTGGTGAACAGCACGCCGCCGCTGGCCCGGTTCAGCAATTCGCGCAGATGATCGCGCCCGCTGGCCTGCACCGGCATCTGGCCGAGCAGATCAGGACAACGCTGGAACTGGCCGAACAACTGGTCGTCGAGATCGTTGCGGTCGGTCAGCACCACCAGCGTCGGGTTCTGCATCGCCGGATGACGCACCACGCGCGCGGCATAGAACAGCATCGAGAAGCTCTTGCCGCGGCCCTGCGTATGCCACACCACACCGGCGCGACGGTCACCGAGCCGGCCGCCGTGCATGCGTCGCGCCCAGAAACTGCCCGTCTCATCGCCGGCATCGGCACGCGCGCCACCGAGCCGATCATTTTCCCGTCTTTGGTAGCTCCCTTCAACGAAACAAAGAGATCGCCGGGGTAGAGCATGAGCTTCGGTGGACATTCGCCACCGTAGGTCTTGTAGTCACCTTCGCGAAAGCCACCTCCGGGGTGAATCGAACCGAGACCGAGCAGCGCGGGCCCGGGTTTGCCGACAAGTGTGCCCTTGTAAGTGGTACCGCGTTGCAAAGTGACGTAGTCACCCACGGTGGCCTTAGGTGCCATAACCGGGCCTCGCCCTATCTGTTAGATGGGTTAAACACCCACCAGCCCCGAAGGGGCAAAATGAGATAGCCCAGGGCAACGCCCTGGGCTCGACACGCCTAGAAATCCGAAGCCCTGTAAGGGCGCAACCACGGCTGTTTCGCCCTTTCAGGGCTTGATGGGTTGGGACTGGGTACCCAGTGCAACGCCCTGGGCTCGACACGCCTAGAAATCCGAAGCCCTGCAAGGGCGCAACCACCGATGTTCCGCCCTTTCAGGGCTTGATCGTTCGGGTGGCCGTACCCCAATCCACCCAAGTTAAGAAAATAATCTAGAAATACTCGAAATATCGCTTG
>JAIMJQ010000140.1 GCA_020693165.1 Xanthomonas sp. | reverse complement strand
GGCGTGCCGTCGCGCATGAACATCGGCCAGATCCTGGAAGTGCATCTGGGCTGGGCCGCCAAGGGCCTGGGCCAGAAGATCCAGCGCATGCTGGACGCACAGGCCAAGCTCGCCGACCTGCGCAAGTTCCTCGACGACATCTACAACCACGACGAGAAGTTCCACGGCCAGCGCGTCGACCTCAGCCAGTTCAGCGATGCCGAACTGCTGCGTCTGGCGCAGAACCTGACCGACGGCGTGCCGATGGCGACCCCGGTGTTCGACGGCGCGGCGGAATCCGAGATCAAGCGCATGCTCGAACTCGCCGACCTGCCGCAGAACGGCCAGACCCAGCTGTACGACGGCCGTACCGGCGAGGCGTTCGATCGCAAGACCACGGTCGGCTACATGCACATGCTGAAGCTGAACCACCTCGTCGACGACAAGATGCACGCGCGTTCGACCGGCCCGTACTCGCTCGTCACCCAGCAGCCGCTGGGCGGCAAGGCGCAGTTCGGCGGCCAGCGCTTCGGTGAGATGGAAGTCTGGGCGCTGGAAGCGTACGGCGCGGCCTACACCCTGCAGGAAATGCTGACGGTGAAGTCCGACGACGTGCAGGGCCGCAACCAGATGTACAAGAACATCGTCGACGGCGAGTACGAGATGGTCGCCGGCATGCCGGAATCCTTCAACGTGTTGGTGAAGGAAATCCGCTCGCTGGCCATCAACATGGAGCTGGAAGAGACCTGAGACCGGGCACCGGGACCCGGGAGACAGGTGCCGCGGCGCATCGCCGACGGACTCGCTCCCGGAACCCCCGAAACATCCCCCCGAACGCTCAGTCCCTCTTCCAGATTCCCGGAGAAATCAAATGAAAGATCTGCTCAATCTGTTCAACCAGCAGCGTCCGACCCTCGACTTCGATGCGATCAAGATCGCGTTGGCGTCGCCGGACATGATCCGCTCGTGGTCCTACGGTGAAGTGAAGAAGCCGGAGACCATCAACTACCGTACCTTCAAGCCCGAACGCGACGGCCTGTTCTGCGCCGCCATCTTCGGTCCGATCAAGGACTACGAGTGCCTGTGCGGCAAGTACAAGCGCATGAAGCACCGCGGCGTGGTCTGCGAGAAGTGCGGCACCGAAGTGACCCTCGCCCGCGTCCGGCGCGAGCGCATGGGCCACATCGACCTCGCATCGCCGGTCGCGCACATCTGGTTCCTCAAGTCGCTGCCGTCCCGCATCGGCCTGATGCTGGACATGACGTTGCGCGATATCGAACGCATCCTGTACTTCGAAGCTTTCGTCGTGACCGAGCCGGGCCTGACCCCGCTCGAGCGCGGCATGCTGCTGAACGAAGAACAGTTCATGACCGCGCGGCAGGAACACGGCGACGACTTCGAAGCTGCGATGGGCGCCGAAGCGGTCTATGACCTGCTGCGCACGATCGACCTGCAGTCGGAAATGGTCCAACTGCGCGAAGACATCGCCAGCACAGGTTCGGAAACCAAGCTCAAGCGTCTGACCAAGCGCATCAAGCTGGTCGAAGCCTTCCTCGAATCCGGCAACCGCCCGGAGTGGATGGTCATGACCGTGCTGCCGGTGCTGCCGCCGGACCTGCGTCCGCTGGTGCCGCTGGACGGCGGTCGTTTCGCGACCTCCGACCTCAACGATCTGTACCGTCGCGTCATCAACCGCAACAACCGCCTCAAGCGCCTGCTCGAACTCAATGCGCCCGACATCATCGTGCGCAACGAAAAGCGCATGCTGCAGGAATCGGTCGATGCGCTGATGGACAATGGCCGCCGTGGCCGCGCCATCACCGGCACCAACAAGCGTCCGCTGAAGTCGCTCGCCGACATGATCAAGGGCAAGCAGGGCCGCTTCCGCCAGAACCTGCTCGGCAAGCGCGTCGACTACTCCGGCCGTTCGGTCATCGTGGTCGGCCCGACCCTGCGTCTGCACGAGTGCGGTCTGCCCAAGAAGATGGCGCTGGAACTGTTCAAGCCCTTCATCTTCGCCAAGCTGCAGCGTCGTGGCCTCGCCACCACCATCAAGGCCGCGAAGAAGCTCGTCGAGCGCGAAGAGCCGATCGTGTGGGACATCCTCGAAGAGGTGATCCGCGAGCATCCGGTGATGTTGAACCGCGCCCCGACCCTGCATCGTCTCGGCATCCAGGCGTTCGAGCCGGTGTTGATCGAAGGCAA
>JAIMJQ010000094.1 GCA_020693165.1 Xanthomonas sp. | reverse complement strand
GTGTACAGCTTTTACCAAAAGCGGGTTGCTCGCAATGACGAGGTTCAAGGTCTCCCCGCGGTTTTTTGGTGTAACCGAAAGCTCTGCAGGAGCGAGGTGCACGTCGCGACAAATTGCCTGTGGCGGTAACTTGCACCGCACCCGCATGCCGGTCAGTCTTGCGCATTAACCGACTGAACTCCCCGCACACATGGCCGACGAACGTTCGCTGAGCTTCATCCTCAATCATCTGGGCGAGGATCGGCAATCGCAGCGCGGCGCGGTGATTCCGCCGATCTTCGAGACCAGCAACTTTGCCTTTCCCACGGTGGCCGCGATGCGCGCCGCCGGCCAGGATGAGCTGGCCAACGCGTTCTACACGCGCGGCAACAATCCCACGGTGGAAATCCTGCGGCGCAAGCTGGCGGCGCTGGAGGGAACCGAGGACGCGCTGGTGTTGGCTTCGGGCGCGGCGGCGATGGCGGCAGCCGTGCTGGCGTTCGTGCGCGCCGGCGATCACGTCGTCTGCGTGCAAAAGCCCTACGCCTGGACACGCGTGCTGGTGCGCGACTGGCTGCCGCGCTTCGGCGTCGAGGTCAGTTTCGTCGATGGCGGCGATCTGGCGGCGATCGAGTCGGCGCTGACCGGGCGCACGCGCATGATCGTGCTGGAAAGCCCGAACTCGCTGACGCTGGAGCTGCAGGATCTCGCCGCCGTCGCCCGCCTGGCGCAGGCGCGCGGCGTGCTGACATTGTGCGACAACAGCTATGCCAGCCCGCTGCTGCAAAAGCCGGCCGAGCTCGGCATCGACCTGGTCATGCACTCGGCGACCAAATACCTGAACGGCCACAGCGATGTCGTCGTCGGCGTGATCTGTGGTCGCACCGAGCACATCCGCAACATCTTCCGCGGCCCCTACATGACCTTCGGCGCGATTATCGGGCCGTTCGAGGCCTGGTTGATGCTGCGCGGCCTGCGCACGCTGGCGGTGCGCATGGAGCGCATCGCCGCCAGCACGCTGCGCATCGTCGACTGGCTGCAGCAACATCCGAAGATCGCCCGCGTCTACTACCCGGGCGGCGCCAGCGATCCGCAGCGGGCACTCGCGCAGCGGCAGATGAAAGGCGGTTCGGGCATTGTCTCGATCGAAGTGCGCGCCACCGATATCGCCGGCATCGAGCGCTTTTGCGATCACCTGAAGATGTTCCTGATGGCGGTGTCCTGGGGCGGCCACGAATCCCTGGCCTGGCCGCTGGCGGTGGTGATCCGCGACGGCGATGCCGAATCCAATCGCACCGGCATGCCGTGGAATCTGGTGCGCCTGTCGATCGGCCTTGAAGATCCCCGGGAGTTGATTGCCGACCTGGAGCAGGCGCTGGCGCTGGTGTAGCCCGATGTGCGCGCCGCAGGCGCGTTCACCGGGTAGAGTTGCGGCAAGCTCTCGCCGGTGAATCGCTGCGCGATACAGCGGCCTGCAAGTCGCCGGCGCGAAACGGCGAGTGCGCATCCAGCTCGGCGCGGTATTCGCGCAGCGCCAACGCCTCGCGATCGAGCGCACCGCGGATTGCGCGACGGAAATCGGGGTGCGCGATCAGATGCGCCGAGCGCGTGCGCGTGGGCAGGAAGCCGCGCGCGATCTTGTGCTCGCCCTGCGCACCGGGTTCGCAGCAATTGAGGCCATTGCGCAGCACGTATTCGATCGCCTGGTAGTAGCACAGCTCGAAGTGCATGCCGGGCAGCTCTTCGCGCGCACCCCAGTAACGGCCATACAACGTGGTCGTTGACGAGAAGTAGATCGCCGCGGCGACAATGCGTTCGCCGCGGCGCGCCACGGCGGCGTGGAAGGATGCGGGCATGCGCTGGCGGATCATCGAGAAGAAAGCGCGCGTCAGCGCTGCGGTGTTGCCCTTGCGATCGAAGGTCTCCAGATACAGCGCGTGCAGCGCGTCGAGATCGGACTCGCGCATGTCCACGCCATCCATCCATTCGATCGCGAGCCCGCAGCTCAATGCATGGCGGCGCTCCTGGCGGATGTTCTTGCGCTTCTTGTGGGTGAACTCGGCAAGCAAAGCCTCGAAGTCGCCGTATCCCCGATTGTGGAAGTGGTACTGCCAGTCGAATCGCGGCAGCCACGGGTCGTGACTGACGATGGCCGCGTCGTCCTCGGTCAGGAAGTTCAGATGCGCGCTCGAAAGGCGCAATTGCGCCACCAGGCTCTCGATGGCGTCGCGCAGCTGTATCCGACGGAGGTCTGCGTCGGCACCGCTGCCGACCAGCAACCGCGGACCGGTAATCGGCGAGTAGGGCACGCCGACCAGCAGTTTCGGGTAGTAGTCGAGGCCGTTGCGCCGATAGGCATCGGCCCACGACCAGTCGAACACGAATTCGCCGTGCGAGTTGCTTTTCAGGTATCCCGGTGCGGCAGCGATCAGTTGCTCGCCCTGGTACAGCAGCAAGGGCATCGGCGACCAGCCCAGTTCGCGCTGCAGACTACCGCTCTGTTCCAGCGCCGACAGGAAGGCATGGCGCACGAACGGTTGGTCGTCAGCGCCGATCAGTGAGTCCCACTCCTGCGCCGGGACGTCAGCCACAGCATTGCGGATGCGCAGTTGCAGGGCGAAATCGGGTTGGGGCGGCGGTGGCGTCGTCATTGAACGCAATCTATGACAACCGATGCCAATGCGGCGTCGTCGGATTCGCCGCGCGGACGGTGACCGGCCACCCGCTCAAGGAGCGAAGCCGCGTGGGGCAAAGCCAAGCGCCGCGCGGGCGGGCGCGGTGTCGAACACCTGGTCGCGCGCGAGGCGCAACCCGGACGCGCCGCTGAGCGCGGAACTGCGCGGAAGCGCGCCAATGATGCCGGCCACGGTCAACAGCGCCTCTGCGGGCAATGGTACGGGCAACGCAAAGGAACTGCCGGCGTGTGCCGAGCGCCGGATCAGAGCCGCGAGCGAGAGCGTCTCCTGCCCCGCCAGATTGAAGCGAACGTTGAACGCTGCCGGATTGTCGATGCTGGCGACCATCGCCGATGCGAGGTCGGCCGCGTGCACCGGCTGTCGCAGGGCCCTGCCGATGGCACCAAGAGGGCGCGGATACACATGAAAGCGTGCCGCCAGCCGGCCAATCCGCGCCACCAGGTCGTCGGCACCGCCGTAGATCAGCGTCGGTCGCAGCAGCGTCCAGGCGACACCCAGTCGTGCGCTCTCGCGGGCCAGGCGCGCCTCCGACTCGCGCAGGCTCGCGGCAAGCGCACGCTCATCGGCGGACGCGGAATCGATCTTGGTCTCGGCGCTGGTCGATCCGAAGGCAATCACCTGGCGCAGCGCCGGAATCGGCGCCTGCCGCGCCAGCCAGTCGACGAAAGCGTCGCACGGGCCGAGGCTGAGGACATGGGTGATGCCTGCGCCGATGGACGGCGCATCCGCCAGCGCCGTCGACAGCCAGCGAACTTCAGGATGTCTTTGCTGCCAGCCTGTCAGTGTCCCGCGGGTGGCCGCCGTGACGGTCAATCGGCGTTCGCGCAGCAGTGGCAACAGCCGTGCGCCAACGGCCGAAGTAGCACCGAACAGCATCAGCGAGGGGTGCGCAGGAAACACGTCATTGCTTGTCGGTGGGAGCGACCTTGTGTCGCGAGCTTTGGAGGCGAGAGATCGCGACACAAGGTCGCTCCCACAGAATCGCTTACCCGTGTTGTTCCAGGAACCGATCGGCATCCAGCGCCGCCATGCAGCCGGCGCCGGCTGAGGTGATCGCCTGGCGATAGATCGGATCGGCGACATCGCCGGCGGCGAACACGCCGGGAATACTGGTCATCGTCGCCATCCCGGCGTAGCCGCTCTTGACCTTGAGATAGCCATTCTCCATCGCCAGTTGGCCTTCGAAGATGCCGGTATTGGGCGTATGACCGATGGCGATGAACAGGCCCTGCACGGCGATGTCGCGGGTGTTGCCGCCTTCGCGCGGGGCGATGCGCACGCCAGTGACACCGCTGTCGTCGCCGAGTACCTGGTCGACGGCATGGTCCCAGATCACTTCGATGTTGGCCTTGGCGAACAGCTTGTCCTGCAGGATCTTCTCGGCGCGGAACTTGTCGCGGCGATGGACGACGGTGACCTTGCGGGCGATGTTCGACAGGTACAGCGCTTCTTCGACCGCGGTATTGCCGCCACCGATTACCGCCACATCCTGCTGGCGATAGAAGAAACCGTCGCAGGTGGCGCACGCGGAGACGCCGCGGCCACGGAACTCGGTTTCGCTGTCGATGCCAAGGTACTTGGCCGAGGCGCCGGTGGCGATGATCAGCGCGTCGCAGGTGTAGGTGCCGGAGTCGCCGATCAGCTTGAACGGACGCGACCCCAGTTCGGCGGTATGGATGTGGTCGAACACGATCTCGGTGTCGAAGCGCTCGGCATGCGCCTTCATCCGCTCCATCAGCAGCGGGCCGGTCAGTCCGTGGACATCGCCCGGCCAGTTGTCGACTTCGGTAGTGGTCATCAACTGGCCGCCGGCCTCGATGCCGGTCACCAGCACCGGCTTCAGGTTGGCGCGCGCGGCGTATACCGCGGCGGCGTAGCCGGCCGGGCCGGAGCCCAGGATCAGGACTCGGCAGTGCTTGTTGTCGCTCATCGGTGCTCCGGGCGCGGTCGGCGCGATTGGTCAGGCTGAGGAGACGCAAACTAGGGGGCGGGGCCGGGGGATTCAAGGGTTGGGACACCGTCGTGCCGCTTTCGAAACGCTTCCGGCTTCGACCAGCAAGTGAAAAGTGAAACGTTAAACGTCAATTGGCAATGCTGGTGCTTTCACTGACCTTTCCCCCTTTCACGGTTCACGTGCTTTCATCACCTTTTGCGTTTCACCCCATTTCCAATAGACTGAACACCTTGCGTGCGATACTTCGCGTAAGGGTTCAGGAACTGAAATGGCGACGACTGTGGCAATGCTGGGCTGGCGCGACCGATTCCAGAAAGCGATACGCGAAAGCGCGTTTGTGCTGCTGGTTCCGCTCGCCGGCTACCTGCTGGTCGCCCTCGCCAGCTTCGATCCGGCCGATCCGGGTTGGTCGCATGCGGGTTCCAGTGCCGTGGTGCAGAACTGGGGGGGGCGCGCGGGCGCGTGGTTGTCCGATCTGCTGCTGTACCTGATCGGGCGCATGGCTTTTTTGCTGCCGCTGGTGCTGCTGTGGTACGCGTGGCGCTTCCTGCGCGATCCGCTCGATGGTCCCGGAGGCGCCGATCCGCTGGTGCCGCTGACGCGCATCATCGGCCTTGCGGTGGCACTGGTCGGTGGCGCGGTCCTCGCTCATGCCCAGATGCGGCCTGATAGCCTGCCGGGTGGCGCTGGTGGCGTGCTCGGCAGTTCCGTCGGCAATTTGCTGCTGGCCAGTTTCGGGCGCGGCAGCACGACGGTGTTCGCGTTGGTGCTGTTTCTGATCGGGTCCACCTTCGCAACGGGCGTGTCATGGTTCCGTGCGATGGACCGGGTGGGCGCGCTGACGCTCGCCTTCATCGAGCGCGCCGGCGTCTGGCGCCAGCAGTTCACCGATTGGCGCGTCGGTCAGAAGGCTCGGGCGGAACGCGACGTCGTGCGCAAGGAAGAGACCGTCAAGCGCAAGAAGCGCGAGCCGGTGAAGATCGAGAACGTCGCGCCGGTGGTGGAAAAGAGCGAGCGCGCCGAGCGCGAGTTGCAGATGCCGCTGTTCCACAACATGCCGTCCGGCGATCTGCCGCCGTTGTCGCTGCTGGACGAGGCGCGGGTCACCGGCAAGGGCTACTCGCCCGAGGCGCTGGAAGCGCTGTCGCGCCAGGTCGAGATGAAGCTCAAGGACTTCCGCATCGAGGCGCGGGTGGTCGGCGTGTTCCCCGGCCCGGTGATCACCCGTTTCGAACTGGAGCCGGCGCCGGGTGTTCGCGGCAGCCAGATTTCCTCGCTCGACAAGGACATCGCGCGCGGCCTGTCGGTGGTCAGCGTGCGCGTGGTCGACGTGATTCCCGGCAAGTCGGTGGTGGGGCTGGAAATCCCGAATCAGCACCGCGAAATGGTGTTTCTGTCGGAGATCCTGCGTTCCAAGGAATACGACAAGGCCACCTCGGTACTGACGCTGGCGATGGGCAAGGACATCGGCGGTCGCCCCAGCGTCGTCGACGTGGCGCGGATGCCGCACCTGCTGGTTGCCGGTACCACCGGCTCGGGCAAATCGGTGGCGCTGAATGCGATGATCGTGTCGCTGCTGTACAAGGCCACGGCGAAAGACGTGCGCATGATCATGATCGACCCGAAGATGCTGGAACTGTCGGTCTACGAGGGCATTCCGCACCTGCTGGCGCCGGTGGTCACCGACATGAAGGAAGCCTCCAACGCGCTGCGCTGGTGCGTTGCCGAGATGGAGCGCCGCTACAAGCTGATGGCCGCGGTCGGCGTGCGCAACCTGGCTGGCTACAACCGCAAGGTGCGCGAGGCTGCCGAGCAGGGCCAGCCGATACCGGACCCGCTGTTCAATGTCGCCAAAGCCGCCCCCGGCGAGCACCCGAAACCGCTCGAAACCATGCCGCACATCGTCGTCATCATCGACGAGTTCGCCGACATGATGATGGTGGCGCGCAAGAACGTCGAGGAGCTGATCGCGCGCCTGGCGCAGAAGGCGCGGGCGTCGGGCATCCACCTGATCCTGGCCACGCAGCGGCCGTCGGTCGACGTGATCACCGGTCTGATCAAGGCCAACATCCCGACCCGCGTGGCGTTCCAGGTGTCGAGCAAGATCGACTCGCGCACCATCCTCGACCAGTCCGGCGCCGAGACCCTGCTCGGCAACGGCGATATGCTGTACCTGCCGCCCGGCACCGCCAACACCGAGCGCGTCCACGGCGCCTTCGTCTCCGACGAAGAAGTGCACCGCGTGGTCAAGTACCTGCGCGAAACCCACGGCAAGGCCGAGTACCTGCACGGCATCCTCGACGACACCCAGGAACTCGGCGATGGCCGCATCGTCGGCGAAACCGGCCTGCCCGAGGAAGCCAACGGCGAGGCCGACGAGCTCTACGACATGGCCGTGCGCATCGTTACCGAGACCCGCCGCGCATCGATCTCCGGCGTGCAGCGACGCCTGAAGATCGGCTACAACCGCGCCGCGCGCCTGATCGAGGAGATGGAGGCCGCCGGCATCGTCAGCGCGCCCGAACACAACGGCAACCGCACCGTGCTGGCCCCGCCGCCGCCGAAGGATTAGCGGGCGCGCCACCCGGGCGTCACGGTCGTCCCTGGCGGTGAGCGTGTTCGCGGATCGAACCTGTGGGAGCGACCTTGCGTCGCGAGCTCTGGAAGCAACAGCCCCGATATATCGTAGTGCACCGTTCGTCCTGAGCGTTTCCCGCGAGCCCTGCGAGCGGGAAACAGTCGAAGGACGCCCACCGCCAAGCATCTCCACAGCCGCAAGCGCTGGGTGCGTTTCTTGCCGTAACATCGAACCCGGGAAGTCCGCGTCCTTCGACTGTTTCCCCCGGAAAAGCGTGGGGGAAACGCTCAGGACGAACGGTATCGCGATGGGTTCACCGAATAGTCACCAGCGCGAATGCGCCAGTTCGTGCGACAGCGCGCGTTCGGTGTCGACGCGCTAAGGTATCGCCTTCCCAATCGAAGAATGCCGACGATGCGCACTACTTGCTTGCTGCTGCTTGCCGCAGCGATACCCGCATACGCCGCCGCCGACGATGCCCGCGCCGAGCTCGATCGGTTCTCCGAGAACGTGACCAATCTGTCGGCGAGCTTCCAGCAGCAGGTCTACGATGACGCCGGCAACGCGCTCGATGCGGCATCGGGGACGCTGGCGCTGGCGCGGCCGAATCGTTTCCGCTGGGATTACCTGGAACCGGAAGAACAGCGGATCGTCGCCGACGGCGACCACATCTGGATCTACGACGTCGAGCTGGAACAGGTCAGCGTGCGTCCGCAGTCGTTCGACGAGCAGCAGAGCCCGCTCGCGGTGCTGCTGGACCTGAAATCGCTCGACGAGCAGTTCAACAGCGAAGATCGCGGCGCCGCTGACGGCGCGCAGTGGCTGCGGCTGACGCCGAAATCCGAGGACGCCGAGTTCGCCCATGTCGATCTCGGATTTTCGAACAACCAGTTGCGGCGCATGGTGATGGTCGACATCGTCGGCCAGCGCACCGAGATCGTGTTCCAGGGCTGGAAACGCAACGCCACTCTGGCACCGGGCACTTTCTTTTTTGAACCGCCGCCAGGCGTCGACGTGGTCGGCGACGTGCGGCCGGGCGCCAGGGTGCAGCCGATCGTGGAGTGAGGCCGAAAAGTTCCGGACACCGGGGCGCAATCCGCACACTCGACTCCGTTCGTCCCGAGCGTTTCGCGCGAGCCTGCGAGCGGGAAACTGTCGAAGGACGCGGGGTGCGTCGCATTCGATTCCACGGCCGCCAGATACAGCCAGCGAGTGCAAATCCCTCGACTGCTTCCCCCGCAGCAGCGTGGGGGAAGCGCTCAGTACGAACGGTGCCGCCGGGGCTTCCTCGGGTGCTCGCGCGTCTCGATGCGTTACGGCATCTTCAGCTCGTGCGCCAGGAAGCTCAGCATGTCGCTCCACTCGTCGATCTGCATCGCGGTCGGCTTGCCGGCGCCGTGTCCGGCGCGGGTCTCGATACGCGCCAGGTACGGGCCGGGGCCGGCGGCGCTGGACTGCAGCGCAGCGGTGAACTTGAAGCTGTGCGCCGGATATACGCGGTCATCGTGGTCGCCGGTCAGCACCAGCATCGCCGGGTAGCGCACGCCTGGCTTGATGTTGTGCAGCGGCGAGTAGGCGCGCAGCGCGGCGAACTCGGCGGGATTCTGTGGCGAGCCATAGTCTGATTCCCACGCCCAGCCGATGGTGAACTGGTTGAAGCGCAACATGTCGAGTACGCCGACGGTCGGCAGCGAGGCGCGGAACAGATCCGGTCGCTGCAGCGCGACCGCGGCGGCCAGCAGACCACCATTGGAGCGACCGTAGATCGCCAGCTTGTCCGGGTTGGTGTAGCCCTCGGCGATCAGGAATTCGGCGGCGGCAATGAAGTCGTCGAACACGTTCTGCTTCTTCAGCTTGGTGCCGGCTTCGTGCCAGGTTTCTCCGTATTCGCCGCCGCCGCGCAGATTGGCGACCGCGTAGACGCCGCCGCGGTCGAGCCAGGTCGCCATCGGCACGGTGAACGTGGGTGTCACCGGAATATTGAAGCCGCCATAGCCGTACAGCAGCGTCGGTTGCCGACCATCGAGGACCAGTCCCTTTTTCGCGGTGATGAACATCGGCACGCGGGTGCCGTCCTTGCTGGTGTAGAAGACCTGGCGGGTCTCGAAGCGTGCAGGATCGAAGGCGACTTGCGGGCGGCGGAACAGCGTCGACTCGCCGGTGCTCAGGTCGAGGCGGTAGATGTCGGTCGGGACGGTGAAACTGGTGTAGCTGTAGAAGGTCTCGTTGCTGTCGCGTTTGCCGTCGAAGCCGCCGGCAGCGCCGATTCCCGGCAGCTCCACGACGCCAAGCGGCTGGCCATCGAGCGCATAACGGCGAATTTCGCTCTTCGCATTGGTGAGGTACTGGCCGATGAACTGCTGGTTGACCAGCGTCGTGCGCACCAGCGTGGCGTCGGATTCAGGCACCAGCGTGCGCCAGTTCGCCGGGTCCGGCTGGCGCGTGTCGATCGCGATCACGCGGTAGCGCGGCGCATCGAGGTTGGTCTGGAACCAGAACAGCGGGCCGTCGTTGCCGATGAAGCTGTAGGCGGCTTCGAGCTCGGTTATCAGCTCGACCATCGGTCCGTCCTTGATCGACAGATCGCGATAGTACAGGCGATTGCGCTCGTCGGTGCCCTGGCTGACGGCGACGATCAGATACTGGCCATCGTCGCTGACCTCAGCCTGGAAGCCCCATTTCGGTTGATCCGAACGCTGGTAGACCAGCGTGTCGGCCGACTGCGGCGTGCCAATGCGATGGAAATACAGCTTCTGGTTTTCGTTGACGGCTTTCAGCTTGTTCTCGCCCACCGGCTCGTCGTAGCGACCGTAGTAGAAACCGCTGCTGTCCTTGGCCCAGTCAGCGCCGGAGAACTTCACCCACTGGATGACATCGCCGGTGTCCTTGCCACTGGCGATGTCGCGCACGCGCCATTCCTGCCAGTCCGATCCCCCCGATGCGGTGCCGTAAGCGAGGTATTTGCCGTCCGGCGATACCTCGGTGCCGGTCAGTGCGACGGTGCCGTCGGACGACAGTGTGTTCGGATCGAGCAGCATGCGCGGCTCGCTGGCCAGCGTGTCCATCACGTAGACGACGGCCTGGTTCTGCAGCCCGTCGTTGCGCGAAAGGAAGTAGCGATCGCCCTCGCGGCTGGGCAGGCCGAAGCGCTCGTAGTTCCAAAGTTCCGTCATCCGCGCGTGGATCTGCGGGCGCTGCACGACCTCGCCGAAATACTTCTGCGTCAACGCGTTCTGTGCGGCAATCCACTCGCGCGTGTCCGCCGCATCCAGTTCTTCGAGCCAGCGGTACGGATCGGCGACCTTGACGCCGTTGTAGTCGTCGACGTGGTCGACCGTGCGTGCGGCGGGGTAGGCGAGGGTGGCGACTTCGGTCTTTGCCGCTCCGGTTGTCGCCGGCGGGGGTGACGCGCATGCGCCGAGGGTGAGCAGCGCAACGACCAGCAGCGATTGGCGCATGACAGCGATCCAGCAATCCGTGAACCGCCAAGGATAACGCAGGCTGGCGCGAAGACTTCATGGATGCCGCAGGAGCGTTAGGAGCGTTTCACGCGGAGGCGCGGAGGCGCGCAGAGGAGCAAGCAGCCCGAGTGGAATGCGGTGAGCCTGCGAACCACATCGGTCGAGCCCGTTGGCGAAGGATGCCTGGGTGCTGGAGTCTTCTCTCCGCGCCCTCCGCGCCTCCGCGTGAGCAGGCTTTGACCTTGCAGTGCCCGCGACTGCGGCGCGGCGCTACTCGTCCCCGCTGATGAACTTCGGCCCGTCGCCGGCGGTTTTTTCGTAGACGCCACCGCCGGCCTTCTTGTACTGGGTGAAGCCGTGCCTGGAAAAATGCGATTCCTTGAGCACATGCGCGTTGCCGCCGATCACCGAGGCTATCGAGATCACCCGCTTGATCGCGGCGCCGCATTGCGGGCAGTGAGTCAGCTCCGGGTCGCTGATGCGCGCCATCACTTCGAAGCACGCCTGGCAGTGCGGGCAACCTGCAGCGGCATCAGCAGCGGTGTATTCGTAGATGGGCATGGGTGCGGCTCTCAGTCGACGGCAACCGTCTCGACGCTCGGGCTGGCTTCGCCTTCGGCCACCGTCACGTGCAACTGCCGCCAACGATTGACGATGGTGCAGAACAGATCGGCAGTCTGCTCGGCATCGTAAACCGCCGAATGTGCCGACTTGCTGTCCCAGCCCAGCCCGGCCACGTGCAGCGCCTTGCCGAGTACCGTCTGGCCATAGGCGAGGCCGGCCAGCGACACCGTGTCGAAGGTGCTGAACGGGTGGAACGGCGAGCGCTTGTGCCCGGTGCGGCGAATCGCCGCATTGACGAAACCGAGATCAAACGCGGCGTTGTGACCGACCAGGATTGCGCGGGTGCAGTCGACCGCTTTCATCGCCTTGCGCACCGGATCGAAAATGTGATCCAGCGCTTCGCGTTCATCCAGTGCGGCGCGCAACGGGTGGGTCGGGTCGATGCCGGTGATTTCGAGCGCGCGCGGATCGATGTTGGAACCCGGAAACGGCACGACGTGGCTGGAAACCGTCTGCTTGCGGACCAGCCTGCCGTCCGGCGTCATGTCCAGCAGCACCGCTGCGATCTCCAGCAGCGCATCGCCTTCACAATCGAAACCACCGGTCTCGACATCGACGACCACGGGATAAAAGCCGCGGAAGCGGTCGGTGAGGGATACGGAAGGCAAGGGCGATGGATTCATCGGCGACACCATAGCAGGCGCAAGCTGAAGCGGGGCACGGGACAGGGGGCACGGGAGATGCGAAAAGCTGAAGTGGGGCACGGGTACGGGAGAAGCCGGCCAGCGCTCAGGCCTTGGATCTGGTGGGTCCGGACTCGTCCGGACGCTTTTCAGGGTCCTCGCCACAGGCGTCCAGACAAGTCTGGACCCACAAGAGCCTGCGGGCGTGTGAGCTTTTTCCCTTGCCCCTTGCCCCGTGCCCCGTGCCCCTTGCCCCTTGCCCCTTGCCCCTTG
>JAIMJQ010000093.1 GCA_020693165.1 Xanthomonas sp. | reverse complement strand
TTGTTGGTTGTTGGTTGTTGGTTGTTGGTTGTTGGTTGTTGGTTGTTGGTTGTTGGTTGTTGGCAGACAGTCTCGGTCAAAGCGCGCCGTGGTGGGTCCAGACTTGTCTGGACGCTCTCACCGACCCCACGGGTACAATCGCCAGGTCGATCACATGGATATACCCATGCGCACCCTCGCGTTCACGCTGATCCTGGCCGCGGCCATGCCGCCGGCCACCGCCGAGAACGCTGTCGACTGGCTCGGCGTCGATGGCTTCGAGTTCGCCAGCCCGGCGACGGTGATGCGCTTCAGCGACCTCGACTTGCGCGATCCGCACGTGTTCCTGCCGATCAGCGTGCCGCCGTTCCCGACCGTTTGCTTCGATTTCACTGACACGCCGATCCCGACGACTACGCTTTCGTTCAACGGCAACATCGAGGCCAGCTACAACGGCGACAGCAATCCCGCCGATGGCTTCCTCGATGCCAGCAGCCTGTTGTGGTTCCGTCCGCTGTTGCAGGACGGTCGCATCGCACGTGTCGACAATGGCGCCGCCGATTGCCTGGCACCGGTGCCAACCAGCGGCTGCGCAGCGACTCCAACGGCGACGCCGAGCGCTTACAGCTACGCCGCGTCCAGCAGCGGCACCTGCCTGGCGCCGTTGCCCGGCACGATCGGGTCGCCGGCTTACAGCCCCGCCATCACGTCCGCGACCGGCAGCTGCTTCGTGACCGCCCCGCGAACCTTCGTGTTCGACAATGGCGGTACACCGATCACGCTGATCGACGCCCAGATCGCCGCCACCTTCAATGCCGCGCCGGCGACCACACTCAGCAACGGTTTGCTGCGCGGCTTCCTGCGCGAGAGCGACGCCAACCAGATCATCATCAACGACCCGGCATTACCGGGTGGCAGCGTGACCCTGGCCAGCCTGCTGGCGGGCGGCAGCGGCAGCTGCTCGAGTCGCAACGATCGTGACATTCACGCCGGCGACAGCGGCTGGTGGTTCTACTTCAACTTCCAGGCGGCCACCGTGACCTACACGGGGCCGTGAACGCGTTACGCTAGCCAGTCGGCGCGCTGATTCGCGCATCGATTGGTGGTGGGCATGAGGGCACGTAAAGGCAAATTCGGAGCGCGCTTTGGCTTCCACGTGACCTCGTGCCCTCGTGCCCTCGTGCCCTGGTGCCCTGGTGCCCTGGTGCCCTGGTGCCCTGGTGCCCTGGTGCCATCGACAATAATTGCATTTAATCAATGAGTTACGATATGCCTGCTGACAGAGCGACCATGATCACCCGATTCCTGCAGGTCGCCTTGGCGACCGGTGCGCTTGGCGCCGGCACGGCGAGCGCCGAGGTCGCACGCTCGTGGATGAGCTACGACGGCACTGCGGTGAATGCCGATGATGGCCGCGTGCTTTATCGCGAATCGCATTTCGTCGCGCTGGAAGGCGAGCGCGTTGCTGAGCGCCTGGTGCTGTACCGCTGCGCCGACGGCACGCCGTTCGCGCGCAAGCGCGTGGCGCCGCTGTTCGATTCGCCATGGCTGCCCGAATTCGACATGACCGACGCCCGCCTCGGTTACCGCGAGGGCGTCGATGCCGACGGCAAGTCGGTGCAGGTTTTCGTCCAGGAGGCCGGCAACACGGACATCGAGCGCGAGACGCTGCGCGAGGTACCTCCTGATCTGGTCGGCGACGCCGGCTTCGACAGCTTCGTGCGCGACAACTGGGAAAAACTGATCGCCGGCGAAACTCTGCGCTTTCATTTTCTGGTGCCGAGCCGCCTCGGTTACCTCGCCTTCAAGGTCCGCCAGATTGGCGAAGAGCGCATCGGCGATCGTCCCGTGCGCGTTTTCCGCCTGGCGCTCGGCGGCCTCATCGGCCTGATCGTTTCCGGCATCGATGTCGCTTATGACGCCGACAGCCGCATCCTGATGCGCTTCGAGGGATTGTCGAATATCCGCGATGCCGACGGCGACAACTACGTCGCGCGGATCGACTTCCCGATCGACGCCCGCCGCGACGAACCCGGCCCGGCCGCGCTCGAGGCCGCACGCACGGTAACGCTGGCGACGGCGTGCGCGATGTGAGGGGCGGTTGTTGATTGTCGGCAGCAAGCGAACCAGAAAGTGCGGGGCTGGGGACTGGGGGCTGGGGCGCGCACCCGATCGACCGTCGGTGTCCGTGGCCCTGCAGATCAACGCTCAGGTAGCCTCAGTTTTCGATGGTCGCGCCCCAGCCCCCAGTCCCCAGACCCGCATTTGCTTCTGATGACTCGACGCGCGCGCTGCTGTTGCTGCAACAACCAACAACCCGCTCTCAGCCCACCGCCTCCGCCACGAACTTCACGATCTCCATCGCACCGACCGCGCCCTGTCGGCGCGCGATTTCGCGGCCGCCATGGAACAGCGCCAGTGTCGGGATGCTCTGCACCCGATGCGCTGCACCGACATCCTGGTGCGCCTGAATGTCGACTTTGACCACCCGGATCTGCGGCTCCAGTCGCGTCGTCGCGGCGGCCAATTGCGGCGCCATCTGCACGCACGGACCACACCAGGGTGCCCAGAAATCGACCAGCACCGGCTGATCCGAATTCTCGACCATGCGCTGGAAACCCGCGCTGTCGAGTTCGACCGGGTGGCCCTGGAACAACGGCGCCTTGCAGCGACCGCAGGCCGGACGCGCCTCCAGCTTTTCGACCGGAACGCGGTTCTTGCTCTGGCAACTGGGGCAGATGATCAGCAGGTCGTGGGACATGACAACTCGCTCGCCAAGGGATTGAAGACAACTTGGGGCGCGCGGACGCGCAATCAACCGCTACGCCTGGCAAACAGCCGAATGCTTCACGCGGAGGCGCGGCGACGCGGAGGGAAGCAGGGCGGGCAGGAGCCCCACCTGAAGGCCTCTGCCTTTCTCCGCGGCTCCGCGTGAGTTGCTTCTCGCCGTCAGGCGCTGGCCTCGTAGAAGGCAACTTCGGAGATCTGGTGCCAGCGCCGGGCACCCTGCTTGAAGGCCTGGTAAGACTCGTAGACCCGCGTGGTGA
This sequence comes from Xanthomonas sp., assembly GCA_020693165.1. GTDB lineage: Bacteria > Pseudomonadota > Gammaproteobacteria > Xanthomonadales > SZUA-5 > JADKFD01. The sequence continues at coordinate 9,381 of JAIMJQ010000093.1, read as the reverse complement.
ACGGATCCTTCGCTGCGATCTCGGCGATCACCTGCTCGCTGGTCTCGCGCAGCGCTCTCAGCACGTCGTCGGGCAGGCGCTTGAACTCGACGCCATGTTCCTTGACCAGCGTTTCCATCGCCCGGTAATTCTGTGCCGTGTAGTCCGACAGCATGTCGAGGTTCACCGCCTGGCAGGCGGTTTCGATGATCGCCTTGAGATCGTCCGGCAGCGCGTCGAAAGCGGTCTTGTTGACCATGCATTCGAGCGTGGGCCCGGGTTCCTGCCAGCCCGGATAGTAGGCATGCTGCGCGACCTTGTTGAGGCCGAAGGCGAGATCGTTGTAGGGCCCAACCCACTCGGTGGCGTCGATCGCGCCCGTCTGCATCGCCGTGTACAGCTCGGCGCCGGGGATGTTCACCGGCGCGCCGCCAAGGCGCGCCAGCACCTCGCCGCCGAGGCCCGGTATGCGCATCTTCAGACCCTTCAGATCCCCGACGCTGTTGATCTCCTTGCGGAACCAGCCCGCCAGTTGCACGCCGGTGTTGCCGGCGGGGAACGGCACCAGGTCGAAGCGCGCATACAGCTCGCGCCACAGTTCGAGGCCGCCACCGTGATAGAGCCAGCCGTTCATCTCCTGCACGTTCATGCCGAACGGCACCGCCGAGAAGAACTGCACCGCCTCGGCCTTGCCCTTCCAGTAGTAGGCACCACTGTGGCCCATCTCCGCGGTGCCCTGCGATACCGCGTCGAACACCTCGAAGGCGGGAACCAGTTCGCCGCCGCCGTAGACCTTGACCGTCAGGCGACCGCCGCTCAGGCGCCCGATCAGCTCGGCCAGACGCGCGGCGCCGGCACCGAGGCCGGGAAAGTTGGTCGGCCACGAGGTCACCATCTTCCAGGTCAACCTGGTTGCCGGGGCGACCGCGCCGCCGCTTGCGGCAGTCGGCGCCGTCCCGCCGCCGCAGGCAGCGAGTGCGCCGGCCGCGGCGGCGACAGCGCCGGCTTTGACGAATTGGCGTCGATGCATGGGTGGGCTCCGCTGAGGCTGTTCAGCGCAGGATAGCCGGTCGGCGCTGGGAGGGAGGAAAAGGGGAAAAGGAAAAAGCGAAAGGGAAGCGCGGAGAGCGGCCCGTCGCGGCAGTGAAGTGCAGCGCTCTTGCAACGGTGGAGCGACGCAAGACGGCTTGCAGCGTGGCTGCTTTTCCCTTTTCTTTTTCCCTTTTCCAAGATCTTCTCAATGCGCCTCATCCCAATTCGCCCCGATCCCGACATCCACCACCAGCGGCACGGCAAGCTCGGCAGCGGCCGACATGCGCTCGGCAATGCCGTCACGATAATGGGCGAGGCGGTCTTCGCGGATCTCGAACACCAGTTCGTCGTGCACCTGCAGCAACATGCGGATCTCATCGGCGTGCGGCGCCAGCCAGCGGTCCATCTCGATCATCGCGCGCTTGATGATATCCGCCGCAGTGCCCTGCATCGGCGCATTGATGGCGGCGCGCTCGGCGCCCTGGCGCGCGGCGAAGCTCTTGCCACGGATCTCCGGCAAGTACAGGCGGCGACCGAACACGGTTTCCACGAATCCGTCCTCGCGCGCCCTCTGGCGAGTCGATTCCATGTATTCGCGCACGCCCGGATAACGCGAGAAATAGAGGTCGACATAGTCCTGCGCCTGGCCGCGACCGATGCCGAGCTGCTTGCCCAGGCCGAAGGCGCTCATGCCATAGATCAGGCCGAAGTTGATCGCCTTGGCGGCGCGGCGCTCGTTGCTGCTGACTTCCTCGGGTGTCTTGCCGAAGACCTCGGCCGCGGTGGCGCGATGGATGTCCTGGCCCTGCTGGAAGGCGCGCATCAGGCCGGCATCGGCGGACAGGTGCGCCATGATGCGCAGCTCGATCTGCGAGTAATCGGCCGCCAGCACCAGCCAGCCCGGCGGCGCCGTGAACGCCTGGCGGATGCGTCGGCCCTCGGGCGTGCGGATCGGGATGTTCTGCAGGTTGGGATCGGACGACGACAATCGGCCGGTTGCCGCCACCGCCTGGTGGAAGCTGGTATGCACGCGTCCAGTCGCCGGGTTGATCAGTTCCGGCAGCTTGTCGGTATAGGTGCCCTTGAGCTTGGCCAGCGAGCGGTAGTCGAGGATCTTGCGCGGCAGTTCGTCGAGCTCGGCGAGTTCTTCCAGCGCGTCCTCGTTGGTCGACGGCTGGCCGCCCGGCGTGCGCTGCTTGATCGGCAGCCCGCGCTCGTCGAACAGGATCTGCGCCAGCTGCTTCGGCGAGTCGAGGCTGAATGGACGGCCGGCGAGCGCATGCGCCTCCTGCTGCAACTTCAGCATGGCGTGGCCGAGCTCGCCGCTCTGCGCGCGCAGGCGCGCGGCATCGATGAGCACGCCGGCGCGCTCCATCCGCGCCAGCACCGGCGCCAGCGGCATCTCGATCTCGCTGAACACGCGCTGCAGGCTGGGCTCGGCACACAGTTTCGGCCATAGCGTGCGGTGCAGGCGCAGCGTGATGTCGGCATCCTCGGCAGCGTAGGCACAAGCCTCGTCGAGCCCGACTTGCGAGAAGCCGATCTGCTTGGCGCCTTTGCCGGCGACATCGCTGAACCGGATGGTGTCGACGCCGAGGTACTTCTTCGCCAGCGCATCCATGTTGTGCAGCGTCGCGGTGGAATTCAGCACATAGGATTCGAGCATGCTGTCGTAGGCGAATCCGGCGATGTCGATGCCGTAGCGCGTCAGCACGTTGAGGTCGTACTTGCCGTGCTGGGCGATCTTCGGCCGCGCCGGATCCTGGAGCAGCGGCTTCAGCGCCGCCAGCACGTCGGCCAATGGCAGCTGCGGCGGCGTACCGGGATAGTCATGGCCGACCGGGACGTAGGCGGCGTGGCCGGGCTCGGCTGCGAACGACACGCCGACCAGTTCGGCGCGCTGCGCGTCGATGCTGGTGGTTTCGGTATCAAAGGCGAAGGCTGGCGCCTTCGCCAATAGTGAAAGCCAACGATCAAGAGCCGCTTGAGTGGTGACGAGTTCGTAGTGCTTTTCGATGGCCGGCGGGTGGTCGGCATCGGGTTGCGTCGGGGTGGTGCTGGCCGATGCGGCGGACGCCTCGGGCGCTGGGCCACCAAGTTCCGCCAGCGCCTGCTTGAAGCCGTAGCGTGCGTACAGGCCGCGCAGATGGTCGACATCGGGCGCGTTCAGCGCGAGGTCGGCGGGGCCAACAGGCAGCGCGCAATCGGTCTTCACCGTGACCAGTTGGCGATTCAGCGGCAGTCGTGGCAGCGCCGCGCGCAGGTTCTCGCCGACCTTGCCGCCGACCTCACCGGCGCGGGCGATGACGTCTTCGAGCGAGCCGAACTGCGCCAGCCACTTGGCGGCGGTCTTCGGGCCGCATTTGTCGACGCCGGGCACGTTATCGACACTGTCGCCCATCAAGGCGAGGTAGTCGATGATGCGCTCGGGCGGCACGCCGAACTTGACCTCCACGCCGGCGCGATCGAGACGCTCGCCGGTCATCGTATTCAGCCAGACGATGCCCGGCTCGACCAGTTGCGTCAGGTCCTTGTCGCTGGTCGAAATCACCACGTCCATCCCCGCCGTGCGACCCTGGCGCGCCAGCGTGCCGATGACGTCGTCAGCCTCCACGCCCGGCTCGCGCAGGATCGGCACGCCCATTGCCTCGACGATCTTCAGCAGCGGCCCGACCTGCCCGCGCAGGTCCTCCGGCATCGGCGGCCGGTTGGCCTTGTAGTCGGCGAAAAGATCGTCGCGAAAAGTCTTGCCCGGCGCATCGAAGACGAAAGCCAGGTGCTCGGGCCGGTCCTCCTTCATCACCTTGCGCAGCATGTTGACCACGCCGAACAACGCGCCGGTCGGCTCGCCTGCGGCATTGGTCAGCGGCGGCAGCGCATGAAAGGCGCGGTAGAGGAAACTGGAACCGTCGATCAGATAGAGCGTGGTCATGGTCGAAATGTGCGTGGGACCTGCGGAAAGACTACGAGCATTTGTCCGCAAAGAACGCAAAGCACGCAAAGGTAAGCATTTCAACGGACAAACGCTTGAGGACCCTGGCTTCCACCTCACGCTGCGGACGCAACAGGAACCCTTTGACCTTTCGCCCTTCTTTGCGTCCTTTGCGGACCAAACAGGCGCTTCACCCGAACGGCGCGATGCCGATCAGTCGCAGATGGGCCCACATGGCCATGCCGAGGTACAGGCCGATGCCGCCGACCACGGCGATGGCGTCGTTGAAGCGCCACGCCGGTGCGCCCGGCAGCTTGCGTTGTGGCCGCTGGCGCGCCGAGGCCCAGTCGGCCAGCGCCCAGCCGAGGAAGCTGCCGAACAGCAACAGGTCGGCGCGCGTGGTGGTCGTCAACAGGTGGGCGCTGGCCCAGAGCACGGTGGCGATCAGCATCGGATGCCCGAGCGCGCGCTTGATCGCACCGGGAAAATAGGTGGCCAACAGCAACGGGAACACCGGCAGCAGCAGCAGCGCCGCCAGATGCCGGGTCCAACCCGGCGGGCTGTAGACCAGCTCTGGCATCTGGCGCGCGGCGCCATAACCGGTCACGATCAGCGCGAAGCCGGCAATCGACAGCAGCGCATAGACGGCCTTCCAGCCGTTCGCGCCGAGCTTGGCGACCATGCGCTCGCGCCAGCCGGGGGCAACGATCGCCACCGAGTGCACGCCGAGGAAGATCAACAGGCCAGCGAACAACAGGGTCATGGTCAGCTCCAAGGCGGGAAGCGCGAAGATACGCCTGCGAACACCGCCAGCGCCTTGCCGAAGGCGGCATCGAACGGTGCCTCGACAGCGACCGGCGATCCATCGAGCGGATCGGTGAACGCCAGGCCGCGGGCGTGCAGCAGCAACCGGTGCACGCCATAGTGCTGACGAAACACACGGTTGTGCTCGCCCTTGCCGTATTTGACGTCGCCGACGATCGGATGCGCGGCGTGTTTCAGATGGCGCCGGATCTGGTGGTAGCGGCCGGTCTCCGGACAGGCCTCGACCCAGGCGTAGCGGGCCTCGGGATGGCGCGCGAGCGGGATCGGCAGGCGCACGCGGGCGATGGTGCGAAAGCGCGTCAATGCCGGCTTGCCGGCACCGCGACCGTCGGATCCACTGAGCGGATGATCGACCTCGAACGCATCCGCCGGCTCGCCGCGCACGATCGCAACGTAGCGTTTGGCGACAGCGCGCGATTCGAACTGACCCGAGAGCATCGCCGCGGTGCGCGCATCGAGCGCCAGCAGCAGCACGCCGCTGGTGGCGTGATCGAGGCGGTGGATCGCGTGCAGGCGGTCGACGCCGAGCTGCACACGGAGCAGGCCGAGCAGGGTTTCCTCGCGCGGTCCGGTGTAGGAAGACTCGTAGACCGACAGGCCGGCTGGCTTGTTGACGGCGAGCCAGTGCCCGGTGCTTGCCAGGATTTCGATGGACATGGGCGCGCTGGGTCGCGTCAGCGATCGCGGCGTCGGCTGCAACGCTCGATGTAGTCGATGATGATGCCGGCGACGTCAATGCCGGACACGGTTTCGATGCCTTCGAGGCCCGGCGAGGAATTGACCTCGAGCACCAGCGGACCGCGCTCGGAGCGCAGCAGGTCGACGCCAGCGACACCGAGGCCCATGGTCGCCGCCGCGCGCACCGCCGTACTGTTCTCCTCGCGCGTCAACTTCACCCGCGAGCCGCTGCCGCCGCGGTGCAGGTTGGAACGGAACTCGCCCTCGCGGGCCTGGCGCATCATCGTCGCGATCACTTTGCCGCCGACGACGAAGCAGCGCACGTCCGAGCCCTTCGCCTCGCGGATGAACTCCTGCATCAGGAAATGTGCGCGCACGCCGCGGAAGGCCTCGGCCAGGCTGATCGACGCCGACAGGGTCTCGGTGAGCACCACGCCCTGACCCTGCGTGCCCTCGACCAGCTTCAGGATGTGCGGCGGCTCGCCCAGCATCGCCACCAGATCATCGGTGTCGTCCGGGCTGTCGGCGCACACGGTCGTCGGCAGGCCGATGCCCTGCTGCGACAGCAGTTGCATCGAACGCAGCTTGTCGCGCGCACGGCCGATGCCATCGGAACCATTGACGGTGTACACACCCATCGATTCGAACTGGCGCACCACGGCGGTGCCGTAAAAGGTAATCGAGGCCCCGATACGCGGGATGATGGCGTCGAAGCCCTCCAGCACCTTGCCCTTGTAATGGATCTCGGCGAGTCCCGGACTGATGCGCATGTAGCAGCGCAATGGATCGACCACACGCACCGTGTGCCCGCGCGAATGCGCGGCTTCGACCAGGCGCCGGGTCGAGTACAGCTTGCGGTTGCGCGACAGGATCGCGAGCTTCATCCGGGAGACCTCATCTGGATCGGGCAGATTCGTTGCAACCGCCGTGGACGTAGGAGCGCGCCGGGTCGACCAGCAGGCGACCGAGCATCGCCGTCCGACCCAGCAGCATGGGAAACAGCATCTGGCGGCGGTCCGCCAGGTTGACCTCGATCGGCCAGCACTCGCCGCCAAGGCACACCAGCGTGCGAATGAATGGTCGCCGGGTGGTATGGCCACCGGAGTCGGTGACGTTACGCTCGTCGACTATCTCCGCGTCGGCCTGGGCGCAGATCGATCCGGGGCCGTCCGATTCGACTGCCAGGCGCACCCATGGCCGACCATGGCGGGTGAAGCGCTCCTGGTGGACGACGTGCAGCGCCGACGAGCGCGCGCCGGAGTCGACTTTCGCCTTGATTGCGGCAACGCCGAGCTCAGGCAAGGCCAGCCATTCGCGCCATCCGAGGATGCGCAGAGGGGTGGGTTCGACGATCAAGGGCACGCGGTTTTCCATGTCCCGGCAAGCTAGCAGGATTCATCGGCGCTTGGGCATGGGACCTTGGGAACGCCGCTGCAGGCACCCACCGATGACCCTTGCCAGAAGCCAGTCTGCCGACTCCGGCAACGGCGGAAACTCGAGCCTTCGCCAGGCGCATGTCGGATTTGCAGCCGATTTCTTTCAAGTCCGACAGGCTGCTAGAGTCTGGGCGCACCGTGAACCCACTGGCCACACGCAGGAGGCGCCAATGAGCTTCATCAGCGAGTTTCGGGATTTCGCAATGCGCGGCAACGTGGTCGACCTGGCGGTCGGCGTGATCATCGGCGGCGCCTTCGGCAAGATCGTCGGCGCACTGGTCGACAAGGTACTGATGCCGCCGATCGGGCTGGCAATGGGTGGCATCGATTTCGCTGACAAGAAGCTGGTATTGCAGTCCGCGGTGATGGAGGCGGACAAGGTGATCACGCCCGAAGTGGCGATCGGCTACGGCGAGTTCATCAATGCAACGATTCAGTTCCTGATCGTCGCCTGGGCCCTGTTCATGGTCATCAAGGCGATGAACCGGATCAAGAAGAAGGCCGCGGAGGCGCCTGCCGCACCGCCGCCGACCCCTGAAGATGTCGCCTTGCTGCGCGAGATCCGGGATTTGTTGAAGAAGTAGTCACGTTGGCCCCGAGGGCCTACGTGACCTACCGTCTACCGTCCCTTCAGCGCGCGTACGCCACGATCTCCTGCTCGATCGCCCCGAACAGGCTGGCTCCGGCGTCGTCGAGCATCTCGATGCGCACACGCTGGCCGTAGCGCAGGAACGGCGTGGTCGGCTTGCCGTCGCGGATCACTTCGAGCATGCGTTTTTCGGCGAGGCACGAGGCGCCGACGCCCTCGTCCTGGTTGGCGACGGTGCCGGAGCCGACGATGGTGCCGGCGGTGAGGTTGCGCGTCTTTGCGGCGTGCGCGACCAGTTGCGCGAAGTTGAACTGCATGTCGGTGCCGGCATCGGGCTGACCAAACAGCACGCCGTCGATGTGGCTGACCAGCTTGCGGTGCAAGGTCGAGTCTTCCCAGTAACCGTCCAGCTCATCCGGCGTGACCAGCACCGGCGACAGCGCCGAGCGCGGCTTGCTCTGCAGGAAACCGAAGCCCTTGGCCAGTTCGCCCGGAATCAGGTTGCGCAAGCTGACATCGTTGACCAGGCCGATCAGCTGGATGTGCGCGGCGGCCTGTTCCGGCGACACCGCCATCGGCACGTCGTCGGTGACCACCACGACTTCGGCTTCGAGATCGATGCCGTAGTCCTCGCTGACCACCTGCACCGGATCGCGCGGGCCGAGGAACTGTGCGCTGGTGGCCTGGTACATCAGCGGATCGGCGTAGAAGCTCTGCGGCACTTCGGCATTGCGCGCGCGGCGGACGCGCTCGACGTGCGGCAGATAGGCGCTGCCATCGACGAACTCGTAGGCGCGCGGCAGCGGCGCAGCAAGGTCGTCGATGTCGAGTTCGAAGACGCCGTGTGCAGTCCCGGACTCCAGCGCCTCAGCCACCGCATTCAGCCGCGGCGCGATATCCGACCAGCCGTCCAGCGCCTGTTGCAGCGTCGCCGCAATCGGCCGCACCTCGACCGCACGCTTGAGATCGCGTGAAACCACGACCAGCGTGCCATCGCGGCCACCGCGCTTGAGGGTTCCGAGTTTCATGGGGGTGTCTCCGGAGGGAATGCCGAGAGTCTTGGGGGTGGCAGTCGCTGGCGCAAGCACCTGGTGCTGGTTGCTGGTGTCGGTGTTGGAAGAGCTGGTGTTGGTTGTTGGTGTCAGTGTTGGTTAGAGCAGCTTTGGCCTCGCCCAACATCGGCAAGAGCAACGAAACCCCGCACTTGGGCTCCGCCTTCACCGACACCAACAACCAACACCAAGCACTAGGCGCATAGTCACCTATTGACACTGTGTCAACTACTGGCCTATCGTCCTCCCCATGAACTACATCGCCGAACGACGACTGGAAGAAAAGGAAGCGCGCCGCAAGCAGATTGTGGACGCGGCCGAGGAAGTCTATGCCGATACCGGCTGGGACGAACTGACGATCGACCAGGTCGCCCGCAAGGCGCGGCTGTCGCGGGCGTTGGTGTATGTCTACTTCAAGGACAAGTTCGACCTCCACTGCGCCATCTGCGAACGCTCGCTGCTGCTGCTCGGCGATCGCTTCGAGCAGGCCGCCGCGCGCCACGCCCGCGGCCGCGACCAGGTCGAGGCGCTGGGTCGTTCGTATGTCGCGTTCTCGCAGGAAGTACCGCACTACTTCCAGGCACTGGCGCGCTTCGAGGCGCACTCGCCGACGCATGTCGAGGGCGACAGCAACGAGGCCGCGTGCATGGTCGCCGGCGAGCGCGTGCACGCGATCATGGTCGAGTGCATCACGCTCGGCATGCAGGACGGCTCGATCCGCGCCGATCTCGGCAATCCCTACCTGACCGCCGTAACCCTGTGGGGCTTCATGCACGGAATCATCCAGATCGCCGCGACCAAGGCCAACATGCTGGCCGGCGATGGCATCAGCACGCAGCAACTGATCGACCATGCGCT
>JAIMJQ010000092.1:12346-12494 GCA_020693165.1 Xanthomonas sp. | reverse complement strand
GCGAGGCATGCGCGGCGAGAAGGCTTGATCTTCCCTCGATATCGGGCGCATGCCGCGGCAATCCAGCGACTTGACGGCGTCAAGGCAACCGTCGCTGGATTGCTTCGTCGCTACGCTCCTCTCCATGACGAGGTTCATGGTTCGTGTG
>JAIMJQ010000092.1:0-12298 GCA_020693165.1 Xanthomonas sp. | reverse complement strand
CGTCGTCGCGCCTTGCGCTCGGCGCAAAGCCCTTCGCGATCATCCGCGACCGGTGTAAGAAATGCGGGCTAGTATCCGGAACTCACGGCGAGAACTTGTCGCTGCCCCCCGTTTGCGGATGGCGCACGCGCAAGCGCCCATGCTAAATTCTGTACAGGATACAGAATGGACGCGTGATGGCCCAGATCAACCTGCATACCACGCCCGAGTTCGAACAGCAGCTTGGCCTGCTGATGCGTCTCAGGGACATCCCGAGCAAATCGGAAGCCATTCGCATGGCGGTGGCCGCACAGGCCAAAGCCGCGCAGATGAGTCAACGTCGCCGCGATTTTTCGGCGCTCATCGGTATTGTCGAGCCTGCGCAGCCCGGTCGGTTCGCCAGCGACGACGCCCTGTGGGAAAAGGACAAGCCGAGTGGTGGTTGACAGCTCCGCGCTGTTGGCGGTGCTGTTTGCCGAGCCGCCGGCGGAACGCGTGGCGCGAATCCTGTCCGCGGCAGAGCAGCCGATGATGAGCGCCGTGAACTACACCGAGTGTTTGATCCGGGTACTGGATCGCGCTCCGGCGGCGGCGAAGAGATTGGAGCTGGCTTTGGCGGAGTTCGCGCTGGAAATAGTTCCGGTAGATCGGGCCATGGCGAGTGACGCCGCGCAAGCGCGTTTGCGATATCCGATCAATCTGGGCGACTGCTTTGCCTACGCGCTGGCAAAATCACGCGGCATGGCGCTATTGACGCTGGATGCCGACTTCAGCAAGACCGACGTCGAACTGGTGGAACTGACGTGAGCCGCTTCCTCGCCGAACTCAAGCGCCGCAATGTCATCCGCATGGGCGGGTTGTATCTGGTCGGGGCATGGTTGCTGATCCAGATTGCCGAGACCCTGCTGCCGATATTCCACACGCCCGATTGGGTGCTGCAGGCGCTGGTGGTGCTGCTCGCCATCGGACTGCTGCCGGCGCTGGTGTTCTCGTGGATCTATGAGCTGACGCCGGAGGGCTTGAAGCGCGATGCCGAGGTCGATCCTTCGCGATCGATCGCGCCGCGCACCGCACAGCGGATGGACCGGCTGATCCTGGCGGGACTCGCCACCGTGATCCTGGTCGTCGCCGCGGATCGCTTCTGGCCGGAAGAAGCGGGGTCAGAGTCGACTTTGGTCAAGGTTTCCTCGCCATCAGCATCGTCGGCGGGTTCCAAAGTCGACTCTGACCCCGGCCTCGACTCTGACCCCGGCATCGACCCCACAAGGGCCGGGCCGTCGATCGCCGTGCTGCCTTTCCTCAACATGAGCCCGGATGCCGACAACGCCTACTTCGCCGACGGCATCTCCGAGGAATTGCTGAATGTGCTGGCGCGCATCGATGGCTTGAAGGTCGCCTCGCGCACGTCGTCGTTCACCTTCAAGGGCAAGGACACGCCGATTCCAGAAATCGCCCGCCTGCTCGGTGTGCAGCATGTGCTGGAAGGCTCGGTGCGCAAGCAGGGTCAGCGCGTGCGCATCACCGCGCAGTTGATCCATGCCGGCGACGATGGCCATCGGTGGTCGCAGACTTACGACCGCGAACTCACCGACATTTTCGCCGTCCAGCAGGAGATCGCCGAGGCGATTGCCGGCGAGCTGGGCGGGCTGCTGGGCGCAACGGGGCTTGAGGTCGCCGCACCGACTGCCGACCTGGCCGCCTACGAGCGCTTCCTGCGCGGCCGTGCGCGCTTCCACCAACGCGCGGAACTCGTCGAGGCGATCGCCGATCTCGAGTTTGCGGTGGAAAAGGACCCGCAGTTCGCCGATGCCTGGATCTACCTCGCTGCCACCAATGTGGTGTTCAGCGGCTACTCCGACGCACTCCCGCACGCGCACACCTTTGCGGCGGCGCGCGCAGCGGTAACTCGCGCACAGGCGCTGCGGCCGAATGATGCGATGGTATTGGCGGTGCGCGGCCAGATCGAGTCGGGTGAAGGAAGCCTCGTCGCTGCTCTCGATCTGTTCGAACAGGCCAGCCGGCTCAGTCGCCTTGATTCGACTCCGTTGATGTGGCTGGGTCAGACCCTGGCTCAGTCCGGCTATGCCGAGGAAGCGATCCCGGTACTGGAGCGCGCGGTGCACATGGAGCCCCTGGTCGGTATCAATCAAGGATCGCTCGCCTTTGCGTACTTCTGCGCCGGACAGTTCGAGCGCGGCGCCGAGCGCGCGCGCCTGGGCGCCAACGGGGGATGGTCGCGCGGGCTGGTCATTCAGATGATCGAAATGGCGGCCAGCGGAGACCGGACGGGAGCGGCGAACCTGATCCAGGGCGACCTCGCCAGCTCCCTGTTTCCACCCGGAACCACGAACGCGCAGCGCGAAGCCTTTATCGCGGCCGTGCGTGATCCTGCGCAAACCGACGCCTGGCTGACCCTGCATGAGACGCCGCCGGAGGCATGGCGTGTGCCGCCCGAGACGCTGGCCGCGATGGACCGCTTCAACCCGCTGCTCGACTGGTTCACGCCGGAACGATTCCCGCACCGATGGATGCTGCGCAGCTTCTGGTTGCCCTCGACCCGGGCCCTGCGCGAAGACCCGCGCTTCATCCCGATCGCCGAGCACTACGGCCTGATCGAACTCTGGGAGCAGCGCGGCTACCCGCCCGGCTGCCGCCGCGTCGACGACGCCCGCGGCGATCATCTGGATTGCTCGGGGCAGGCGCGATGATCCTGCGCCGCATCAGCGCACCCGTGAAGGACCAGAACTGGTTCGCCGTCGGCGTTGATTTCGTCATCGTCGTAATCGGCGTGTTCATCGGCATCCAGGTCTCCGACTGGAATGCGTCGCGGGAGGATCGCTCGAACGAGACGCTTTATCTCGGCTACCCAGGGACCCTCTGAACGATGCCCGAAGGCGATGTGCCCATCGAGACCGTAGCGGATTGCGAACCGACGCCATCGCAGTCGATCATCATGGCGATGTCCTTGCTGGTGACCTTCGACAGTTCCGACCGCACCTACAGCACCCTGGTCAGCACCGGCGGTATTCGGCTGGTCCGCAACCAGGAACTGACGCGCGGAATGCAGGAGTACGACGCCGCCGTTCGCAATCTGCAGCGGATCGAATCGAGGCTGACCATTTATCGCGACGAACTCACGCGAGCGCTGCAGCAGGCCGGTGTCGCCTGGATCGACCCGATGACCGTCGCAGCGGCGGCCGATGTTGCCCGAGATCACCCGGGACTATTGGCGGCGATGAAGAACTTCTGGTCGTTCAATGGCTACCACCTGCGTACCCTGCGAGCAGTCCGCGGCCTGGCGGCGGAACTCAAGGCGACTGCCGAAGGCGAGTCCGCGCCATGAACCTGTTTGCCGAACTGCGCCGCCGCGCAGCGGTTCAGCAGCGGGAGCTTGCGGCAAGCACCCGGTGAACGCGATGAAGCCGCGTACACCGGGCTACGAGAGCGGCTGTCAAACATCAGGATGCCTTTCGTTCCATGGTGTTGCCTCCTCGTAGGCGTGGCCGATCCGGCACAGCATCGCTTCGCTCAAGGGACTGCCGGCGAGTTGCATGGAGTAGGGCAAGCCGTCGCGGGTGACGCCGCACGGTAACGTCAGCGTCGGCGCGCCGGCAAAGCTGTGGGGAAAGGTGAACGACGTCAGGGGCTTCTCGATACCCAGCGTCTTCAATATTTGCCTGAGGGCTTGATTCCATTCCGTCATCGACCCGTACTGCAAGCCCGGGGGAATCTTGAAAGGCATACCCCCGGATGGGCTCAGGACCGCATCGACCGTGGACAGGACCGCCAGGAATTCCTCGCCGATGGCCTTTCCGACCTGACGGGCGTTGGCGAGGTCCGCCTCACTGACTTTGGAGCCAAACTCGAGGAACTCCCGGAAATAGGACCCGTATTCGTCTGCGCGTGATGGAAAAGTTTCACGATGTGCCGCGGCCGCCTCTGCCGTGCAGACCGTGAACCAGGCTGCATGCACTTCCGACACGTCGGGGAACTGCACGTCGACGATCTGCGCCCCGAGCCGCTGCAGTTCTGCCACGGCAAGCTCGATGGCCGCGGCCAGTCCAGGGTCCACGCCGTCCAGCGCGTAGGCGCGGTCGAAGCCGATCCGCAGCCCCGCGACGCCCCGACCCAGTCCGGCGAGCATGTTCGGCACCGGCGCTTGCAGCGACGTACGGTCATTGGGATCGTGTCCTGCAATCGCCTCGAAAACGATCGCCGCGTCCCTCACGCTGCGCGTCATCGGGCCCACGTGATCGAGCGACTCCGCCAGCGGCAGGACGCCGTGGCGGCTGACCCGGCCATAGCTCGGCTTGAGTCCCACCAGCCCGTTGGCCGTCGCCGGAAAGCGGATCGAACCGCCAGTATCGGTTCCAAGCGACGCATAGCAAAGTCCGGCCGCCGTGGCCACACCCGAGCCGCTGGAGGAGACGCCGGCCCAGTAATCTTCACCCCACGGATTGACCGGAATGGGGAAGTCGCGGTGATAACCCACCATCGCGCCCTCGGTGAGGTTCAGCTTTCCGAGCAGCACAGCCCCGGCTGCTTCCAGCTTCGCCACCACGGTGGCGTCGAAATCGGGGACGAAATCGCGCCGCACCTTCATTCCGCCCATCGTCCGCACCCCGTTCGTGTAGCAGAGGTCCTTGACTGCGATCGGGACACCGTGGAGGGGGCCGCGGTAGTTGCCGGACTGTATCTCGCGCTCTGCGACACGCGCGGCAGCCAGGGCGCTATCCGCCATCACCGTTGCATAGCTGTGCAACCTTCCGTCCAGAGCGCGGATCCGGGCAAGCATCAGCTGGGTAAGCTCAACCGGCGAGATCTGCTTCGTCTCGATCAAGCGCGCCACTGCCGCCAGACTCAGGTAATGCAGTGCGCCGAGGTCTGCATGCTCCTCGACTGACGGCACGGCGACCGATGAGCAACCGGTCTGCAGCGACGCCAGCATGCCCGCGCCGAACAGTGTCAGCAGATCCCGTCGAGTGGCCGAAAAGCGCAATGGATTCATCGATCTCCCCCGAGTTGACCAATGCGTTCAATCATCTGGCAAGGCAGCCTGGCGCTCCTGCCCCAATCCCGCCTCCGCCTACCTTCGCACATCGTGCCGCAACGACTCCAGCTCCCGATCCGTCAAGTCGGCAAACGCCGGCATCCCGGCTGCGGTGAGCACCCCATCGCGGACGATCCGTTCAAAGGTCTCCGCATGCCGGAGAAATGCGGGCTCGGTCCGGGCCTTCCCTCCCGCCTCGAAAAGGTAACATCCGCGCATCCGCCTCGGCGCCGATCGAGATTCCCGCCCTTGCGCCTGCTCGCCGAACTGAAGCGCCGCAACGTCATCCGCATGGCCGGGTTGTACCTGGTCGGGGCGTGGCTGCTGATCCAGATTGCCGAGACCCTGCTGCCGATCTTCCACACGCCGGACTGGGTGCTGCAGGCGCTGGTGGTGCTGCTGGCGCTGGGCTTCCTGCCGGCCATGGTGTTCAGCTGGGTGTTCGAGCTGACTCCGGATGGCCTCAAGCGCGAAACCGAGATCGACCGTTCGCAGAGCATTGCGAATCACACGGCACGCAAGCTCGACTTTGCCGTCATCGCGCTGCTGCTTGCGGTGGCCGCCCTGGTCGTGTTGCGGCCCAACGCGCCGCCGGATTCGACCGCAGCGCCATCTGCCGTGCCGCTGGCAACGCCGTCGCCGCCTGCGCCTGCCGATCAGCCGGATCAGGCGAGCATTGCCGTGTTGCCCTTCGCCGATCTTTCACAGGCGGGCGACCAGGGGTATTTCTCCGACGGCATCGCCGAGGAAATCCTCAACGTGCTGGCGCGTACGCAAGGCCTGCAGGTGGCATCCAGAACCTCTTCGTTCGGGTTCAAGGGGCAGGAGAGCCTGGGCATTCCGGCAATTGCGGAAAAGCTCTTCGTGAGGCATGTGCTCGAAGGCAGCGTACGCCGCTCCGGCGACACCATCCGCATCACCGCGCAATTGATCGACGCCAGGGTCGATCGGCATCTGTGGTCGCAGACCTTCGACCGGCCGCTGACCGCGGAAAACCTGTTCGCGATTCAGGACGAGATTGCCGATGCGATCGTGCGCGCGCTGGTGCAGTCGCTGCAGATCGACGGCGTCGCTGATGTCGCCAAAAGCCAACCGACCGCGGATCTGACCGCCTACGATCTGTACCTGCGCGCACGCGCCCTGTTCCAGGCCCGGCGTTCGCTGGATCAGGCCGAGCGATTGCTGGCCCAGGCGCTGGATCTGGACCCGCAGTTTGCGCAGGCCTGGGAACTGCGGGCGGCGGTGGTCGCGCTGACCGACGAGTACCACGACACCGGTGTTTCGCCCGATGAACTGGTTCAACGCGGCCTCGAGTACGCGCAGCGCGCACTGGCGCTGAAGCCGGCCAGCGCGCTGGCCATGGCGGTGCGCGCAAACATCCGCCTGGACGCAGCGACCAATTTGCGCGGCAAGCAGGATTTCGTGGCGATCATCGCCGAGCTCGAGCAATCGCTGGCGATCGATCCGAACAGCGCAAACGCCCTGAACTGGTTGAGCCTGGCCTGGGCGACGGTCGGCCGACTCGATCAGGCGCTGGCCACCCTTCGGCGTTGCCGGGCGGCTGACCCCCAATTCGCGCCGTGCGCGCAGAACGAATACATGACGCTGTACGCCGTCGGTGAGGTCGAGCAGGCCAAGGCGCATCTGTATGCCGCGATGAGAGGCGGCGTCGTGACCAGCCAGTTCGTTTTCTTGCCACTACTGGCTCACCTCGGCGATGAAGCGGCCTTCCTGTTTGCGATCAATCAATCGCTCTGGTTGCCCGGCTGGCGGCGGCAGGGCGATGTCTATCAGGCCTTGCGCGATCCGGATGCGGACCACAGTGCGCTGGTCAGGGAGCTGCGTGTGTTTCTGGACACCCATGAGGAGGTCAGCGGTCCTTATCTCGGCAGCGTGCTGGTGCCATTGGGCATCTTTGACGTCGCCACGCCGACCGAGACCATGCTCTGGGGGCCCGATTTCCGGACCTATCGGCAATCGCAGAACTTCAAGAGCATGATCCGCGACAGCGGTGTCCATGCCTATTGGCAAACGCAGGGCTTTCCGCCCAACTGCAAGCCGCTGGCCGCCGACGATTTCGAGTGCGACTGAGCATGCCCGCGCCTGGACCCGGCCATTGATCCGGCGCTGCAGCGAAGTGCTCTGCATCAAACACAAGTATGATGCGCCATCGTGATTTGATGCGAAGAGATCCAGATGCGAACCACACTGGCCATCGATGACGCTGTTCTCGACTCGGTCCGCAAGGTCGCCATGCGTCGGCAACAGACCCTGGGCGAAGCCGTGACCGATCTGTTGCGACAGGCGCTGGCGCCGACGAGCCCGGCCGCGGCCCCGGGCGGATTGCCGGTGATGCCGGTACAACCCGGCGCGGGTCAGGCGGATCTGAAGATCGTCAATGCGCTGCGGGACGAACTCGCGTGAGTGAGCGCCGGGCCGCGATCCGTGCGCTGCCGCAGCACTCGACTGCGGCAGCGGACGCATCCGCCAGTGTCGCGTCGGCCTTCCTGCTCGATGTCAACGTGCTGCTCGCGCTGTTCGACCCCTTGCACCTGAATCATGCTTGCGTTCGCGGCTGGTACGCCGAAGCTGCCCACGTGGTTGCCACCTGTCCGCTCAGCGAGCTCGGCTTTGTGCGCATCTGCAGCCACCCGCGCTATCCGAATCCGGTCGACAGCCCCGAACACGCGTTGACCCTGCTGCGGGCACTGCATGCCGAACCACGGCACGTGTTCTGGCCCGACGCGATTGCGTTGACCGATGACGTCTTCAGGATTCACCCGTTTCGCACGCACCGGGACACCACCGATCGCTATCTGCTGCGCCTTGCCGCGCATCGCAATGGCCAGTTGTTGACCCTGGATGCCGGCATCGCGCCCGCCGACGACATCGAGCGCGCGGCCCTGTGTCTGCTCAGCCCATGAAACTGCTCGCCGAACTCAAGCGCCGCAACGTCATCCGCATGGGCGGGCTGTACCTGGTTGGCGCGTGGTTGCTGATCCAGATCGCCGAGACCCTGCTGCCGATCTTCCACACGCCGGACTGGGTGCTGCAGGCGCTGGTGGTGCTGCTCGCGCTTGGGCTGCTGCCGGCGCTGGTGTTCTCGTGGGTTTACGAGCTGACGCCGGAGGGCTTGAAGCGCGACAGCGATGTCGATCCGGCGCAGTCGATCGCGCCGCGGACTGCGCAGCGCATGGATCGGCTGATGGTGCTCGGGTTGCTGGCGGTGGTCGCGATCGTCATCGCGGACCGATACTGGCCTGTGGCTCCGGCTCCGCGCGATGACGTTGCCACGGAACATACAACTCGCGCGCCAGCAGCTTCCGCTGCCGACAGCGCAGCGCCTGTCGTCACATCGACGGCGCCCGCCAAATCCATCGCGGTACTTCCGTTCACCGACCTCTCGCCGGACCGTGATCAGGAGTACTTCTCCGACGGCATGTCCGAAGAAATCCTCAACGCGTTGGCCCAGGTCCGGGACCTGAAGGTGGCCGGGCGCACCTCGTCGTTCCATTTCAAGGGCAAGAACCAGGATCTGCGGGCCGTTGGCCAGGCGCTGGGCGTCAGCAACGTGCTCGAGGGCTCGGTGCGCAAGCAGGGCGATCAGGTGCGCATCACCGCCCAACTGATCCAGGTCTCCGATGGCTTCCATCTGTGGTCGCAAAGCTACGATGGCGACATGAGCGATGTCTTCGAGCTGCAGGAGCGCATTGCCCGTGCCATCACCGATGAGCTCAAGGTGATCCTCAGCGGCGACCAGCAGCAGCGCCTGACCCGGCAAGGCACCGACAGCGTCGTTGCGCACCAGCAATACCTGCGCGGCCGCTACTTCTGGAATCGGCGTGGCTTTCAGAACCTGAAGAGCGCCGAACAGGCGTTCCAGGCCGCGCTGGCCGCTGACGCGGACTACGTCGATGCCTGGGCAGGTCTCGCACAGACTCAAGCCTTGATTTTCGAGTACTCGGTCAACGATCCGGACAGTCCGGGGCGTACCGACACCTCCGCCGAGGCGCTGGACGCTGCGGAGCACGCGTTGCGGCTGGATCCGGATTCCAGCGCGGCGCTGTCGGCCCGAGCCATGGTGCGCGGCCAATACCAGTTCGACTGGGCGGCAGCAGAGAACGATTTCCGGGCCGCCATCGCCAGCAACCCGCGCGACGCCACAGCGCTGCACTGGTATGGCGAAATGCTGATGTACCAGCGTCGCTGGGAGGAGTCCAAAGCACAACTGGACGCCGCAATCGGGATCGACCCGCTGGCGCCGATTCTTCATGTCGCCAAGGCCCATTCCCTTGCGCTGCGCGGCGAGCTGGAGGCGGCCTTGCCCATTTACGACGAGGCGCTGCGCCTGGTGCCCGACATGTATGTCGCGCTCAAGGCGAAGACCTTCGCGCTGCTGCAACTCGGCCGATTCGACGAAGCCGCACAAGTGGCCAGGCAGATATCCGGCGGCGAAGGCAAAGCCATGCAAGCCCTTGCCGCCGCGATGAAGGACCCGACGCTGACCGAGCAGGCGCTGGGCATCGTGAGGGCCGACGGGCCCGGCAGCGTGAGTGGCGCGAGAATGCTGATAATGCTGGGTCGCAACGACCTCGCGCTGGCCCAACTCGAGCGCATGTTCGCCGAGCACGATCCGCTCAACGCCTACCTGTACTGCATCACCCAGTTCGACGCGCTGTCGTCGGACCCGCGCTTTCAGGCGCTGCTGGATCAGCTTGGTTTGCCGCTATCGGGGGCGGCGCCGTGAGCTCGCGAGCATCTGGGGAACCCGCGTCGCTACCGTTCGTCCTGAGCGTTTCCCGCGAGCCTGCGAGCGGGAAATAGTCGAAGGGCGCCCGCCGCATCGAACCCGGCAAGCCCGCGTCCTTCGACTGTTTCCCCCGGAAAAGCCTGGGGGAAACGCTCAGGACGAACGGAGTCGTGTGATCTGGAGTGCGCCCTACACCTTCGAGACCGGGCGCATGGAGGCGTACGTTGGTATCGACCTGCGCCCCCTCAATCGACATGGCGCGGGCGCCACCCGGAACGATGAGGTGGACCTTGACCGCAATCGGCGTAGCGAATAAAACACATGCACATGTATTTGGAATGGCCTCCATGGCACAACTGCACTGCCATCTTCCTGACGAAGAAGCCGAATCGTTTCGCCGTCGGGCCGCACGCACCGGCATGAGCGTGTCGCGCTATCTGGCCGAATTGGCACGCAAGGATCTGGTGTCGGATTGGCCCGCGGACTATTTCGTGCAATTGTTCGGTCGCGACGATATCGCGCCGATCGGACGGGGCACACAGGGTGATCTCGAAACCCGGCCCGGAACCCACGAGAGCAAGACCTGAGGTCGAACGGGTGGAACTGACGTGAGCAATTGTCTCGCCCTTGCCGCGACGTCGAGTATTCGTCGATAGCCGTGTCACGCCTGGCCGACCAGATCAGGCAAGTTCTCCCGGCATTTTCCGCCATGGGTACGCCGCCGGCGTTGATCGGTGGGCTTGCACTGGCCGCGCATCGGGTTGTGCGTGCCACGAGTGACGTCGACTTTCTGGTGGCAGCCGACGACGCCGATCGTGTCCACGAACTGCTGCTGTCGCTGCGCTACGAGTGCGTGCATCGCAGCGCAGATGCCGCCAACTACTGCCGCGGCGATGAGGGTTTCGACCTGCTCTACGCGCACCGGCCGCATGCCAGTCGCCTGCTGCAGCAGGCCGAAATTCGCGATACACCACTCGGTCGGCTCCCCGTCATCAGTGCAGAAGGATTGATCGGCTTCAAACTGCAGGCCTTGTGCAATGACCCCACCCGCGGCCGCGATTTCGACGACATCCGGCAGTTGCTGCGCGCCAATCGGACAAAGCTCGACATGGACGAAGTTCGAAAGTACTTTGCGCTCTTCGAGCGTGAGGCACTACTCGATGAACTGCTTGCCGAAAGTCGCTGATGCAACTCCCCGCACGCCTTTTGCTGGCGATGTCGGGTCAGAAGCGCACGCTGCCCAGCCGCCGCAAGACCCCGTGGTGGCCTGGTTGAACCTGATGGAGGTGGTGGAGGCACTTTGTCCGGTATGGCCAAAGCGCGAAACGCTTTCGAGGGGAGTATTCAGGCTTTGACGCTCGCGCCGAAGATGGCTGCCGCGGGACGATCAACCGAACAACAACGGACGCGCGGCTCATTGAAGACGAACTGAAATGATCCTGCGCCGCATCACCGAGCACGTGAACGCCCAGAACTGGTTCGCCGTCGGACTTGATTTCGTCATCGTCGTGATCGGCGTGTTCATCGGCATCCAGGTGGCCAACTGGAACGCGGATCGGCTCGACCGGATCGAAACCGGCAGCGTGCTGGACCGACTGCAGCAGGAGTTCCAGCTGCATCTGGAGCGAACCGACCGCAGCCTGGTTTTTCATCAGGCTTCCCTGGCTGCGGCAGCTCGCCTGATCAACGGCATCAGGGATGCGCAGCTTGCCGACGACACGCTCAACGACGACATCGGTCTGATCTCTGAGTTTGCAACGCCACCGGGCCCATCAACGACCTTCCAGGAACTGGTGTCGAGCGGTCGCCTGAGGCTGCTTTCGGGCACGCACTTGCGGTCCGCGCTGCTGCAGTACAACGACTATGTATCGCTGGTTCGTGACCACTACGGGGTTTTCACCGAGCCGTTGCATGAAGCCAGGGTCGGCTTGATGCCTGCGCGAACCCTGGTTGTGACGGGACAGCCTTCGCAGGAATTTGTCCAGTCCGGGGCCACCGGCGCCGTCAACCAGGCCGTACTGTTGAGCGACCCACAGCTGATGGTGGCGCTGCAGATGGCTTATGCCACCCAGGACAACATTCACGCGGTGCTGCGGACCAACCGGAAGCGAATTCAGGAGATCCTTGATCTCATCGAAGCGGAAAAGGCTGGAGCCCGATGACCGGGCGCTGTCACTAGTGCCGGCGTCGAAATCGGTAAGCGTCGATGAGCTCCCTCGCCGGACTCAAGCGCCGCAACGTGATTCGCATGGCCGGGTTGGATCTGGTCGGCGCTTGGTTGCCGATCCAGATTGCCGAGACCTGCTGCCGACCTTCCTCGACACGATCTGCTAGCGTCCGCCTATCAGGCCCTGAACGCGGCGAACGAGCGCATGGCAAGCGAGCGGGCACCATGAGATTTCCTGATTCGCACCAATCCTCATCACGGGATTTCCCCAAGAGCAACAGCGTTTGTACAAGGTCCAAACCCACGCACAGCAAGCTCGCGGCTTCTGATAGGGGTCGGGAAGGCCTGAGGC
>JAIMJQ010000091.1 GCA_020693165.1 Xanthomonas sp. | reverse complement strand
TTGCAATGACCAGTTCGTGGTTTCTGAGCAATCTCCGCGCCCTCCGCGGCTCCGCGTAAGACAGATTGGTGGGTCACACGGGCTGGTCTGAGTCGACGCTTGCTCTCGGTGCAAGATTTGTAAACACTGCGCCGACCCGCAAAGAGACTCGTCCATGCGCGCTTTCCGATTGCATCCCGCGCATGGATTCGGTTTCGCACTCGGGTGTTGCGTGCTGCTGCCGCTCGCCGCGCTTCCGTCCGCCCCGTTCCTCGCCTGCATCGCCGTGGCGGGGATCGTGTTGGCGGTAGTTGCGCACGCCGGCACCGCCAGCCGCGGGCGATTCACCGTTGGCGTCGGCGCGCTGGCATTGATTGGCTTTGTCTACGCCAGCGCGATCGGCGCCTGGCGATATGGCGACCGTCTGAACTCTGCCCTCGAAGGCGAGGAGATCGAACTTTCCGGCCACGTCGATGGCTTGCCTATCCGCGAATCGCGCTCGGTACGTTTCGACTTCGTTCCGCTGCCGGGTGATCCGCCGCTGCCGCGACGCCTGCGCCTGTCCTGGTACGACAGCGAGGCGCTGCCAGCGCCCGGTGCTTGCCTGACTCTGGTTGCCCGGCTGAAGCGCCCGCGCGGCGTGGTCAATCCGGCGGGCTTCGATTTCGAACGCCATGCGCTGGTGCAGGGAATCGGTGCCACCGGGTACGTGGTGCGCTCGCTGGAGCCGGCGTCGGGTTGCGCGCAACGCTTCGATATCGATCGCACCCGCGAGGCGATCGCCCGCGACATCGACGTTGTGGTCGAACCCGGACGCGTGCGCGCGACACTGAAGGGTCTTGCCATCGGCGACACCCGCGAGATCGGCGATGCCGACTGGGACCTGTTCCGTGCGACTGGGACGACGCACCTGATCGCGATCAGCGGCTTGCACGTGGGTCTCGCCGCGGCCGTGGGTGCCGGGGTGTTCTGGATCCTCTACGGGTTGTGGCCCGGGCTGGCGTTGCGCTGGCCGCGCCCGCAGGCGATGGCGTTGGGAGCGCTGTTGACGGCTGGCCTGTACGCGGTGATCGCCGGCTTCTCGCTGCCGACTCAACGTACGTTGCTGACCATCGCCGCGATGCTGGCCGGTGTACTGACGCGCCGTGAACTCGGCTGGTGGACACGTTATGCGCTGGCGTTGCTGGCGGTGTTGCTGCTGGATCCGTTGGCGCCATTGACGCCAGGCTTCTGGCTGTCTTTCGGCGCGGTCGCCTGGCTGATTCTTGCTTTCAGCCAGCGCTGGCGCCCGGAATCGTGGTGGCGACTATGGCTGCTGCCGCAACTGGGTCTGACCGTTGCGCTACTGCCACTCGGCCTTGCGTTCTTCCAGCAGGCCAGCCTGGCAGCGCCGCTGGTCAACCTGCTGGCAGTCCCGTTTGTCACCTTCGGCATTGTTCCCCTGCTGCTGTTGGCGCTGCTGCTGTCGCCAATGGAAGTCTTGGCTGCACCAGTCTGGCAACTGGCCGCGTGGCTACTCGGGGGTTTCGACTGGCTGGTACTGGGCACTGCCAACTGGCCGCTGACACGCTGGACACTGCCGCCGCCTTCGCTTTTGGCTTGGGCGTTGGCACTGATCGGCACGCTGTGGCTGCTGGCGCCGCGCGGCTGGCCGGGCAGGGCGCTCGGCGCTTTTGGCTTGTTGCCGCTGCTGTGGCCGCGTGTCGAATCAATGCCGGAAGGTGCCTTCGCGCTGACATTGCTGGATGTAGGGCAAGGACAGGCCACCCTGATCCAGACCCAAGGCCACGCGCTGCTGGTCGACACTGGCCCCGGATTTCCAGACGGCGGCGACCTGGGGGATCGCGTGCTGGCACCGAGCCTTGCGCAACTTGGCGTGCGCCGCCTCGACCGCGTGATCGTCAGTCACGATGACCTCGATCATTCCGGCGGCACGGCCAGCCTGCGCCGACGCCTGCCGATCGACCGCATCGACACCTCCGCCCCCGACACCATCCCCGGTTCACGGCGGTGCGAAATGGGAGAACGCTGGATCTGGGACGACGTCGAATTCGAGATTCTGCACCCGCCATCCTCACTGCCGTACCTTGGCAACGAAAGCTCCTGCGTGGTCCGCATCGAGGGCCCCGGCGGCAGCGTGCTGATTCCCGGGGATATCGGCGAGGTCATCGAGGCACGGCTAGTCCGCGAACAGCCGGAGCGGCTCGATGTAGACGTGCTGATCGCAGGGCACCATGGCAGCGCGGGGTCGTCGAGTGCCGAGTTTCTGGCTGCGGTGTCGCCCACGCAGGTCTGGTACTCCGCAGGACATCGCAACCGTTTCAACTTTCCACGGTCCGAGGTGGTCGAGCGTGTGGCGAAGGTGGGTGCAAGTCAGTACGGGACGACGGATTCCGGGGCCATTCGGTGGTTGTTGCTTCCGGATGGTGCCGATGTTTCCGAGTTCGCACGCGTGGCCCATCGACGATGGTGGCGCGAAGCCAATGTCCACGACTGAACTCGCTGATTGTCGAGGCGACGTATCAATCGCGACCAGCGACGTACAATTCGCGCCTGCAAGCGATGTACGTTGGGCCGACTCCGATCCAGCCGCGAGCCCGGTGTGCGTGCCTGCGCGCGATCGAAACCCTGGCGTGTCGATAGCGCGCGCCCGGTCACGCCCGCAACAAACACGCGCCGCGCGCATGCCTTGTATGATCGCCGGCCTTGGAGTGGTTGTTGATGCGAGGTCTGCGTGTTCGAGATTCTGAAGGCCGGTGGCTGGGTGATGTACCCGATCGTGCTGGCATCCATCGCGATGGTCGGCATCATCCTGGAGCGCCTCTGGTCGCTGCGTCGAAGTGCGGTGATTCCGCCCAAGCTCGGTGCCGAGGTACGCGCCTGGGCGCGTTCGGCGAAGATCGAGCGCGATCATCTGGAGAAGCTGCGCAGCAACTCGCCGCTGGGCGCGGTGCTGGCGGCGGTGGTGGCGCACCGGCAGCGCTCGCGCGAGGTGATCCGCGACAAGGCGCAGGACACCGGTCGCCAGGTCGTGCATGGTCTGAACAAGTACCTCAATGCGCTCGGGACCATTGCCACGATCTCGCCGCTGATGGGCTTGCTGGGTACGGTATCCGGCTTGATCCGCATGTTCCTGGTGATCACTACCGCGGGGATCGGCGACGCCAATGCGCTGGCCGGCGGTATCGGCGAAGCGCTGGTGGCGACCGCGGCGGGCCTGTGCATCGCCATCATCGCCTACCTGTTCCATCGCTACCTGCGCGGCCGCGTGCTCGACCTCGCGGTTGAACTCGAGCGCGAGGCCGCGCTGCTGATCGACAGCCTGGAAACCGCTCCCGAAGCCGCCGGTCAGCCGGTGCGGGCAGTCCGATGAACTTCATCTCATCCGAAGCCGACGAGCCCGAGATTACCGTCATCCCGCTGATCGACGTGATCCTGGTGCTGCTGATCTTCTTCATGGCCACCGCCACCTTCGACCAGAATTCGCGGATCAAGGTGGAACTGCCGGAAGCGAACAGCGAGGCCAAGGCCGATGCCGGCCAGCCACTGATCGTGCAGATCGATGCCGAGGGTCGCTACTTCGTCAACAACAGCGAGGTGGTCAATTCGCGCATCGAGACCTTGAAGTCGGCGCTGCAGCAAGTTGGCGGCGATCCGGAGAAGCAATCGGTGCTGCTGCGCGCCGATGCGCGCACCCAGCACCAGTCGGTGGTGACGGCGATGGACGCGCTGGCGCAGACCGGCTACCGGAACTTGTCGATCGCGACGGTGCGCGGCGGCGAGGCGCCGTGACCGAAACAGCTGGCGCGTCGCGGTTGTTTCGGCGCCTGGCGCCGTATGCGCGTCCGCACTGGCTGGTGGGGTTGGGTGCGCTCGGCGGCATGATCCTGGAGGCGAGCGTCGCCGCCGGATTCACCGCGTTGATGCAACCGCTGCTCGACGACGCGCTCGGCGCTCACGACAGCCGCGTGATCGCCTGGCTGCCGCTGGCGATCATTGCGCTGTTCATGGCCCGTGGGCTCGGCGTGTTCGTCGGCGACTACGGCATGGCCTGGATCAGTCGGCGGATGATCGCCGACCTGCGTGCGCAGGTGTTCGATCGCTATCTGGTACTGCCGTCGCGCTACTTCGCCGAGCGCGCCAGTGGCGACGCGCTGGCGCGGCTGTCGTTCCAGGTCGAGCAGATCGGCCATGCCAGCACCGAGGGACTGAAGATCTGGATCCTCGACTCGCTGATCATCGTCGGCCTGCTCGGCGTGATGATCTGGTACAGCCCGCGGCTGACGCTGTCGGTGCTGCTCGCCGGTCCGTTGATCGCGCTGGTGGTGCGCACCGTGTCCAAGCGTTACCGGGCGATCAGCCGGCGCATCCAGAATTCGGTCGCCGATGTCACCCAGATCGGCCAGGACGTGATCCTCGGCGAGCGCGAGATCAAGATCTACGGCGGCCATCGGGATGAAGCCGAGCGCTTCAGCAAGGTCAACGAGCACAATCGCCGCCAGCATCTCAAAGTGTCCGCCACCAACGCGCTGAGTTCGGCGCTGGTGCAGATTCTCGCCGCCAGCAGCCTGGCGCTGGTGGTCTACGTGGCCACGCGTCCTGGCGAACTGGAACGGCTGACCCCGGGCGCTTTCACCGCGTTCATGACCGCGATGCTGGCGATCCTGCCGTCGCTGAAGCGGCTGACCGCGGCGCAGGCGCTGATCCAGCGCGGGTTGGCGGCGGCCGAGTCGGTGTTCGAAATCCTCGACGAACCGGGCGAGGCCGATCCCGGCACCCATGCCCCCGAGCGGGTGCGCGGCGAGATCCGTTTCGAGGGCGTCAGCCTGCGCTATCCCGGTCGCGACGAGCACGCCTTGCGCGGCATCGACCTGCATATTACCGCGGGCGAGACCATCGCCCTGGTCGGGCGTTCCGGCAGCGGCAAGAGTTCGCTGGTGGCGGTGCTATCGCGTTTTCTCGATCCGGATCAAGGTCGAATCAGCATCGATGGCGTGCCGCTGGCGCAATACAAGTTGAGTGCATTGCGCCGACAGCTGGCGCTGGTCAGCCAGCAGATCGTGCTGTTCAACGACAGCGTCGCCCGCAACATCGCCTATGGTGATCTGCGGCGCTGCTCGCCAAGGGCGATCGAAGCTGCAGCACGCGCCGCGCACGCCTGGGAGTTCATCGAGGCGCTGCCGCAGGGCATCGAGACCACCATCGGCGAGCGCGGTGCGGCGCTGTCGGGTGGCCAGCGCCAGCGTCTGGCGATCGCTCGCGCGCTGCTCAAGGACGCGCCGATCCTGATCCTCGACGAAGCCACGTCGGCACTCGACAACGCCTCCGAGCGGGCGGTGCAGCAGGCGCTGAAGACGGCGATGAGCGGGCGCACCACGATTGTCATCGCCCACCGGCTGTCGACCGTCGAACAGGCCGATCGCATCGTGGTGATGGACGAGGGTCGCATCGTCGAGCAGGGTACGCACCAGGAATTGCTGGCCCGCGGCGGTGTCTACGCGCAGTTGCACCGGACGCGCGGGGATGCGCCCGATGCTGATTTCCCGTGAGCGGCTGCAGCAGGTCTGGTACGAGGGCGCCCCCGTGCCCTGGTGGCTGCGTGTGGGCAGCGGGGTGTACGCGGGTCTGCGTGTGCTCGCGCAGCTGCCGTATCGGCTGCGGCTACTTCGACCGCAGGCGCTCGAAGTAGCCGTCGTTGTGGTCGGTAATCTGACCGTCGGCGGTACCGGCAAGACACCGTTGACGCTCGCACTGGTCGAGGCCTTGCGCGCGCGCGGCATTGCCGTTGGCGTGGTCAGTCGCGGCTACGGCCGCAACACCCGGGGCGTGCGCCTGGTTGACCAGACGAGCACCGCGGCCGAGGTCGGCGACGAGCCGCTGCTGATCGCACGGCGCACGCGCGCGCCGGTGGCGGTCGGCGAGGATCGCGTCGCCGCCGCCCGGCGACTACTCGGGGCGGTGCCGCTGGATCTGCTGATCTCCGACGATGGCATGGAGCATCTGGCGCTGCCGCGCAGCCTGGAGATCGTCGTGATCGACGGCGCGCGCGGCTTCGGCAACGGGCGCTTGTTGCCGGCGGGGCCGCTGCGCGCACCGCTCAGGCGGCTGCAACGCGCCGATCTGCGGGTGCGCAATGGCGGTGAGGCCGGTCCCGGTGAGTACGCGATGCGGATCGCGGTGCGCGGCATCCGACGTCTGAAGGGCGGCCACGTCGAAGCGCTCGACGACTGGCGCGGCCGTCGCGCCCACGTGGTCGCCGGCACCGGCAATCCCGCCCGCGTATTCGCCAGTGCCCGCGCGATCGGCATCGAGGTCATCGAGCATCCGCAGCCCGACCATGTCGACTACAGCGCGGTCGGCGTCCCGATCTTCGACGATGGCCTGGCGTGCATCACCACCGAAAAGGACGCGGTCAAGCTGCCGGCGCTGGAGGGATGGTATGTGCTGGAGATCGGTGCCGAGGTCGACGCCGCGGTGATCGAGCGGGTGGTTGCGTGTATCGAGGGTCCGCGGTGACCCCCACAGTGGCCGTCGGGGACGGCGGTCCGCCGGACGGGCGCCGCGGATGGGTACTTATTCGAAGCCGTTGATGAACAGGGTAGGGGAGGCCACATTGAGGGTAAATGTGGCATCCCTCGTGCTGCCGCAATTGTCGGTGGCGCGGATGGTGATCGTGTGGGCACCGACCGGAGCGGCATTGGCCAGCGACACGATCCCGGTGCCGGCGACGCTGATACCGCCGCCAAAGGCGCCCTGGGACAGCACCACGAGGCTGGCAATCGAACCATTGTCGCTGGGCCCGGTGACAGGATTGATGCTGGCATTGCCGCCGCTGGCGACGTTGGCGTTGGCGTAGCTCAGCGTCGGCTGCGTGTTGGCGCTGACATTGACCTGCAGATTGCCCGTGTTGCTCAGTTGCCCATCGGAGACCTGGAAGCGCAGGGTGCCGCTGGTCGCGGTGCATGAGGCTGCCACCGATGCGGCAATTGTGCCCGACGTGTTGGCAATGGAGCTCGCGTTGACGCCGCTGGCGCTGCCGCCGGCGATCTGGGTCACGGTCAGGCCGCCGGCCGCGGTCTGCCCGTCGCTGACGCTGCCGACGGTAACGGCGGCGCCGCCGGGGCTGCCCTGCTGTCGGGATATCGCCGCGGCGGGGGTGAAGGTCGGCGCAGTGTTGTTGACGGTCACGGTGAACGTGGCATCCGCGGTCGTGCCGCAGTTGTCGGTGGCGCGGATGGTGATCGAATGGATGCCGATCGGTGCGGCGTTGGTCAGGGTGATCACGCCATTGTTCGCCACGCTGATGCCGCCGCTGTAGCTGCCCTGCGACTGCACGGCGACGCTGGCGATGCTGCCGTTGTCGGTTGGACCGGTGGTCGGGTTGATGGTGCCGCTGGCGCCGCCGTTGATGCTGCTGGCGGTATAGCTCAGCGTCGGTGGCGTATTGGCAGTGACGTTGACCTGCAGGTTGCCGGTGCCGGTCTCGGACCCGTCCGAGACCTGGAAGCGAACCGTGCCGGCATTGGCGCTGCAATTGGCGGCGATCGCGGCAGTGACGGCGCCATTGGTGTTGGTGATGCCTGATACCGTCATTCCGGTGGCGCTGCCGCCGGCGATCTGCGTCACCGTCAGGCTGCCGGCCGGCGTCTGGCTGTCGGCCACGGTGCCGACCGCGACCGCGGCACCGGCGGCACTGCCGCGCTGGCGCGTGATCGCCGCGGCGGGGGTGAAGCTCGGCGCGGTATTTGCTCCGCCGATGGTGAAGTTGGCGGCCGAGACGGCCGCGGGGGCGGCGTAATCGTGTTCGCGCACGCGGATGCGGCCCTGGGTCGTGGGCTGGTTGGGAACCGTCCAGCTGCGGGTCCCGGTATTGGCGACATCGGCTGCAATGGTGATCGGAAAGCTTGCGCCGCCGTCGGTCGACAGTTCGATGGTGACGTTGCGCGAGAAGCCCGGCGGGTTGGTCCAGGTGATGTTGACGTTGGTGCCTGCAGTCAGCGATCCCGCGGACGGCGTCACGTTGGTGATGACGTCGGCCACGGCGTTGTTGTTGGCATCGCGGAACCAGCCGATATCGCGCATCAGCTGGCGGGTCAGGTCGAGCGTCAGCGGCAGACCCGAGTTGATTGCCGGTTCCATCAACAGATTCGGCAACGCGCGGGTGTTCCAGTGCGACACCGATGAGCCCAGTTGCAGCGGATTGGGCGTGAACAACTCGACGCGACCGGTGGCAGCTTCACGTCCGGCTGTGAGAAAGCTCGACGCGATGCGCAGGTTCGGCCCATCCCACAACAGGTTGTTGACGTTGATCGCCGAGGCCTGGCGCTGCGCTTGCGACATCTGAAACCAGGTCAGGTTCTGCGTGCGATCGCGCATCAGACGCGCCCAGGCATCCGGCAACCCGTTGAAGTACGCGCCGGTGTTCTCGTCGGTCAACGACAGGAAGCCGAATCCATGACCGAGTTCGTGCAGCACCACCACCAACAAGTTAATCCGGTTCGCAGCTGACGCATTGTCGAGGCCGTAGTAGAAGCGCGTGCCGGCGCCGAGGCAGCCGCTGTCGACACTGCTGTTGAAGGTCGCGCCGATCTCGGCGCTCGCCCCGTTGATGTCGAGGTTCCTGATCTTGTTGGCCAGTGCCGACACGTCCAGGTCGAAGGGAACGGCGCATTGGTGAAGCTGTGGTGCACGGTCTGCGGTCCGGCGGCACCGAGCACGCCGCCGCCCGGACCGCAGGGCGTCAGTGGATCGAAGTTCGAGAGCACGACCGTGGTGCGCGTGCTGTCGAGCTGCCCGGCCCAGATGTTCGCGGCGAAATTGAACACGTTGAGTCGCTGCGCGCCGAGCGTGGCGCCATTGTTGCCGGCATCCGGAAACGGCGCCGCGGCCGAGTTGAATCCCTCGCCGGCACCATCGCCGTTCTGGATGGTGATCGTGCTGCTGGCCGGCGCATCGGGATCGAGTGACTTGGCCTGCTCGATCAGGCCCCAGTAGTACGCGTACTCGGCGGCGGACATGCCGTGCAGGCCAGCGGTGTCGGCCAGTTGCGACGCCGACATCTTCGGCTGCGGCAAGGCCGCTCCGGTCTCGAGGTCGCGCCCGAAGAACTGGTTCGCCTCGGCGACACTGCCGACGCATTGGGTACGAAGCTCGCCGTCGTCGCCGAGCGCGGCGACATGGGCATGACGGAAGCGTCCCTGGAGATCGACGACGACGCTGCCGTCCGCAGCCGTCGACGTCCGCAGTCCGACGTCGGATCGGCTGGTCAGCGCGCGGATGCTCTCGGCGAGGGCACGGTCGTCCGCGCTCTGGGCGGTTGCGGCGCCCGCGGCCAGACAAAGGGACAGCAGCAGGGTGGTTGTGGCCAGTCGGCGCATCCATCATCCTGTCGAAACCTGATTGGCGCGATTTTAGGCGCGCCGATGGTGGTTGCGTCGGCGTCAGGGCATCGATCCGTGCGCGAAGTCGCGTTTGGGCGGATGGATGTTCAGCAGAAGGAAATGAATCGGCCTGGCGGGCACAGGTCGCCCTGGCGACCGGGTCGGACGCGGCAAAAACCTGTGCGAGCGGGCTCCGCCCGCGAGCTTTTCCGAAGTTCGCCCAAAGCTCACGCGCGCAGCCCGCTCCCACAGCTTGCCGATAGTCGGACGACGCGCGCTGCTGCTCTGGCTATGCGAGCAGAGCGATGGTGGCCACGGTTCCCGCGAACGCCGTCCCGTAGCACAGCAAGCGCGCCACCAGCCCGGCATGGATCCCGAGATCGTGCAGGGTGTGGAAGATGCGATGCGCGGCGTGCCACAGGAACAGCGAGATCACCACGAACAGGACCAGTTTCCCGGCCCAGCTGTGCACGAATGCACTTGCGCTTGCATAACTGAGGGAATCGGCAGGCAGGCCCATTCCCAAAGGCGCCGCAATGCCGGTGAGGTAAACCAGCATGGCGCCGACCAGCGCCGAGAGCATGCCGCCGGCGCCGAACAGTGCCCAGAAGATCGGAGCATTCGAGCGTTTCATGAGGCGATCCTCGCAGCCAGGTAAACGACGATACTGGCCAGCACCGCCGCAACCAACCCGGCGCGGGTGATTGTCGCTGGCTTCACGCGTTCGCCGCCGACCCTGATCGGCGGCATCGTGCGCGGCATGATATTGAACCAAGTCCAGGTGTGATAAAGAAATCCGAGCAGCAGCAGGCCATGCAGCAACAGCGACGGCGGGCTGCGCAGGAACGCCGCCCACGCGTTCCACGCGGCCTCACCGCGGGACAATGCGTAGAGGCCAGCCAGCAGCAGCAGCGCATAGGCAGCGACGATCAACGCCGTGCCTTCGTGGACCATGTATTCGATGAAATACGGGTTCTTCTTCCACCAGCCAGCCATCGGTCGGCGGTAGGGGCGTCTCGCGCTGCCGGCGCTCATGCCTGCGCTCCTTTTGGCCGGAGGAAGCGCAGGAAATAATCCTTGGCGGCCTCGGTCTTGTTGACGTTGACGGCATTCGCCGGGTCGACATCCTTGGGACAGACCTCCGAGCAGTAGCCGACCGCCGTGCAGTTGAACACGCCTTCTTCGGCTTGCACGTACGGGTTGCGCTCGGCGCTGCCGCCATCGCGGGTGTCCAGGTTGTAACGCTGCACCAGTGCCATCGCGGCCGGGCCGATGAAACTCGAATTCAACCCGTACTGAGGGCACGCCGCGTAGCACAGCATGCAGTTGATGCAGGCACTGAACTGCTCGTACTGCGCCATCTGCTCGGGCGTCTGCAGATACTCGCCCTGGCTCAGCGCACGCGGCTCCCTGGGGATGATGTAAGGCTTGATCTTGTGCAGCTTGGTGATGAAGTCATCCAGGACGATCACCAGGTCACGCTCGATCGGAAAATGCGCCAGTGCTTCGACACGCACGGTGTTGGGATACAGATCGCGCAGAAACGTGCTGCAACTCAGCTTGGGCACGCCGTTGATCATCATGCCGCAACTGCCGCAGATGGCCATGCGGCAGGACCAGCGGAAGGACAGCGTGCCGTCGAGTTCGTCCTTGATGTATTGCAGACCCTGCAGTACCGACATGTCGTCGGTGAACGGCACATCGAAGCCCTGCACTACGGGCTCGGCGTCCTGTTCCGGTCGATAGCGCAGCACTTCGATGCGGATGGTGCGCGGGGCGGCCTTCATGGTGCTTTTCCTTCCGCGGATTTGGCTTTGCTGGCGGCATCGGCCGCTTCGCCCGCAGCGCCATAGGCGCGTACGCCGGGTGGCAAGTGGGTGATCTTGACATCGCCGTAGCTGATCACCGGCGGGCCATCGCCGGCCGAGGTGGCCAGCGTGTGCTTCAGGTAGTTGACGTCGTCGCGCACCTGGTAATCGTCGAGGCGCTGGTGCGCGCCGCGCGATTCCTTGCGGTTGAGTGCGGACACCGCCATCGCCTGCGCCACCTGCAACTGGTAGCCGAGTTCGATCGCCAGCAGCCATTCGGTATTGAACACGCTGGAGCTGTCGTCGACCTTGACCCGCTGGTAGCGCTCGCGCAGTTGTTCCAGGTGGTCGCAGGTCTGCTGCATGGTGTCGCCCAGCCGGTAGATGCCGCAGCCGCGTTCCATGGTCTCGGCCATTTCGCGGCGCAGCACGGAGATGCGTTCGGTCCCCTGATTGCCACGCACCAGGCTGAGCGCGCGAGCCTGCGCGGCCTCGGCCTGCTTCAGCAGCGTGGCACTCGCAGCGGGCTTGGCGTTGCGCGCAAAGTCCGCGGCATGGTCGCCGGCGACCTTGCCGAACACGCAGATCTCGGACAGTGAATTGGAGCCCAGCCGGTTGGCGCCATGGATGCCGACACTGGAACACTCGCCGGCGGCGTACAGGCCGGGCAGGGGACTGGCGCAGTTGCCGTCGACGAGGATGCCGCCCATCGTGTAGTGCGCCGCCGGACGGACCGGAATTGGCGCCTTGGCCGGATCGATGCCCATGAACTCTTCCGCCAGTTCGCAGATCTGCGGCAGGCGTTCGCGCAGTTTCTCATGACCGAGATGACGCAAATCGAGATGCACGGTCGAACCGTGGATACCCTCGATGGTGCGGCCCTTCTGTTGCTCGTACCAGAAGGCCTGGCTCAATCGATCGCGCGGACCCAGTTCCATCGCCTTGTTGCGCGGCGTCGGCTCGGCCGGCCCGAGGCCATAGTCCTGCAGGTAGCGATAGCCGTCCTTGTTGACCAGGAAGCCGCCTTCGCCGCGACAGGCCTCGGTGAACAGCAGGCCGGTGCCCGGCATGCAAGTCGGGTGGTATTGCACGAATTCCATGTCGCGCAGCGGCACGCCGTGACGATAGGCCAGCGCCATGCCGTCGCCGGTGACGATGCCGCCGTTGGTGTTCTCGCGGAACACGCGGCCGGCGCCGCCAGTGGCGATCACCACCGACTTCGCCTCGATCATCACGAACGCGCCGGAAGCGACGTTGATCGCCACGGTACCCTGCACGCGACCGTCCTCGACCAGCAGGTCGACGCAGAAGTGCTCGTCGAAGCGTTTGATCGACGGGAACTGCAAGGAC
>JAIMJQ010000090.1 GCA_020693165.1 Xanthomonas sp. | reverse complement strand
GATCACATTGAAGATCACCGCATCGAGCAGCTTCAGCACATCGACAGCGGGCCTTGCGGCGACACGGCGGAGCAGCGCGAAGCAATCCTTGAAGGTCGGGCCGCCTTCGCTCGCATATTTGGTCTCCGGTGGCACCCCGAGCGCCTGGCAGAAATCCTCCTGATGGATCCGGCGCACGAAGCCATTGTCGCTGATGGCGCGGTCATAGCGCTGGACCAGCAGAAATGTTCGATCCTGAACGATGCGCGCTTCTACCGGCGCGACATCGAGACCGATTGCAGCAGCAAGGCGCATCACGAACGCCTCGTTCTCGGTCGTCGCCGCGAACCGCGATATCGGCGGTTTCAGAATATGCGTCGTGGGCTGGCCCGGCGCAGGCAACGCCACCACGCCATCCACCAGAACCACCGGCACCTTCGATTGGGCGCCCGCGAGAGAGAGCCGCAAGCCTTCCTCGCCCGCGAGCAATGGGCGGACGGGCAGCGCGTCCAGCACCCGGATCAGACCCTCATCGTCAAGCGGGGTTGGCCGTTGATCGGGGGCAGGAGCGGTCGGACCTTCGCCGAGCGGCAGAAGCTGGAGCGCGCCCGCCACATCGCCGCCGAGGCGATCGAGAAGGGCGAAATCATTGGCGCGCGACACGCCGAGCGCCTGAGCCGCGGCGTCGCGCTGGCTTTCCTCCGGCAAGAGACCGCCGAAAAACGGGCGGCACTCGCGGCGAGTGAACGTCTCCGCCCGCTTGGGCAGTGAGGCGGACAACGGCTGCGCCGCCTCGTCGTCGAGCCAAGCCCGCGCATAGGCGAAGCCGAGTTCACCGTGCTTGTCCTGCGTCAGCTGACCCACCAGGCGCCCGTCCCACCAGATATCGAGGGTGCGCGTCATGACTTCTGAGGATCTTTTGGCCGCGCTCCTTTGGTGTCGGGCGGCGGTGTGATAACGAGCGAGCAGCCCAGCGCTGCCAGGACCTGAAGCGTCTTTCCGATCTGCGCGGTTGGCTTGCCCGCTTCGAGATCGACGATGAAGCGCAGGCCGACGCCAGCGGCGCCGGCAAGCTCGTCCTGCCGCAGGCCAGCGGCTTTGCGGGTGGTTCGCACGATGTCGCCGATCTCGGCGGTGGTGAGGTTGCGTCTGGCCATGATATTTACCGAACGGGAAAGTAGCATGAATTTCGGAAGAATGTCTATAAGAATTTCCCGCTCGGGAAAGCTTGCGCCTCGGGTTAGCTCCTGGGTCTGAATTATTCCCGCTCGGGAAAACGCGCCGGTTGGGAGCCTCAGACACTGCCGCGGCTCGACGCCGGTCCGCCGATCACCTGTCTTTCTTCGCCACAGTACGATGACCCCCTGAGCGTTGTTGCAACGCCCCAATTCCTGCCTTTCTTACTCATCCCCGATCCAGGGCCGCGCGTCGCGCGGGCCCGCAAGCGAACGGGGACGACGTGGCGGTCAGACCATGAGCCACGGCGTCACGCTCGCGGCACACGCGATCCGATCGGGCGACAGCCATGGCGGCGGCTCTTCCATCAATCTCTCCGGAGGCGACCGCACATGAGCTTCTTCAAGCGACCCGCAACCCATTATGGAAAGACACCCGAGCCCGAGACGCCATATCAGCGCGCGGCGCAGATCTGGGACGATCGGATCGGCTCAGCGCGTGTCCAGGCCCGAAACTGGCGACTCATGGCCTTCGGCTGCCTGATCCTCTCCGCCGGCTTCGCTGCCGCGCTGGTCTGGCAATCGGCGCGCGGGACCATCGTCCCGTGGGTGGTGCAGGTCGACAATCTCGGCCAGGCGCAGGCGGTCGCGCCAGCGCAGGCGGACTACCGCCCCACCGACCCGCAGGTGGCCTGGCATCTGGCGCGGTTCATCGAGCAGGTCCGCTCGATCCCGGCCGACGCCATCGTCGTGCGGCAGAATTGGCTGCGCGCCTACGAGTTCACGACCGATCGCGGCGCGGCGGCCCTCAATGACTTCGCCCGCGCCAACGATCCGTTCACCCGCGTCGGGAAGCAGCAGGTGTCGGTCGAAGTGTCGAGCGTGATCCGCGCGTCTCCTGACAGCTTCCGCGTTGCCTGGACCGAACGCCAGTACGAGAACGGCCAGCTCTCCACGACACAGCGCTGGACAGCCATCCTGACCATCGTGATCCAACCCCCGCGCGACGCAGAGCGGCTGCGGGCCAATCCGCTTGGGATCTACGTCAACGCCATCAACTGGTCTCGGGAGATGGGGCAATGAGAAATCATCTCCGCCGACCCGCGAGCCGCGGCTTCCGCCTATCCGGCTCTGCGCTTTTGCTGATCTCCGGATTGGCGCTGGCCGGCTGCGCGACCAACCGACCGCCACAGATCAGCTATGACGCCGATGTGCCGCCGCTTCCCCCTGTGCCGGCTGCCGTCACGGAGGCGCCACCTAGGCCGCTTCACGCACCGCCCGCCTGGACACCCGCGCGCGGTGGCGCTGCCGCAGGGACGCCGGCGGGCCGCGTGGAGAATGCCAATGCCGCCGCGCGCGTCGAGCCTCGACGCGAGGGCTACTACAACTCGATCCAGATCTATCCCTGGAGCGAGGGCGCGCTCTATCAAATCTATGCCGCGCCCGGGCAGATCACCAACATCTCGCTGGAACCAGGCGAAAGCCTGACTGGCGCCGGCCCGATCGCTGCGGGCGACACAGCGCGCTGGATCATCGGCGACACCGAGAGCGGCTCGGGGATCACTCGCCGCGTCCATGTTCTCGTGAAGCCGACACGGCCAGACATCACGACCAATCTGGTCATCACCACCGACCGTCGCATCTACATGATCGAGCTGCGCTCGGGCGAACGCCCTTATATGCCGGCCGTCGCTTGGGCCTATCCGCAGCCGCCCGCCTCGCAGAGACAGGCAGTGCCCGCTACGCCAATGCTCCCGGCCGTTGCGGCACGGAACTATCGCTACGGCCTCACGGGCGACGCGCCGCCGTGGCGGCCAATCTCGGTCTACGACGACGGGCGCCGCGTCTATGTCGAGTTCCCGCGTGGGATCGTTCAGGGCGAGATGCCGCCGCTCTTCGTCATCGGCGCAGATGGCGAACCGCAGATCGCCAACAGCAGGATCCACCAGAACATACTGATCGTCGACCGCCTGTTCGGCGCCGCCGAGCTCCGTCTCGGCAGTGGCGAGCGCCAGCAGACGGTCCGGATCGTTCGCACCGATGGGAGGCCCGCGTCATGAGCGAGCGCGACACGCCCAACGAAGCCGACGCACCGCTGGTCGGCACACCGCCCGACGATGCCGCTGCGCCCATGCGGCTGCGCGCCGAACCGCCCCGGGTCACCCGATTGTCGCGAAAGGTGCTGGGCGGTATCAGTCTCGTCGCCGCCCTCGGGGTCGGTGGCGCGCTCATCTATGCGCTTCAGACGCGCAGTATCGGCCCTGGCAGTGAGGAGCTTTACTCCACGCAAAATCGGCGAACCGCGGACGGGCTTGCCGGCCTGCCACGCGACTACACCGGCCCGGTGCTCGGGCCTCCGCTGCCCGGAGATCTGGGGCGACCCATCCTCGATGCGCAGAATCGTGGCCAGCCCGTCACGCCGCCGATGGCGGCAGCGCCCACCGTCGATCCGGTTGAGCAGCGCAGGCGCGCGGAAGAAGAAGCTGCCCGAACGAGCCGCGTCTTCTTTCAGACGGAGGCGCGCGTCGCAGCTCCGATTGCGACAGCTGGCGGACCAGGCAGCCCGAGCCTCTCTGGGCTAGGTCTTCCGGGCCAGCCGGGGGCAGCGACGGCGCAGGATCGCCAGCTCGCGTTCCTGAATGCGGGCGTGGACCGCCGCACGGTCTCGCCAGATCGCGTGATGGGTCCGGCGTCGCCCTATGTGCTTCAGACCGGCGCCGTCATCGCCGCGGCCCTCATCACCGGCATCCGATCCGACCTGCCGGGCCAGATCACTGCGCAGGTCACGGAGCATGTCTACGACAGCCCGACCGGGCGCATCCTGCTCGTCCCACAACTGCCCGCGCCGCACGGCAGCTGTAAGTGCAGGCGAACTTGCCTCGCTGAACCGGAGCTTGGTGTTCGGCCTATCACGCAGAAAGGCACCGAAGAGCTCCGACAGAAACCCCATGGTCAGTGGACCAAAGACGCCGACGTTAAGACATCGCCCACTTACCGCAATCGACCTCGCACTCTCGAGCGCGGAGCCGATCTGACGTGCGCCAGTGCTTGCTTGATGCAAAAACTTCTTGCCGATCTCAGTCAGGTCGACGCCAGCGCAGTGGCGGCGAAACAGCCGGGCGCCAATCTCATCCTCGACATCCCGGATGCGCCGGCTGATCACCGACTGCTCGACGCCAAGGTTCTGAGCCGCCCGCCGAAAACTGCCGCTCTCTGCGGCGGCAGTGATGTAACGCAAATGGCGTAACTCGATCTTCGACCTCGGCACGACTTTCATCCACAATGCTACAGAATAGTTGGCAACAGCGCGGCTCGACCTACCAGATGCCCCCTCACCAGACATTGCTCCGGCGGCCGTCAGTCCGGCGGCAGGATTTCCAGTCTCATAGTCTGGAAATCAAGAACATAGCCATGCCGCAAGGCATCCTGACCAAGGCGGCCATGATCATCGGGCTGGTTTAACGTCTCGCTTCCCAGTGAAATGTTGCTGAGGCGCACGACCTTGCTGCCAATCCGGAATTCGAGTGCTGACAAGCTCAGATTGTCCTGCTCCGCCGTCCCGCCAGCACCCCCGATGCGTTCGGTCACCTGGGTTGCGCCGGCAGCCGCCGACGGAAAATCGGCGGCAAAGCGCGGCAACAGAGACGTCTCGCCGGCCCCG
Organism: Xanthomonas sp.; assembly: GCA_020693165.1. Taxonomy (GTDB): domain Bacteria; phylum Pseudomonadota; class Gammaproteobacteria; order Xanthomonadales; family SZUA-5; genus JADKFD01. The sequence goes on along the minus strand of JAIMJQ010000090.1, from coordinate 8,250 downwards.
GTATCAATCGCCAGCTGCAGTGGCCGTGCCGGCGTGCCAATGCAGGCGAGCAGCTTTGGCGTCTTGCCATCCAAAACAAGATTGACCTCGTTAGCCCTGCGCGCATCTGCCCTGCTCTCGAAGCGCAGCGTTTGCCTGGCACCAGCCTTTGAGAACTCCAGCCGTCCCAGTCGTCCGAGCACGGGAAAGCCGATGATCGTTTCTATGCGATAGGCGCCATCCGCGAAGGTCAGCGCTTTATCGGGAAGCACGAGAAACACCACATTGCGAAACACGGCCCCGCCGATCGCCAGATGATCAGCAACCGCCAGTCGCGCTGGCGTCTGCGGCGACACCGGACTGGCAATGCTGACCTCACCCTCGATCAGGCGAAGACCAAGCAAGTCGGCCTGCGAGCGCACAACAACGGACAGGTTGGCGCCCGTGTCCAGCACAGCTTGCTGCCGATGACCATTGATCTGCACATCTCCACGGCTGAGGCCGGCTGCATCGGCGGCGATCGGCAGCACACCACGGCCTGAAGCAGGCCACTGCGGGGCAGGTTCGCCCGCAAGTGCTTGCGCCATCCGCAGCATGTTACGCAGGCCCGTGGCCTCTGTGGCGTCATCGGTCGCCGCAGTCGCCGGGTGGTTCAAAGCCTGTTCCAGCGCTCTGGCTGCATCCCCATACCGACCACGTCGGAAGTCCACCACACCAATCAAGGTCCATGCATCGCGCGCGTGCTCAGGCTTCGCCCTGGCAACATAGCGGCGTGCCCCGACGACAGCTGTTTCGTCCTCCAGCAACAGAGCGGCGGCTTCAGCGCGGATCAAGGACATCTGGGACGCTTCCCCGCCCATGCGGGCCAGTTGCAGCCGATCGCTGGCATCATGGTCTCGCATCATGGCGTCATCCGCGATCTGCACCGATGGACGCGGACACGGCAGCAGGGGCCAATCATCCGCATGCGCCGGAACGGAATATGCCGCGAGCAAGATCGAAAGGCCGGCCCGAGCCGGGGTCAAATGGCGAGGCCAAGCGGCGGCGCGATCACCAGTCATGTCAATCGCCCCCCACATTCGCCCAGATGGTCTTGTACTGGGTATAGCTCTCCCATGCCTCGCGCCCCTGCTCCCGGCCGTATCCGCTCATCTTGTACCCGCCGAACGGCGCGTTCGGATGGTATTTGTGCCAGCAGTTCAGCCAGATGGTTCCGGCCTTGATCCGGTCGGACAGGCGCAGCGCGCGGCCAAGATCGCCGGTCTGGATGCCGGCTGCGAGACCGAACGGCGTGTCGTTGGCGATGCGGATCGCCTCGTCCTCGGTATCGAACGGAATGATCGGCAGAACCGGCCCGAAGATTTCTTCGCGCGAAATGCGGATGTCGTTGCCGGCGCCGGAGAACACCGTGGGTTCTATGAACAGGCCCTTCCCGTTCACCGACCGGGTGCCGCCACCGGCCACCAGGCTGGCAGTGGCTTTCCCGTCCTCGATATAGCGCAGGATCTTGTCATATTCCCCGCGGGTCGCGATCGGGCCGATTTCGGTTGTGGGATCCAGCGGGTCCCCCAGCCGCGCGTTGGCAGCCATGCGCCCAAGCTTCTCCACCACTTCGTCATAGCAGCTGCGCTCGACCAGCAGGCGGGAGCCCGCAACGCACACTTCGCCCTTGTTCCAGAACACCGCCCAGAAAGCGACCTGAACGGCCACATCGATGTTCGCGTCGGCAAAGATGATGTTGGGGCTTTTCCCGCCCAGTTCCATCGTCAGGTGCTTCATCGTCTCTGCGCCCGAGCGCATGATCCCCTGGCCAACAGGGGTGGAGCCGGTGAAGGCGATCTTGTCGACACGCGGGTTGCGCACCAACGCGTCGCCGATGCTGCCGCCCGGGCCGGTAATGAGATTCCAGACGCCCTCGGGAACACCTGCGTCCAGGGCCACCTGCGCCAGCGCAAGCGCCGTCAACGGCGTGTCGGAGGCCGGCTTGTGGACAATCGTGTTGCCGGCCGCCAGCGCCGGGGCGATCTTGGAACAGGACAGGGCGAGCGGGAAGTTGAAGGGCGTGATCGCAGCCACCACGCCCAGCGGCTCGCGGTGGGTGAGGATGCGCACATCAGGTTCATAGGACGTGCGATAGGCGCCATCCAGTGCCGTCATGGCGAGCCCCGCGTGGAAGCGAAACAGGCCCGAACAGTGCGGCATGATGATCGAGCGGAAGTCGCCATAGGGCATGCCCATGTCCATCGCTTCTCGAATGGCAAAATCCTCGGCGCGCTCGTCCATCAGATCTGCGATCCGGAACAGGATCTTCGCCCGCTCTTCATGGTGCATCCGGCCCCAGGGGCCGTCTTCAAAGGCACGGGCTGCGGCATCGACCGCTTCATCGGCCTCAGCGGTATCAGCCTTGGCAATGGTGGTGATGGCGGCTTCGGTTGTCGGGTCGAAGCTGGTGCTGGTCTCGCCGGATCGGGCGTCACGCAAAACGCCATCGATCAGCAGCTGCCCTGCCGGAATTGCCTTGCGCATTGGCATTGTAGTTGTGCTGACGCTCACTGCCCGAGCTCCTCGGATTGAACGGACAGGGCCACGCGCGGTCCCATGCCCTGAACATAGGCGAGCCGCACCAGAAGCAGCATGGCGGGCTCGATGAAACGGGCAGCCATCAGCGGGCCGGCATCGCGGACGTTGGCTGGAAGCTGGCTCAGCAGGCCTGCCACGGTCTTGCGGGCGTTCTGATCGTCCCCGGCCACGAAAAGGCCGGGGGGCTTGCCGGCAATGGTCGGATCATCGGCGTGCATCAGCTGGGCAAAGGGCGGAATGCCCTTCACCACCCGCGCACCGGGAACCAGCCGCGCGACCTCTTCACCGCCCGAGGTATGACCGCCAACCAGCAGGCCCGACAGGTCGGCCGCCATTGGGTTCGTGCAATCCCACAATATCCGGCCGGACAGATCACCAACCGCGGCAAGAGCATCGGGAACAGCCGCCCAGGGGACAGTCAGGGCGATCACCTCCCCGAACTGAACCGCATCTGCAACAGACCCATGGGCCACACCCGCTGCCTGCGCAGCCGCTGCAACCGCCTCGTCACTGCGTCCGAACGCCACGACGATCTCGTGCCCGGCCGCCGACAGCCGCCTTGCCAGCGCAGAGCCAACATTGCCGGCACCAATGATCGCAATTTTCATCTTTCTTCCCCGTCTGTTTCCGAGCACGTCTCTGTATTGCTTCCGGGCATGACTTGCGCCTTCTGTATTTGACCGTCTTTCATGTTCTGGCAGTGTCCATTCTGGCAGGCCTGACTTTTCGCGAAAAATGGCTAAATCTTGCATATGCTCGCAGCGCGCACAGACACGATGAACCCGACAGGCTGTTCCATCACACGCCATCGTTTTCCCAAAGGAGACTATGCGCACCCACCGTCGGGGCTCCTCGAATTGCGGGTCGTGCGGCGCGGCTCGTCACAGGCCGATATCGATCTTGGCGCTGGGGGACGTGCCGTGTTCACGCGTCCCGGAGATGTCATGCTGTCGTTGCCGGATCGTGCGACGCGATTCCGCATCGTTGATGATCGCGAGGTGTCGATCCTGGTCGTTGCACCGGCGCTGGCGTTGGCCTGGTTGAAGGATTGCGGCGGCGAGACGCTGGAAGATCTTGCTCCACTGTCGCGCCGCCCGGTTCGAAGTGCGCTTATCGCCACGCTCTTCGATCGGCTCGAGGCAGGACAGGACATGCCGGCTGCTGTCCAACAGGCCACTCAGATCGTCATCATCGCCGAATGTCTGCGCCTCGCCCGAGCGATGCGGGCGATTGACCGCCGCAGTGTCATCTCCCGAGCCGTGATCGACCAGCTGATCCGAACGGTCGGCGAAGGGCTGGAGGGCCCAGTCTCTGCAGAAACGCTGGCCGGAAACCTCGGCGTGCCGCGCCGCACCTTCAGCGCGACGTTCAAGGAGGCCACCGGCCTGCCTTTCCACCAATATGTGCTGCGGATGCGGGTCGACCGCGCCGTCGACCTGTTGACCACCACGGACCTCAGCCTTGCCGCCATCGCCACGCGCTGCGGCTTTGCCCATCAGGCGCACATGAGCCGCATGGTCAGCCGCCTGAAAGGCCAGGCGCCGGGTGTTATCCGCCAACAAGCCACCAGCCGTTGAACCCTGCACACGCTGAAACAACAAACCAGGCCAACCAGTTGCAGAGGAGGTGAACATGAAAAAATCGCTCGCAATCATCGCTGGCGTCGGGCCGGGGGTCGGTGCCGCCATTGCCCGCCGCTTCGCGTCAGAAGGCTTCCACATGGCCATGATCGCCCGCGATTCCAAACGGCTGGAAGCGCTTGCAGAGACGATCCGTGCGGCCGGCGGAACCGCTCTCGGCTACGCAGCAGACCTGTCCGATCACGCTGCAGTGGCAGCCGTGCTGCAAGCCATCGCTGCCGACCATGGGGCGGCACAGGTGCTCGTCTGGAATGCAGCCGTTTGGGTGGAGACGCCGGCGCTCGATCTAGATCCGCAGGAACTCGATCGGCAGATCAGGCTTGGCTTTACTGCAGCCCTCACCGCCATCCAGGCGGTCTCGCCGGCCATGCGCGTCGCGGGCAGCGGGACCATATTGTTGACAGGCGGCGGGCTGGCGCTTGCGCCGCAATACGGAACCACGGTGCCAGCGCTCACCGCCGTGAAATCCGCGGTTCGCGGCTTCGTTCACGCCGCCGCCCCTGAGTTTGCAAGCCTGGGCATACGGCTTGGCACGGTTACGATTGCCGGAACCGTTGCCCCCGGCTCCGCCTTCGATCCCGACCAGATCGCAGACGCCTTCTGGGCAATGCACAGCGGCGAGACCAAGTTCGAACTGGTGTTCGACGGTCGATGACGAAAGGCGCGCCTGCACAGGGCAAACAGATGTCCAGAACGGGCCTCCTGCACGGACCGCTTGCCTCGGCGTTGTTCCGAAGCCTGTTTCTGGCCACCGCTGTTTCGAACATCGGCACCTGGATGCAGGAAGTCGGCCGCGCCTGGCTGATGACCGATCTGACCTCCTCGCCCGCCATCATCGCGATGCTGCAGGCAACCGCGATGGCCGCGATGGTGCTGGTGGTGCTTCCAGCCGGCATCCTTGCCGATCTTGCGGACCGGCGACGCCTGATCCTGTTCGGGCATGTCTGGCTGATCGGGGTGTCCGCCAGTCTGGCCCTGCTGGCCACGTCCGGCCGGGCGACGCCCGAACTGATCCTCGCCCTGACGTTTGCAGGCGCTGCCGGTGCCGCATTTGTCAGCCCGCCAAGCCAGGCCGTGCTGGCGGACATTGTGGGCGAAGAGCATCTCGCGCAGGCCATGGTGCTGAACGGAATCTCTTTCAATCTGGCCCGCGCCATCGGGCCGGCGCTCGGCGGTGGCTTGATCGCGCTTGCCGGCGTGCCCGCAGTGTTCGTGTTCAACGCATTGAGCTTTCTGGGCATATTGCTCATCTTCGCAAACTGGCGCCCCGCAGCCCGCCCACATGCAAAGCTGCCCCGCGAACGGCCAATGCAGGCCCTGCGGGCCGGCCTTCGCTATGCGCGCCACGCGCCTGCACTCCGCGACATCCTTCTGCGCATTCTTGCCTTTGCGATTCCGGCAAGCGCGCTGTGGGCGCTGTTGCCCGTGGTCGCCCGCGCGCTTCCGGCTGCCGGGCCGCTGCAATATGGTATCCTGCTTGGGCTGGTCGGCTTGGGGTCAGCCATCACTGGTTTTGCACTGCCCCGCCTTCGCGCCCTTCTGTTGCCGCAGCGACTGCTAATGGTCGGCGGCCTGATGCTGGCAATTGCGCTGCTGGCAATGACCAACCCGGTCGCGCTCTGGCCCGCGATGGTGGCTGCCGGGTTTGGCTGGATGGTGACGCTCGCCCTGCTGATGGCAGGCGCACAGACTGCGACACCGACCTGGGTGCGGGGGCGGGCTGCTGCTCTTTTCATGCTGTCACTGGGCCTCGGCCTGGCGCTTGGCAGCGCCGCATGGGGTGCGATCGCCGCCTGGGCAGGCCTTGAGACGGCATTGCTCGCGGCGGGCCTCGCCCAGATGGTGGTTGCATGGACAACGCGCGGCCTGAGCGCGCCCAGCGCGAAGTCCGATGCGGCCATTGTTGTGGAACCAAGCTGGCCGGCACCACAGGTCCGTGTCGCCGAACCCGGGTCCGGCCCGGTGTTCATCACCATTTCCTACTATGTGCAGCCGGCATTCGAAGGCCCGTTCGTGGAGCTGATGAACAGGATCGCGGCGACCCGCCGGGCCAGTGGCACCATCGCCTGGGACCTGCTGCGCCATGGGGCCGAGCCGAACCTGTGGCTCGAAACAAACCTGGTCGCCAGTTGGGACGAACATCTGCGCCAGCGTGACCGCCAGACCGCAGAGGCACAGCAGATGGAGCAGGAATTGCGAGCCTTCCGCAGGCCGGGCGAAGAGCCGTGCGTGACCCACTGGCTTGCCGACTGACAGTCTCTACAATCTCGCGCCACAAACTCTCATGTCAGGATACCCCCATGGAAAGCGCAGCCGTCGATCTCGTCACCTATGTCCGGACACCGCTGTCGGACAGCTATGTCGCCCGGTTGCGCGCTATCGGCGACATCGTGCAGTTCGCCCCCGGCGAGACGATCGTTGCCTTCGGCGCTGCGAACGAGGCCTTCTTCTACATCCTCGAAGGTGAGGCTGTCGCCTGGGATGAAGTGACCGGCCGGCGCTACGGGGACGCCACACTCGGTCCGACCCAGTTCACCGGGGAGATGAGCTTCCTGACCGGGGCAGTCGCCCAACTGACCAACCGCGCAGAGACGGCACTGACAGCCATCCGCGTGCCCCGCGCCGCCATGCTGCAAGCCATGGCCGACATTCCGGAAATGAGCGACATCATCATCACTGTTTTTTCTGCGCGACGGCGGCGGCTCATCGAAAGCGGCCAGGCCGGGCTGACACTGATCGGTGCCGAGGCAGACCGGGCCGTGCGCCGCATCGAAGCCTTCGCCACCCAGAATCGCATTCCGTTCCGGGCACACGCCATCGGCAGTGCCGAGGCGCTTGCCCAGGCCCAGCGCTGCGGCATCCCGGCCGACAGCGCCGCGGTTGTGCTGGGCGAACGCACCGTGCTGGCCGATCCGACGCCGCGCAGCCTCGCGCGGCATCTGCGGCTTGATCTTGCGGTCGAGGAAGGCGCGACCTTCGATGTGGTGATCGTGGGCGCCGGCCCGGCCGGGCTGGCCGCTGCTGTCTATGCAGGCGCCGAGGGCCTGCAGGCGCTGGTGATCGACGAACTGGCCGTTGGTGGTCAGGCCGCGACCTCATCGCGCATCGAGAATTACATGGGCTTCCCCACCGGCATTTCGGGCAGCGATCTGTGCGCGCGCGGCGAAATCCAGGCGCTGAAGTTCGGGACGCGCTTTGCCGTGCCAAGGCGCGTGACAGCTGCCACGCAAGATGGCAGCTGCTTTGTCCTCACGCTGGATGATGGCGTGACGGTGAGGGCGCGATCGGTGGTGGTCGCAACCGGGGTGCAGTATCGGCGGCTGCCGCTGGACCGGCTGGAGCAGTTCGAGGGCGCCGGCGTTTCCTATGCCGCAACCGAACTTGAGGCGCGCCATGTGCAGGGCCGCGCGGCCGTGATCATCGGCGGCGGCAATTCCGCCGGCCAGGCCGCCATGTTTCTCAGCCGCCGGGCATCGCATGTGCATCTGGTGGTGCGGGGGCCGTCGCTGGCCGCCTCCATGTCGGACTATCTGATCGAACGCATCCGCAAGAACGACGCCATCACCCTGCATTTCGGCGCGGTGGTCGCAGCGCTGCACGGCGATGAACGGCTGGAGGCAGTGACGTTGCGCGATGCGTCGGGCGACCGGACGGTGGACGCGGCCGGGCTCTTCGTGATGGTCGGTGCCGCGCCGAACACGGGCTGGCTCTCGGGTCTGGTCGATCTCGACGCGCAGGGGTTTGTCGTGACCGATGACGGCCATGCCGCCTCGTGCCCTGGCATCTTTGCCGTCGGCGACGTCCGCGCCGGATCGGTGAAGCGCGTGGCGTCGGCGGTCGGCGAAGGCTCGGTCGTGATCTCGAAAGTTTGGGCGCATGCAGCAAAGCCAATCTGATTCGACACCCGGACGGGCATCTATCTCCGCCTCACACCACCCGCCGATTTCTACGCCAGAGCCCGAAATTGCCGCACGCCTCTCGGGATGGACTTCCGGTATCGGCACCTATCGTTCTCAATCGCCAGCGACAGCCGCGAAGGAGATTGGGTATG
>JAIMJQ010000139.1 GCA_020693165.1 Xanthomonas sp. | reverse complement strand
GCCGGTGGCGCCGAAAATGGTCAACAGAGTGGCGGGCGTGGATGCGGTCACATGCGTGGTCATCGGGTCGAGTGTGCAAGCGTAAGGGGGCCGGTATGTACGGCGCGATGCATACGATTGCACCACGGCGAAGCGTGCATGCGTGTGGGGCGCATTCGAGGGCCAGCGCGCATGCGTGCGTTGCGGATGGGGGCGGCAAAGTTATTGACGCAATGCAGCATGCATAATCATAAATGAAATCATGAGGTTAGTATCGTTTTCTACCTCAAGATGACAACGCTGTCAATTGGACGTAGAGTTGCGGCGCCGCGACGGACACGCGATGCAGGGGGCTGTTGTCGCGTCGTGGCGATTCGAATGCCGCTCAGGGAAAAGTCGTTCCACACCCCACTCGACAAAGCGTCGCAGACGCAAGGAGAAGTTGAAGATGCATCGCATACGCACATGGTTTGCCGGCCTGGTCATGTTGATGACCGGCTTCGGGTTACAGGCCCAGGCCCAGTCCACCGATTACAGTCGCGGTGTCGACGTCAACGGTTCCACCGCAATCGTCTGGTTCAAGGCGAACGTCGCCGTCCAATGGGTCGATCTGCACTACAACCTGGCGAATACCGGGCAGCAGAACTTCAGGATGTCCTACAACGGCGGCAGTGCCCGCTACGAGAAATCGATCAGCCCGGTGAGCGCCGGGCAGGCGTTGAATTATGCGTTCACCTACGGCGACCCCGGTCGCGACACGCCGTGGTTCGCGACCACCATCGGCGGCGGCACCACGCCCACGGGCCGCGTCTGTTTCTACGAGAACGCCAATTACGGCGGCGCCAGCCTGTGCGCGGACGCGGATTCGAGCTGGGTCGGCAGCGCCTGGAACGACCGCGCCTCGTCGGTGAAAGTGCAGGCCGGCTACGAAGCGCAGCTGTACCGCGACGTGAACTACGGCGGCGGTTTCATCGCGGTGACCGGCGATGTGCAGGATCTGGGCGCGCGCGGCTTCAACGACCAGACCTCATCGTTCAAGGTCGCGACGAGCGGCACCGGCGGCACGTGGAACGAGAGGACGACCTTCGTCGTCCAGAACCTCACCCGCGGCCGCTGGACGAACAACAACGTGTACTACGCGATCATCGGCAAGAGCTGGCAGACCGGCCAGTTCGTGTGGATCAACGCGGCGGGACAGCAGATTCCGATGTCGGACGCCGACAACGGTGCGCTGGTGAAGAACGGCGAGCGCTACAGCAATTATTTCCACCGCGTGTCCGATCTGCCGGCGGTGACCATCGCGCCGATCAATTCGGCCCGCATCCTGCTGTCGGTCGGCAGCCCGATGTATATCAAGGTCGTGCGCGACGGCAACGGCAACATCGGCTACGCCGGTGCGAACATCGAGAACCCGAGCGATCCGAATCTCGACGTTTACTTCGATTTCGGCGAAATGGCGATCCTGCCGAAGAGCGCGCCGAACCCGGGCATCTACGTCAACACCACGCGTGTGGACCATTTCGGCTTCCCGCTGCGGCTGCGCGTGCAGGGCTTGAACGGCTACGACCGCACCGTCGGCGAGCGTGTCGACACCCTGACCCGCGACGACGTGATCTCGCGTTTCGTCGCGCGCGTGCCGACACCGTTCAAGGCGCTGGGACAGGCGCCGCACACGCCGCTGCGCGTCGTCGCCCCCGCTCACGGCAATTTCGGCACCGGCAAACCGAACGCCGGCTATCTGCAGCCGTATATCGATCAGGTGTGGGCGCGCTACCGCAACGAGGATCTGGTGTTCACGCTGCCGAACCTCGGTACGTTCCGCGGCCGGATCACCGGCGACACCTTCCGCTTCACCGGCGGCAACCAGAACGGCACGTTCTACATCAACGGCAAGCCGGACACGCAGATGGTGTTCCTGGGCAACGGCCTGCTGAACGATGCGCGCAATGCGGCGTCGCAGGACATCGGTACGCAGTTGCAGATCCAGGCGCAGGTGGCTGCGGCGCTGAACCGTCATGTGATCGAGACACCCGCGAACTGGTACAACCGCAATGCCTTCTATCCGGCCGGTTCGCTGGCGAACTGGTACGCGAAGTTCTGGCACGACAGCGATATCGCCTACGACTTCCTCGCTTACGGGTTCTCGTACGACGATGTGGGCGATCACAGTCCGTCGCTGTATACGACGGCGCCGACGACGGTGACTTATAGCATCGGTTGGTGATTCGCTGGTCGATATCGAGTCATCGGTCTTGAAACGAAAGGGGGCGTGCCTCGCACGCTCCCTTTTTTGCGGTCTCATATCTGATGAGCGAAAAGTTGCTGAAGAGATCGCCTCGTTTCGCCGGCTATTGTCACCGCGATCTTGAAGTGACGCGGCCTCGTGCAGTAATTGGAGACCCGGAGGGCGGCGCACAGGATGTGCGCCGTTTTTCGACGCG
>JAIMJQ010000005.1:62359-63341 GCA_020693165.1 Xanthomonas sp. | reverse complement strand
ACAGCGTCCAGACAAGTCTGGACCCACTGAATCAACGGCTACAGGGTTGCACTGTGCTGGAACCTCCTATCTGCGAACGCCGCGCATCAACACCAGGTACAGGCCACCGGCGACTGCCAACCCAACAAACCACGCATAGGTGTAGATCGACACCAACACCACCGGCACGTCGGCTACAAAACCGGCGGCCTTGAGGAATCCGGGCAGGTTCGGCAGCACCCCGACGACCAGCGCGATGACCGCCGCTGGATTCCAGCCGCCGCGATAGCCGTAGGCGCCGTCATGACGGAACAGCGCGGCGATGTCGAGTTCGGTGCGGCGGATCAGGAAGTAGTCGGCGAGCATGATCCCGGCGATCGGTCCCAGCAGCGCGGAGTAACCGATCAGCCAGGTGAAAATGTAGGCGCCGGTGGATTCCAGCAGCTTCCAGGGGAATATCGCAATGCCGATGCCGGCAGTGATGTAGCCGCCCATCCGGAACGAGATCCTTCCCGGCGCGAGGTTGGAGAAACCATTCGCCGGCGCCACCACGTTGGCGGCAAGGTTGGTAGTCAACGTCGCCAGCAGCAATGCCAGCAGCGCGATCACCACGACGCCGCCGCCCATGCGGCCAGTCAGCGCCACTGGATCCCAGATCGCTTCGCCGTAGATCGTCACGGTCGCTGAAGTCACGGCGACGCCGACGAATGCCAGCAGCGCCATCGGCAGCGGCAGGCCGAGCGCCTGGCCGATGACCTGGTCGCGCTGGCTTTTCGCGAAGCGCGTGAAATCCGGAATGTTCAGCGCCAGCGTGGCCCAGAAGCCGACCATGGCCGTCAGCGAGGGCCAGAATGCGCCCCAGAATTGACCGGCCTTGGGGCCGCCCTCGGCGTACTGGGACGGCGACGACAGCATCGATCCGAAACCGCCCGCTTTCACGTAAGCCCACCCCAGCAGCGCGAGGCACATCGCGATCAGCAACGGCGCCGCCCACAGTTCCAGC
>JAIMJQ010000005.1:57665-62353 GCA_020693165.1 Xanthomonas sp. | reverse complement strand
ATCGACTCGGTGCCGTACTTGATGAACACCACGTGCAGCGCCCAGAAGGCGAGGAAACACAGGGTCTGCCCGAAGTCGATGCCCAACCCGGGAAGCGGAACACCGACGATACCGTTGCCGGTCAGCACGTTGACAATCGTGTAGATCGCCGCGCCGCCAACCCAGGTCTGAATGCCGAACCAGCCGCAGGCGACCAGCCCGCGCAACACCGCCGGCAGCCTGGCGCCGCGCACGCCGAAAGACGCGCGCAGCAGCACCGGAAACGGAATGCCATGCTTGGCACCGGCATGGCCGATCAGCAGCATCGGAATCAGTACAATGAAGTTCGCCAGCAGGATGGTGCCGACCGCCTGACGCCACGACATACCCTCGCTGACCATGCCCGCCGCCAGCATGTACGCCGGCACGCACACGACCATGCCGACCCACAGCGCCGCGATAGCCCTCCAGTCCCAGGTGCGCTGTTCGGGCGAACTCGGCAACAGATCGTCGTTGATCAGGTCGTCGTCGCCGACGATACGGATCGGGGTTCTGGCTCCGCTCATGGATCGTGGCTCCGCTCTTCCGGTGGTTGGCAAAGTACGCAATGCCAGCGCCGGACGCAAAGGGGATTCGATCAACCAGCGCGCGGGCCGTCGCCAGCGATGCTCGCGGGCACAGGCCTTCGAGTCCCGCACTCCGCTGCCGCGCCGCTGAGTCCAGACAAGTCTGGACCCGCAAACGGGCGCAGCGCTCAGGGCAACTTGAGCGAGTTCAGTCCCGCCACGGCGGCCTTGGCTCCGGTGTTGTCGCTGAGCGCAACGTTGTACCAGAGTTCGCCAACGGCACCACCGCCCAGGTTGAACCAGCCAGCGCCGAAATCGCGCGCCATGCCATCTTCGTCCTTGCCCTTGGCCGGGAGGATGATGGCGTCCATGCCGTTGATCCTGGTCTCCCGCGACTCGCCGATGGTGATGTCGGTGAAGTTCTCCTCCAGATAGGCGATCTGGTCCTCGACGGCCTTCTCGATGTCCGCGCCCGGGACCACGCGGAATGACAGCTCCAGGCCGTTCGGCCCTTCCACCTCGAAGTAGTCTTCCGCGCCCTCCTCGCCCTGCGCTATCAGCGTCCACTCCGATGGCACGTCGACCGTGAACTGCGCCTCGGCCTGGGTGGGATAGAAGACCTGGGTGAGACTTTCAGCGTGGGCAGGCTACAGGGCAATAGCGGCAAGCAGTAACTGCAACGTCAGAAGGGCACGGTGGTGCGCAGTCGCTTTCATGAAAACCTCGCTCGGTGGGTTGGACGCCCGGACGCCGGACGCCTGATTGTGAGAGCGAGAAAAGCTGCAGCAAACTGTCAGGCTTGTCGCCCCGCTGTCCGGCGTCGCCGAGAACGCATAGCATCCACCGTTCACCAACCCTTCGGCAGGCGCTCATTCCGTGATCGACTGGCTCACTTCGTTGCTGCAGAGGCTGGCGTCGATGCTTGGCATCGATCGCGGCAGTGCCCACAACGATGATTTCGACTCCGAACTGCGTGAGGTCTTCTTCGCGGAACTGGCGGACGTCACCCAGTCGCTGATTGAGGCCTTTGCGGCCTGGCGCGCCAATGCAGCGGACGACGCAGCGCTGAAGCAATTGCGCCGCGGCTTCCACACGATCAAGGGATCGGCGCAGATGGTGGGCGCCAGCGCGCTGGGCGACTTTTGTCGCCACCTCGAGCAGTTGGCTATCCGCTTGATGGAGAAGCAGGTGAAAGTGACGCCGGCGATGGTGGTCACCGTCGAGCAGGCAATCGCGCTGCTGCCGGCATTTGCCAAGACCGTCAGCGATGGCCGGGCGCCGCCGCCGCAATCGCATGCACTCGCCAACCGGGTGCAGCGACTGCTGGGCTGAGCCCGCGCTGGTGGGGGCTGCGCCTGCGGCGCCGCTCCTGCATGGGCGACAGTGCGCCGACGAAGGCGGTCACCCGGGGCGAGTGGCCCTCCAGGGCCCGCCCTTGCGGGTCAGCCTGCTTCCACCACCTTGCGCATCGGGTTGTTCGGATGCGTGGTCCAGTTGCGATAGGAACCGTCGTCGACGCGCTCCATGGTGATGCAGCCGTCGACCGGGCACACGTGCATGCACAGGTTGCAGCCGACGCATTCCCCGTCGATGACTTCGAAGAAGCGCGCGCCGTCCTTTTCCTTGGTGATCGCCTGGTGCGAGGTATCTTCGCAGGCGATATGGCAGAGGCCGCACTTGACGCACTTGTCCTGGTCGATGCGCGCCTTGATGTCATAGGCCATGTTGAGGAACTGCCAGTCGGTGACATTCGGCACTGCCTTGCCAACGAAGTCATCGATTCGCGCGTAGCCTTTGCTGTCCATCCAGTTGGCGAGGCCGTCGATCATGTCGTCGACGATGCGAAAGCCGTAGTGCATCGCCGCCGTGCACACCTGCACGCTGCCGCAGCCGAGCGCCATGAACTCGGCGGCGTCGCGCCAGCTGCCGATGCCGCCGATGCCGCTGATCGGCTTGCCGTGGGTTTGCGGATCACGCGCGATCTCGGCGACCATGTTGAGCGCGATCGGTCGCACTGCCGGGCCACAATAGCCGCCGTGCGTGCCCTTGCCGTCGACGGTGGGTGTCGGCGCCATCAGGTCGAGGTCGACCGAAGTGATCGAGTTGATCGTGTTGATCAGCGACACCGCGTCGGCGCCACCCCTGAATGCGGCGCGCGCCGAGGTGCGGATGTCGGTGATGTTCGGCGTCAGCTTGACGATGCACGGCAGATTCGAATGCTGCTTGACCCAGCGCGCGACCATCTCGACGTATTCAGGCACCTGCCCCACCGCCGCGCCCATGCCGCGCTCGCTCATGCCGTGCGGGCAGCCGAAGTTGAGTTCGACGGCATCGCAACCGGTGTCCTCGACCAGCGGCAGGATGTACTTCCACGAGGCTTCGTCGCACGGCACCATCAGCGACACGATCATCGCCCGGTCCGGCCACAGGCGCTTGATCTCGGCGATTTCCTTCAAGTTCACCGCCAGCGGCCGGTCGGTGATCAGCTCGATGTTGTTCAAGCCTGCAATGCGCTGGCCGTTGAGCTTGACCGCACCGTAGCGCGAACTGACATTGACCACCGGCGGATCGATGCCGAGGGTCTTCCACACCACCCCGCCCCAACCCGCCTCGAAAGCGCGGTTGACGTTGTAGGCCTTGTCGGTCGGCGGCGCCGACGCCAGCCAGAACGGGTTCGGGGAACGGATGCCGATGAAGTTGCTGCTGATGTCAGCCATTTGTCGCTCCGATTGGGGCTTGGGCACTCAGAGACCCATGAATCGACGCGGCGGCGCGCTTGCCGTCCTCCACGGATTGCACCGTCAGATCGACCTTGCCGCCGACACAATCGCCGCCGGCCCACACCTTGGCGGCGGTGGTGCGGAATTCGGCATCGACCCTGATGCGGCCGGCCTTCAGGTCAAGACCGCCCGGCGCGTCCATTACCTGGCCGATCGCCTTCAGCACGCTGTCGGCGGCCAGCGTCAGGCGCTCGCCGGTGTCCTGCGGGCGGCCATCGGTGGCGCGCGCGGTGTACGCAAACTCGATGGCGCTGACGGCGCCATCAATGCCGTGCACTTCCACCGGCCGCGCCCAATGCACGATGCGCACGCCCTCGTCGCGCGCGAAAGCTTGCTCGACGACCGTCGCGCCCATCGTTTCCGGACCGCGCCGGTAGACCAGCGTGACCTCCTCGGCGCCCAGGCGGCGCGACTGGATGGCAGCGTCGATGGCGGTGTTGCCGCCGCCGATGACCACGACTCGGCGTCCGACTGGCAACCGCGACAGATCGGTGCACTGCCGCAGTTCGGCGATGAAATCGACCGCATTGCGTACCCCTTCGAAGTGTTCGCCGGGCACGCCGAGCGCGTTGACGCTGCCCAGGCCGAGGCCGAGGAAGACCGCGTCGAATTCGCGCTGCAGATCCGCGAGCGCCAGGTTGCGGCCAAGCTCGCGACCGTACTCGACGCTGATGCCGCCGATCGACAGCAGCCATTCGACTTCGGCCTGCGCGAATCCGGGCACCTTGTAGGCAGCAATGCCGTACTCGTTGAGACCGCCGGGCTTGGCCTGCGCCTCGAAGATCGTCACCAGATGCCCCTGACGCGCCAGCGCGTGCGCGCAGCTGAGCCCGGCGGGCCCGGCGCCGACCACGGCGACGCACTTGCCGGTCGACGCGCGGCGCTCGAACAAGCGGGCATTGTCGCGGTAAACCCAGTCGGTCGCGTAGCGTTGCAACGCACCGATCTGCACCGGCTTGTCGTCGTCCTTGTTGCGTACGCAAGCGCCTTCGCAAAGGACTTCAGTCGGGCACACACGCGCACACGACCCGCCAAGGATATTCGCCGACAGAATGTCGGTCGCCGCACCCTTCAGGTTGTCGGTGGAAATGCGCTTGATGAAACTCGGAATGTCGATGCCGGTCGGACACGCGGTCGTACACGGCGCGTCGTAGCAATAGAAACAGCGATTCGCCGCCAGCAACGCCTGCTGCCGCGTCAGCGGCGGCGCAATGTCGTCGAAGTTCTGCGCCAGTTGCTCGGCGCTCAAGCGTCCGGCCTGGATGTCGGCGTGGGCGAGTCGGGGCATTGTAAGTCCTGGTACTGAAGCGATTCCAAGAAAAGGCGGGGCTGGGGGCTGGGGGCTGGGGCGCCAAGATCGTGT
>JAIMJQ010000005.1:35840-57651 GCA_020693165.1 Xanthomonas sp. | reverse complement strand
GAGTTTACAAAGGCTGTCATCGAACAAACAGACTTGCGATTGGGGCGATGCCCGCGCCCCAGCCCCCAGTCCCCAGCCCCGCATTTGCTTTTTCCAGCAACTCCGTCAGCGCCCAGCGCGCCCCAGCATCGCATGCAGCAAGACATTGCCACCGGCCTCGATCCACTCCGGCGTGGCGTCTTCGATCTCGTTGTGGCTGATGCCGCCGACGCAGGGCACGAACACCATCGAGGTCGGTGCGACTTGCGCCAGGTAGCAGGCGTCGTGGCCGGCGCCGGAGACGATGTTCCGGTGGCTGTAGCCGAACAGCTCCGCACCGGCGCGCACCGAAGCGACGCAGTCGGCATCGAAGGCCACCGGCGCGTAATAGAAGATCTGCTCGAGCGTGCTGACTTCCACCCTGGTTTCTTCGGCGATGCGGGCGATGCCGGCGCGCAGGTCGGCGTCCATCTTCAGCAGCGTCTCGTCTTCCGGATGGCGCAGGTCGACGGTGAAGAACACGCGGCCGGGAATGACGTTGCGCGAGTTCGGATAGACCTGGACCATGCCGACCGTCGCGCATGCGAACGGCGCGTAAGCGTGGCCGATCTTGTTGACCAGGTCGATCACGCGCGCGGCGCCGAGCAGCGCATCACGGCGACTCGGCATCGGCGTCGGGCCGGCGTGCGATTCCTGGCCGGTGAACACCACCTCATACCAGCGCTGGCCCTGGGCGTGGGTCACCACGCCGATGGTGATGCCCTCATTCTCCAGGATCGGGCCCTGCTCGATGTGCAACTCGAACGCGGCGTGGATCGGCTTGCCCATCGGTTGGTCGCCGGCATAACCGATGCGCGTCAGTTCTTCGCCCATGGTCTTGCCGTCGACATCGGCGCGCGACAGGCCATAGTCCAGCGTGAAAACGCCGGCGAACACGCCCGAGGCGACCATCGCCGGGGCGAAGCGCGAGCCCTCCTCGTTGGTCCAGATCACCACCTCGACCGGGCGATCGGTCTTAATGCCGTGATCGTTCAGGGTGCGAATGACTTCAAGGCCGCCGAGCACGCCGTAGATGCCGTCGAAGCGGCCACCGGTCGGTTGCGAATCGGCGTGCGAGCCGGTGACTACCGGCGGCAGCGAGTCGTCGCGCCCGGCGCGTCGCGCGAACACATTGCCCATCTGGTCGACGCTGATGGTGCAGCCGGCCTCCTTCGCCCAGCGCACGAACAGGTCGCGCCCGTCGCGGTCGAGATCGGTCAGCGCCAGGCGGCAGACGCCACCTTTCGGCGTCGCCCCGATCTTCGCCATCTGCATCAAACTGTCCCACAGGCGCTTGCCGTTGATGGCGAGCGGTTGTTGCGGCTTCAATACGGCGTTCATGAGTTGGACCTCCCTTGAGGCATCGAACCACCCTTCCCGCGGGCCGAGTGAAAAGTGAAAAGTGAAATGTCAAACGTGAAGGCCCCCGACGGCTGCGCCGGTGGGGGCAGGAGCGCGAATCACGCTCACCGCTTCACGCTCTACTTCACGTTTCGCATTTCACTTTTCACCGCTCCTGGTGCGGCATCACGAACTGCGCTCCGGCACGGATGCTGGTCGGCCAGCGCGTGGTGACGGCCTTCATGCGCGTGTAGAAACGCACGCCTTCGGGGCCGTAGACGTGCTGGTCGCCGAACAGGCTGGCTTTCCAGCCGCCGAAGCTGTGGAAGGCGCTCGGCACCGGGATCGGCACGTTGACGCCGACCATGCCGACCTGGACGCGGTTGACGTAGTCGCGCGCGGCGTCGCCGTCGCGGGTGAAGATCGCGGTGCCGTTGCCGTAGTCGTGGTCGTTGACCAGCTTCAGCGCCTCTTCGTAGTTGCTGACGCGCACCACCACCAGCACCGGGCCGAAGATTTCCTCCTGGTAGATGCGCATCGCTGACGTGACGCGATCGAACAGGCAACCGCCGAGGAAATAGCCGTCGCCCGAATTCGGGATCTCGCGCCCGCGGCCGTCGACCACCAACTCAGCGCCCTCGGTCACACCGAGGTCGACATAACCGCGCACGCGATCGCGGTGCATGGCGGTAATCAGCGGGCCCATGTCCATGCCCGGCGCATCGCCCGGGCCGATCTTCAGCGCGTGCACGCGCGGTGCCAGGCGCGCGATCAGCGCATCGGCGGTTTCATCGCCGACCGCGACCGCCACCGAGATCGCCATGCAGCGCTCGCCGGCCGAGCCGTAGCCGGCACCCATCAGCGCATCGGCGACCTGGTCGAGGTCGGCATCGGGCATCACCACCATGTGGTTCTTGGCGCCGCCGAGCGCCTGCACGCGCTTGCCATGGCGCGCGCCGGTTTCGTAGATGTATTTGGCGATCGGGGTGGAGCCGACGAAGCTGACCGCCTTGACGTCCGGGTGTTCCAGCAGCGCATCGACCGCGCGCTTGTCGCCATGGACGACATTGAACACGCCCGGCGGCAGTCCCGCCTGCGCCAGCAGGTCGGCGAGGAACAGCGAGGGCGATGGATCGCGCTCGGACGGCTTCAGCACGAAGCAGTTGCCGCAAGCGATCGCGATCGGGAACATCCACATCGGCACCATCGCCGGGAAGTTGAATGGCGTGATGCCGGCGACCACGCCGAGCGGCTGGCGCAGCGAATAGGCATCGACCTGGGTGGCGACATTCTCGGTGGTCTCGCCCTTCAACAGGTGCGGAATGCCGCAGGCGAACTCGATGACTTCGAGGCCACGCGCGACTTCGCCGAGCGCGTCGCTGTGGGTCTTGCCATGCTCGGCGGTGATCATCGAAGCCAGCTTGTCGGCATTCGCTTCGAGCAGGTCGCGCAGCTTGAACATCACCCGCACGCGCCGTTGCGGCGGTGTCTGCGCCCAGGCCGGAAACGCCGCCATCGCCGAAGCCACGGCAGCATCGACCTGGGCACGTTCGGCGAGCGGCAGGATGCCGGTCTGCGCGCCGGTGGCCGGGTTGTAGACCGGACCGGTCGGGCCATCGACGACTTCGACGCGGGCACCGTTGATGTAGTGCGCGATCCGCGTCGGCGCGGCGGCTTCCGACAAGTTCGGGATGTGGCGAGCGAGAGCGTCCATCGATTCGGGTTCCGCGTGTCACAAAGATGTGACGAGCCTACATCAGAGCGCGGGTCGATGGCAGCTGACGGGGGTGAATGGGGGCACGCGGCACGCAGCGCCTGGAGGGCGCCGCGCCTGCGGCGCCGCTCCGGGTGTCCCGACGCGATCCGAATCCAGAGCGGCCACGCAGGCGCGTGTCCCTCCGGCAGCAACGCTCGCCCCCGCCACGCAGCGTCATGCAAGAATCCGCCCCGAGCCCCGAGCCCCATGCTCCCTGCATGCAACTGATCGACAGCCACTGCCACCTCGACGCGCCCGAGTTCGACGGCGACCGCGACGCCGTGCTGGCGCGCGCGCGCGCCGCGGGCGTGGTTGCGCAGATCGTTCCGGCGGTCGCTGCGCGCACCTTCGACACCCTCGCGGCGTTGACCGCAAGGCAGCCCGATCTGCACGCCGCCTTTGGCCTGCACCCGATGTATCTGGCCGAACACCATCCCGAGGATCTGGCGCGAGTGCGCGATCGACTGGCGTCGGGCGCCGCCGTGGCGGTCGGCGAATGCGGCCTCGATTTCTTCGTCGACGGCCTCGATCCAGAGCAGCAGCGCCACTATTTCGTTGGCCAGGTGCAGCTGGCGCGCGAGTTCGACCTGCCTTTGGTGCTGCACGCACGCCGTGCGGTCGACGAGGTCATCGCGACGCTGCGCCGCATCGGCAAGGTGCGCGGTGTCGTCCACAGCTACTCCGGCAGCGAGGAGCAGGCGCGGCAACTGTGGAAGCTCGGCTTCTGCCTCGGCATCGGTGGCCCGATCACCTTCGAGCGCGCGCAGCGATTGCGCCGCATCGTCGCGACCATGCCGATCGAGTTTCTGCTGCTGGAAACCGATGCGCCAGACCAGCCCGACCAGTGGCACCGCGGCGAGCGCAATGAGCCGGCGAACCTGTCCGTCGTCGCAACGACGATTGCCGAACTGCGCGGGATTGGCGTCGAGGAGATCGCGCAAGCGACCCGCGACAACGCGCGGCGGGTGTTTCACCTGGTGCAGGACTCGGGTCCGATTTCCCGGAGCTTGTCGAACGGCGAAGGGTCCCGCGCACCGTCACCCTTCGACGACGCGTCGGGGTGAAGCTCTGGGACGCTTTGCCCAGGGCAAACGGTGGCGCAAGTGAGCCATTTCGATGCGCAAACAAGCGCACCTCCAAGGGCGGCCGGGACTCTCACCGAACATGCCGTAAGCAATTGATCTTATTAGCCAACGCAACGATGAGTCCGTTCGATGCGCGAACAAGCGCTCCGCCAGGGGCGACCGGGACTCCTACAACAGCAAACGCCGGATCAACTCGCCGACCGCCACGAACGCAAACGCGCCGGTGACGTGGGTGGCGGCGCCGAGGCCACCGCCACAGTCCAGCCGTCCTTCTTCGAGGGTGTCGGGCTTGGACCGGCAGACGCCGCCGTCGGCACTGGGATAGCGCACGTTTTCCAGCGAATACACCGCCGGCACGCCGAAGTAGCGCTTCGGCCCGCGCGGATAGCGGAACTCGTCGCGCAGCTTCTTGCGGATCAGGCTGAGCAGCGCATCGTGCTCGGTGCGCGACAGATCGCGCACGCGAATCTGGGTGGGATCGGTGCGACCGCCGGCCGAGCCGGAGACGATCAGCGGAATCTTGCGGCGGCGGCAGTAGACGATGGTTTCGACCTTGACCCGGAACGCGTCGCAGGCATCGAGCACGGCGGTGAAACCGCCATCGCCGATCAGGTGCAGCGTCGACGGTGTCAGGAAACGCGCCTGGGCGTGAACGACCAGAGTCGGATCGATCGCACGCAAGCGATCGGCCAGCACCTCGACTTTCAATTTGCCGTAGTTGCCCTCCAGCGCATGCATCTGGCGATTGACGTTGGAAACGCACACCTCATCGCCGTCCAGCAGCGTCAACTGCCCCACGCCACTGCGCGCCAGCGCCTCGGCCGCCCACGAACCGACGCCGCCGACGCCGATCACCAACACATGCGCCGCGCGCAGCTTCGCCAGGCCGCCGATGCCATACAGGCGGGCGATACCAGCGTAGCGGGGGTCGATCAGTGCTGCCGGAGTCAGATCATCATCCATGGACCGGTCCGCTCCTTCTCATGTTCCATGTTGTGACGTCGGATGATTCGTGATTGCGAGGCGCGCAGCGACGAAGCAATCCAGCGCCGTTGCCTCTTCCGAGGGATCAGGAAGGAGAAGGCGCTGGATTGCTACGCTGCGCTTTCCATCAACCGGACTGCGTAGGTTCTGCCGTTCCTCTGCGTCCTGCGCCTTTCGTCCGCACACCGCACTCAGCGCCCCAACCCATCCAGCACCTTGCGCAGATCGTCGCCGAGCGGCGCGCTGAACTGGCGTTCGTCGCCGCGCTCGCCCCACGGGAAGCGCAGTGAGTGGGCATGCAGGAACAGGCGCTTCAGGCCGCGCGCCTTCATCAATTTGTTGAAGTCCTCGTCGCCGTATTTGGGGTCGCCCGCCAGCGGGTGACCGGCGTGCAGCGCGTGGACGCGGATCTGGTGGGTACGACCGGTGATGATCTCGACCTCGACCAGCGCGCAGTCGGCATAGCGTTCGATGACCTTGAACCGCGACAGCGAGGGCTTGCCGTCGTCCTCGTCGACCTCGACCATGCGCTCGCCGCCGCGCAACTGGTTCTTGCGCAGCGCGGCATCGACCTCGAAACGATCGCGCGCAGGCAACCCCTTGATCAACGCCAGATAGCGCTTCTGCATGCGGCTCTCGCGGATCAGCGCCTGCAGCTTGCGCAGCGCGCTGTGCTTCTTCGCCAGCAGCAGCAGGCCGCTGGTATCGCGATCGAGCCGGTGCACCAGTTCGATCGACTGCGTCGGCCGGATTGCGCGCATCGCCTCGATGGCTCCGAGCGAGACGCCGCTGCCGCCGTGCGCGGCAAGACCGCAGGGCTTGTCCAGCAGCAGGAACTCGGCATCCTCGAACACGATGCGCTGCGCCAGCGTATCGCGCAGTTGCTCCGATGGCGGCACCACGGCGCCGGGCTCGGCGATCCGCAGCGGCGGAATGCGCACCACGTCGCCTGCCTCCAGGCGCTGCTCCGGCTTGCAGCGCTTGCCGTTGATGCGCACCTGGCCGGTGCGCAGCACGCGATAGACGGCGCTTTTGGGCACGCCCTTCAGACGCGATGAGAGGAAATTGTCGACGCGCTGGCCGGCGCGCTCCGCATCGACCGTCTCCATGCGCACCTCGACCGGTAGCGGCGCGGGCGCCGATACCGGAACGGCAGCAGCAACAGCCTTCGATGGATGCCGGCGCGGCGCGCGCCTGGCATCGTCCTGCACTTTCGATCGAGGTGCCGATGGCCGGGATTCAGGCGCGCGTCGGCCCTCGGCAGCCGGCTTCTGCCCCGTGCCCCGTGCCCCCTGCCCCGTGCCCCGCGTGATTGCCGAGGCTGACGCCCTCTCGCGTCCCGGCGGGGCTGGCGACGAGCGCCCGCCGCCCGGCGGAGTCGCCGGTCCCCGGCCACCCGGACGCTTGCTGGTCTTGCGCATGGTCGATTCCGAAGGTTGGCCCGGGCAGGATGCTTCCGCCGCCTGAGCTTGTTATCATCGGGCGGTCCACGCGCCGGCCACCCATCAGGGGCAGGCACGTGGAACCGTCCATCAAGCCGGCAGTATAGAGCCGTCGGGCGGAGGACCCGAGGTTCCGCATGGGACCTTGCGTAACCCAAGGATTTGTAAGCGCGCTCCCGCCTCTTGAGTTCATGGGACCGGCGCCGTCTGCGAGTTTGCCTTCCGGCAAAACGCGCGATGCGGCTCTCGGAGTCATGGTGCGCAAAGAGGGGTTTGAGCGGCAAGGGCAATCAAAAAATGAAGAGAATGCTGATCAACGCCACGCAGCCGGAAGAGCTGCGAGTGGCGGTAGTGGATGGACAAGTTCTGTATGACCTCGACTTGGAAATTCCTTCTCAGGAGCAGAAGAAATCCAACATTTACAAGGCGCGCATCACCCGCGTCGAACCGAGCCTCGAAGCCTGCTTCGTCGAATACGGCGGCGATCGCCACGGCTTCCTGCCGCTCAAGGAGATCTCGCGGCAGTACTTCGCCGAGGGCACCAGCCTGAAGAACAACATCCGCGAGATCCTGCGCGAGGGCCAGGAAATCCTTGTCCAGGTGGAAAAGGAGGAGCGCGGCAACAAGGGCGCGGCGCTGACCACCTTCATCTCGCTGGCCGGCCGCTACCTGGTGCTGATGCCGAACAGCCCGAATGCCGGCGGCGTGTCGCGCCGGATCGAGGGTGAGGATCGCCAGGCGCTGAAGGATGCGATGGATCAGCTGACGGTGCCCGATGGCATGAGCCTGATCGTGCGCACCGCCGGCATGGGCCGCGATGCCGAAGAACTGCAGTGGGATCTGAACTACCTGACCCAGTTGTGGACCGCCATCGACGAAGCCGGCAAAAGCCGATCGGCGCCGTTCCTGGTCTACCAGGAGAGCAAGCTGATCATCCGCGCGCTGCGCGATTACCTGCGCAGCGACATCGGCGAAATCCTGGTCGACAGCGAAGAGGTCTACGCCGAAGCGCGCGATTTCATGCAGCAGGTGATGCCGCCGAACCTGCGCAAGCTGAAGCTGTACAAGGACTCGACGCCGCTGTTCACCCGCTACCAGATCGAAAGCCAGATCGAGAGCGCGTTCTCGCGGCAGGTGCGGTTGCCCAGCGGCGGTTCTTTGGTCATCGATCCGGGCGAGGCGCTGACCGCGATCGACATCAACTCGGCGCGCGCCACCAAAGGCAGCGATATCGAGGAGACCGCGTTCAACACCAACCTCGAAGCGGCCGAGGAAATTGCGCGACAGCTGCGCATCCGCGACGTCGGTGGCCTTGTCGTGATCGATTTCATCGACATGGAAAGCCAGCGTCACCAGCGCGAAGTCGAGGATCGCATTCGCGACGCGATGAAGCTCGATCGCGCGCGTGTGCAGATCGGCCGCATTTCGCGCTTCGGCCTGCTGGAGCTTTCGCGTCAACGTCTGCGGCCGTCGCTCGGCGAGTCCAGCGCCATGATGTGCCCGCGCTGCTCCGGCAATGGGCGCATCCGCAGCGTCGAGTCGCTGTCGCTGTCGATCCTGCGTCTGATCGAAGAACAGTCGATGAAGGACAATACCGGGCAGGTCGTGGTGCAGGTGCCGACGACCGTGGCCAACTACCTGCTCAACGAAAAGCGCGCGGCGATCAATGCGATCGAGTCGCGCCACGGAACGCCGATCATCGTGGTTGGCAACGAGCACATCGAGACGCCTGAGTTCGAGATCGTTCGCGTGCGCACCAGCGAGATCGAAGAGACCGCGCGGCCGAGCTATGCGCGCGTGCGCCAGCCGGTGTCCGCCGATGTCGAGAAGGCCCTCGCAGGAGGCGGCACCGAGGTTGCGGTCGAGCAGCCCGCGGTCAGTGCCATCCGTCCGCAGACGCCGGCGCCGGTCCGCGCCGACGTCGAGGCAGTCGCGGTCGCCGCCGTGGCGCCGCCGCAGGAAGCCGCACCGCCACCGCCGCCTGCTGGATTGATGGCGCGAATCATGGGCTGGCTGCGCGGGCAACCGACGCTCCCGGCTGCAACCACTGCCATCGCAGCACCGACGCCGGCGGCAACATCGGGCGGCGCTGGCGCCGCAGGGGGTCGCAGCGCTGAAAGCTCGACGCGCGGCCGCGGCGGCCGCGACCGCGACCGTCGTCCGGATCGTCCACGTGGTGAACGTCCCGAGCGTAGCGAGCGCCCGGACCGCGGAGAACGCCCGGACCGCGGCGTGCCGGCAATCGCGTCCGCCAACCCGGATCGTCGGCCTGACGGCCAGCGCCAGCGCGATGGCGGCCGGCGCCCGGACAAGCCAAAATCTGCGGCAGTGCCGCTTGTTGCGCACGAGGATGGCGTAACGGCCACACCGCCGCCGGCAAGCGATAACACTGGCCAGCGACGCCAGGACCGCCCGCCGCGCCAGCGCCAGGAGCAACGCCGGCCCGAGCCTGCAGCGGCAGACAACGCCAGTGCTGACCTGATCGTGGTCACTGCAGCCGCAGGCATCGCCGCGGTCGACTCCGAACGGTTGTCGGTATCCGTCGACGCGCCAGCGCCGGCTGGCACCGAGATTACCAGCGAGGTTGTCGCACAAGCGGGCGCAGAAGTGGGCGCAGACGCGACCGCAGCGGCCAGCGCCGAGACAGCGCCGCGCAAGCGTCGCCGTCGTGGCGGCCGACGCCGCCGCGGCGGTCGTCGTGGCGAGACCACGGCAGCCGATGGTGCAGAGTTGACCCCAGGCGAAGGCAGCGATGCCGAGAGCGACTGGGAGAGCGAGGAGGACGACGAGACCGATGGCGCCGACACTGCGTCGACTGCGACGGATGCAAAGGCCAACGCCATCGCAGCCGGAGCGCCGAGCGAGTCGGCAGCCTTCGCGGCGGCTGCCGAAGAACCGGCCGTCGAGGCGGCCATGCCGGCGCCTTCAATGGCGGTGCCCGCCGAGATCGTGGCTGAAGTCGCGCCGGCAACCGACCTCGTTGAGCTGCAGATGCCTGCCGCTCCGGCGATTACGGTGCCGCGCTCGGGCGATCTGTTCGCACAAGCGTCGGAGCGTATTCGGCTGGCAGCCGCGATCGCCGAACCGGAAGACGTCGCCGATGCCGTCGCTGCCGCACCGGCGGTAACGGAAGCGCTGGTCGAGCCGCCCAAGGCGGTCGCGGCAACGGCATCGGACGATTCAGAGAGCCGACCGGCTGCCCCTTGAGGTCGCTACAGCGAGGATCGGGTGGCCGCGATGCGGTCAGAGACCCGACACCTCGCTCAGCAGACCCTGGCGCACCAGCGCCAGGGTCAGCCCAGCCTCGCTGTTTATTTCCAGCTTGGCGTAGATGCGCGACTTGTAGGTGTGCACCGTCTTTTCGCTGATGTGCAGGCGCGCCGCGATCTCGGTCGCGCGCGCGCCGCGGCCGAACAGCAGCGCGACTTCGAGTTCGCGCGCGGTCAGCAGATCCAGCGGTGATGACTTTCCGTTCGCCCTGGCCAGTGCCAGTTGTTGCGCGATCGCCGCCGCGAGATAGCGCTCGCCGCGCGCAATGCGGCGCACCGCCTCGATCAGTTCGGAGGCTTCGCAGTCCTTGGTCAGAAAGCCATGCGCGCCGGCATCCAGCAGAAGTCGCGGCAGTGGTCCGTTGCCATGCATGGTGACGATGGCGATGCGCACGTCCGATGCACCCTTGGCCAGTCGCTGGGTCACCTCGATGCCGCTGATCCCGGGCATGCTGACGTCCAGCAACATCACGTCCGGGTTCAGTTCGCGCGCGATCTTCAGGGCATCCTCCCCGGACCCGCCCTCGGCGACGATCTCGAATTCTGGATGCGGCGCGAACATGAAACGATAGCCGGCGCGAGCCAGCGCGTGGTCATCGACGATCGCGATGCGAATCGACATGCGACATCCCCGGTTGCCGGCGTCTGCGCACAGTGTGCCAAAAGCTGCGGCGGCGCGCGCGGTTCCATTTCGCGCCAGGACTGCCCAATGGCGACACCCTCTGCACTATCGCGCGCCGCGTACAGGGTCGAAAGTAACGGCTGCCGCGATTACGACGAGCGCGCCCCGTCTTCGCGCTCGGCGACGACCGTGGGCTCGGCGGGAGCCTGCAGCGACTGAACCCACTGTGCCAGCGACAGCGGCGAACTTTCGCCGATGAACTCGGCGTGCTCCCAGCCAGACTCCGGCTCGGCGCGCGAGGCCATCAGGCGCACCGCGCGCAGGCCAAGTTCAAGTTGATCCTCGTGCAACTCCGGCGCGCGGAACAGGATCGCACCATGGCGGGTCAGCTTGGCGGCTGACTGGTCGATGCCGCGCTCCGCGGGAACCGCAGGCCGGCCCCAGATCGCCGTGGCGTTGGTGGCGTCCCATTGCAGCGCCGCCACGCTGCCGCCGGGGGACGGCGGCGCGAGGTGTCCGACTTCGTGAAAGCTGACCTCGACGAACCAGAAATCGGCCGAATTCAGGTTGACGCGCTCGTGGACGATCCAGCCCAGGGTGTGCTCGGCGACCGCAATGCCGCGCAGCTCGGACAGCAAGCCCAGCTGGTGGCGCGCGATGAAACGAAAATGTTCCGGCACGTCGAGTGTCGCCAGGGCTGGCGGCAGTCGCACCGTGCCGCTGCGGAAGCGGATCTCCTTGAGCGGAGTCGAATTCACTTTGGCCATCGCTGGTGCGAAGTGCATTTCGGACTCGGCCGATGACGACATCGACGGCCTGCCCCCGGCCAGCGTGGCCCGGTCCGAACGGCTCAAGGTTCCGGCAGCGGACGGCCCACCGACGCGCCCGGTCGCCCGCAGGTAGTAGGCCATGTCGCCGCTGGTGGTCGGCGACACCGGATTGCCGTTGGCATCGAGCGCAATCAGCGGCGCACGCGCATTGCCCCGCGGACGGCCATACTGGACGCCATCGCGCTCACTCTCGACCTGCATGGCCGAAAACGGGTCCTGGCCGCCGATCAGGGCGATCTGATCGTCCTGCATCGTGCGCTCGGTTTCCATTGCCAGTTCGATCAGCGACTTCCACAGCAAACCGGTCGCAGCGGCGACGACGAAGAACTGCAGTCGAATATCGCTGTCGCGCTGGCCCCAGTTGGTGATCAGCGGAATGATCGCGATCGGCCAGAACAGAAAGGTGACGACGCCCATGCCGACACTGCTGCGACCGACCTTGACCGCCATCCACACGACCATCACGAAGATCAGCATCCAGTAGAACAGGATCAAGTTCATGGCGTCATTCCAGTACGGTGCTGATGACCTGGTCTCGATGCAGGACCAGGTCGGCGTAGCCGCCGTGCAATTGCGCGCGCAACAGGATCTGGCGTTCGTCGGCGCGCTCGATACGGCCGCGGAGATTGCTGCCGCTATCGGTCGCCACCTTGACGGGTATGCCGACGAATCGCCTGAGATCTCCCCAGGCGATGCGGTAACCACTGCGGATCGCTGCAGGCTGTGCGCCGCGTCCGGGCTCGGACATGTAGCGCTCGATCCAGATCTCGTCTTCACTGGAGGCCATCGCGGCCGCAGCCAGCGCCCACAACAGCAGCCCTGCCAATCCTGTCCTGCGCCCCATCGCCAACACTCCCGCATCCGCCGCAGCCGGTTCTGCGCCGGCGGTGCAGCCCGCGCGGAACCCGGTTTGACTTGTGAGAACAACTGTGACGGGAAGAATACGCCGAGCGCGTATTCCGGACAATGAGTGATGTGCTTCCTCCGCCGGCATCGCTGTGCCATCGTACGCGGCTCGCGCGGCCGTGGGCCGCAGCGCCCCCAGTTTCGGGAACCCGGATGATGAGATTGCAACACGCATCGCGATGGCTGCTGGTGGGACTGGCCCTGGCACCGCTACCCGCTGCGCTGGCCGCCGAATTGTGCCCGGTCGAACCCTGGCGCTGCGAGCGCACCGCGCAGGGCTGGGAATGCATCGGCCAGCCACGGGCGCTCGACTCCGCCAAGTTCGACGCGGCGGCGCGCGCGGCGGCATCCACCGAACTCAGGGGCGATTCGCTGACCGGCACCGATGGCGAGCGGGTGGTGCTGGAGGGCAACGCCAGCGCGGTTCGCGCCGACCAGCGCATGACGGCAGACCGGATCGAATACGATGTTGCCGCGGACACCGCGACGGCCACTGGCGCGGTGCACGTCGAGGACGCCACCAACGCCTTTTACGCCAGCGAAGCGCGCGCCTCGCTGGCCACTGACCAGACCGAGTTGACCGACGTGCGCTACGCGCTGAAAGCCCAGCGCGGCCAGGGCCAGGCCGCGTCGGTGAGCGCCGAAGGCGGCGACAAGACTTCGCTGACGGGCGTGACCTACACCACCTGCCCGGACGATCCTCCCGCATGGCAGATCGAGGCCAGCAGTCTGGTCATCGATCACGCGGCCGGCCAGGCCACGGCGGAGGACTTCAAGTTGCGCGTCGGCAACGTTCCGCTGCTGTACTGGCCACACGCCAGCTTTCCGATCGACGATCGCCGCAAGAGCGGGTTCCTGGCGCCGAAGGCCGGTTTCGGCAGCGATGGCTTCGACTTCGCTGCGCCGTACTACTGGAATATCGCCCCGAACTACGACGCCACCCTGGTCCCGCGCGTGATCACCGACCGCGGCGTGCAGGTCGGAGGCGAATTTCGCTACTTGTACGCGCGCGGCAGCGGCCAGTTCGACGGCGAATGGCTGCCCAACGATGACCTGCTCGACCGCGATCGCGAGCGCTTCCGGGTTCGCCACAACGGCAGCGTGCTCCCGGGCATCCGCCTCGACGCCGACATCAACCACGTTTCCGACGATCGCTACTTCAGCGACCTCGGCAATTCGCTGGACATGACCTCCACCTCGGTGCTCGGCAGCGTCGCGCAACTGTCTGGCGGCGGGCGCAACTGGCGCTGGAGCGTCCTCGCCGATGAATACGAACTGATCCTTCCAGACCAGGAAGAGCGCACGCAACTGGATCCCTACAAACGCCTGCCGCGGCTACACCTGAGCTACGACGGTCGCATGCGCGGCTGGCGCTATGGCGGCCATGCCGAGTGGGTCGACTTTCAGCGCGATAGCGCCTGCGCGCTCGGCCTCGACGGCGATTGCAACGAGATCCTGGTGCCCGAAGGCGACCGCCTCGACCTGGCGCCCTACATTGGCTACGCCTGGGAGCCGACCTGGGGCTTCTGGCGCACGCGCGCGACGCTCAGGCACACCAGCTACCAGCTCGATCGTGGCGACGACAACCCGCCGTGCGGCAGCGGTTTTGCGTGCACCACGGACTCGCCGAGCCGCACAACACCGATCTTCAGCAGCGATGCCGGCCTGTTGTTCGAACGCCCGAACGCGTTCGGACAGGCGGACCTCCGCCAGACGCTGGAACCGCGCATCTACTATCTGTATGTGCCAGACCGCGAACAATCGGACCTGCCGGCGTTCGACACCGCTGCGCTCGATTTCAGTTTTGCCCAGTTGTTCCGCGAAAACCGCTACACCGGCGCCGACCGCCAGGCCGACGCCAACCAGATCACGCTGGCACTCAGCTCGCGATTGCTCGACGACGATGGCGGCGAACGCGCCGCCTTCAATCTCGGCCAGATCTACTATTTCGATGCACCCGAGGCCTACCTGCCCGATGAGCTCGATGCCGGAATCGTCGCTGATCGCCAGCGCTCGGCCTATGTCGCAGAGCTGCGCACCCGCCTCAGCGACACCTGGTCGCTGAGCGGCGGCCTGCGCTACGACCCGGAAACCGAGGCGACCGACTTCGGCGCACTGCGCCTGCAGCGACGCTTCGGCGACCAGGGGCTGCTCAACCTCGGCTATCGCTATCGTCCCGACGAGCTCGAGCAGGGAGACGTCTCGGCACTGATTCCGATCAACGACAACTGGCGCGCCGTGTTTCGCTGGAACTACTCGCTGCGCCTGAGCACCACGCAGGAAGCGGTCGCCGGATTCGAGTACGTCAATTGCTGCTACAGCGTACGTTTGCTTTCGAGGAACTATCTTAGGGGCGTCGGCGACGAACGCCGCACCGCCATCTTCCTGGAGCTCGAGCTCAACGGCCTGGGCTCCCTGGGACGCGGCACGGGCGACTTCCTGCGCCGTGCTATTCTCGGTTATCAGCCTTTCGGGGGCACCTCGGAATGAATCGTAACATATTGATTTTGTTGTTTTTCATAGGCTTCGCGCTGGGCCTCCCGGAAGCCCGCGCACAGGCACTCGGCAGCAACCTCGACAGTATCGTGGCGGTGGTCGACGAAGACATCATCCTGCGCAGCGAACTCGATCAGGCGCTCGGCGGCATCCGTCGCCAATACACCGGTCGCGAAAACCAGTTGCCGCCGGCAGACGTGCTGGAGCGCCAGGTCCTCGAGCGACTGACACTGGTGCGCCTGCAACTGCAGCGCGCCGAAGCGACCGGGGTGCGCGTCACCGACACCGAGGTCGACGACGGCATCACCCGCATCCTGCGCCAGAACAAGATCGACCTGAACACTTTGCAGCAGCAGTTGCAACTCGACGGCTACACGCTCGCCGAGTTCCGCAAGACCATGCGCGAGGAGATCATGGTACAGAAGCTGCGCCAGCGCGTGCTCGATTCGCGCTCTGACGTCAGCCCGTCCGAACTCGAAATCGCGATGGCCAGCGGCGCCAATCGCAGCGGCGAAGTGCGCATCTCGGTGTTGCTGATCGGCGTCCCCGATGGCGCCAATCCGGAACAGATTCAGACTGCACGCGAGAAAGCCGAAGGCGTGCGCAAGCTGATCGAGGAGGGCAGCATGGATTTCGCGGCCGCCGCGATCCGCTACTCGGACGCGCCGCAGGCACTCGAGGGGGGCGATCTGGGCTGGCGCCGTTTCGACCAGATTCCGCCGGCATTCGCCGACCTGGTTGCGGAAATGAAGCCAGGCGACGTTTCCCAATCGCTGCGCACGCCGAGCGGTTTCTACTTGCTGCAGCTCAGCGACCGCCGCGAGACCAGCCAGATCATGGTCACCGAATTCAACGCCCGCAAGATTCTGGTGCAGATCACCGAACTGCAGACCGAGGCCGAGGCCAAGCGCGAAATCGATGCCATTTACGGGCGGCTGCAGAAGGGCGACAGTTTCGAGAAACTGGCGCGGGAGTTGTCGGAAGACGACGCCACCGCGCCGCTGGGCGGCGACATCGGCTGGTTCGCACTCGAGAGCCTTGCTCCCGAGTTCGCCGAACTGATGTCGACACTCAAGGACGGCGAGCACAGCAAGCCGTTCCGCGATGCGTCGGGCTGGCTGCTGGTGCAGCGCCTTGGCACACGCCAGGCGGACCGCACCGAGGAATACGTTCGCGGTCAGATCATGGATAGCCTGCGCCAGCGCAAGGGCGAGGAAGCCTATGAGCAGTTCCTGCGACAGTTGCGCGGCGAAGCCTTCATCGAATATCGCCTCGCCAAAGCAGGCTGACGCAACAACCTGCGCAGGAATCTGGCGATGACACATCGCATTGCCCTGACCGCGGGTGAGCCCGCCGGGGTCGGGCCGGAGCTGCTGGTTCGCGCCTCGCAACGCGCTTGGCCGTTCCGGGCGATCGCGATTGCCGATCGGCGCTGCCTGCATGGCGCTGCAGCGCGCCTGGGGTTGCCGCTGACTCTGGTCGAGGACGAACCCGGCAACCGCCAGCCGCTGCCCGCCGGGCACCTGGCGCTGGTACCGGCGCCGCTCGAACGTGCGGCGACGCCAGGACGGCTGGATCCGGCCAACGCTGCTGCCACGTTGGCGATGTTGCGCTGCGCCGCCGAAGGCGCGCTCTCCGCGCGCTTCGATGCCATCGTCACCGCACCGGTGCAGAAGAGTGCGCTGGATTCGCCGGCCGCGCCGTTTTCCGGCCACACCGAATACTTCCAGTCGCTGGCAGCGACCGAGCATGTGGTGATGATGCTGGTTGCGCCTGGCGACAACCTGCGCCCGGCGCTGCGGGTGGCGCTGGCGACCACGCACCTGCCGTTGCGAGCAGTCGCCGATGCGATCGAAGCGGTCGCGCTGGAGCGCTGCCTGCGCGTGCTCCACGCAGGTCTGCGCAAAGACTACGGCCTCCAGCAACCGCGAATCGCCGTGCTCGGCCTCAACCCGCACGCCGGCGAGGACGGACATCTGGGCGATGAGGAACTGAGGATCATCGAGCCGCTGCTCGCGCGTTTGCGCGCCGAAGGCATGCTCCTCGACGGACCCCTGCCAGCCGACACCGCCTTTGCGCCGCGCCGCTTGGCGCAAACCGACGCCTACCTCGCCATGTATCACGACCAGGGCCTGCCGGTGCTGAAATTCGCCGGATTCGGCCGGTCGGTCAACGTCACGCTGGGATTGCCGTTCGTTCGCACCTCGGTCGACCACGGCACCGCACTCGACATCGCCGGCAGCGGCCAGGCCGACCCGGGATCGCTGGAAGCGGCGATGGCTGAAGCCGCGCGCATTCTCGACGCCCGCTCCGGGGTGCGCTGAGATGCTTGCGCGCAAGCGCTTCGGACAGAATTTCCTGCGCGACCACAACGTGATCGACAAGATCGTGCGCGCGATCAACCCGCAGCCGGGTCAGCATGTCGTCGAGATCGGCCCAGGGCGCGGCGCGATGACCTGGCCGCTGCTCGATGCGCTGGGATCACTTGCGGCGATCGAAATCGACCGCGATCTGATCCCGCTGCTGCGTGCCGAGAGCCCAACCCATGGCGATCTGCGGGTCGTCGAAGCCGATGTACTGACGGTGGATTTCACCGCGCTGGCGGCCGGCCGCATGCTGCGCGTGGTCGGCAATTTGCCGTACAACATTTCCACACCGGTGCTGTTCCATCTGCTCGATCACGCCGGCGTGGTCGCGGACATGCATTTCATGCTGCAGCGTGAGGTGGTCGAACGCATGGCGGCGCCG
Source organism: Xanthomonas sp. (assembly GCA_020693165.1). Taxonomy (GTDB): domain Bacteria; phylum Pseudomonadota; class Gammaproteobacteria; order Xanthomonadales; family SZUA-5; genus JADKFD01. The sequence goes on along the minus strand of JAIMJQ010000005.1, from coordinate 40,154 downwards.
CACGGCGACAAGACCTACGGTCGCCTGAGTGTGGCACTGCAGGCGCGATGCAAGGTCGAAAAGCTGTTTCGGGTGATGCCGGGCAGCTTCTGGCCGGTACCCAAGGTCGAATCGGCGATCGTGCGGCTGACGCCTCTTCACGATCCCGATCGCGAACGGCTGGCCCAGCCGCTCGATCGCATCCTGCGCGCGGCCTTCGCGCAGCGTCGCAAGACCCTGTCCAACGCCCTCGCCGGCGTACTCGACCCGGTCGGCATCGCCAGCTGCGGCGTGCGCCCGGACCACCGCGCCGAACAGGTGTCGGTCGAGGGCTTTCTGAAGCTCGCCAGCGCGCTGTAGCGCTCGCTGCAGGAAGGAAGGCATTGTCGTTCCGGCTGCCTCCGCTGGCGCGCTTGCCCCACGCCGATACGAAGATCGTTTGAACAAGGTTCGAACCCACCACAGCGCGCAAGCCCGTGGGTCCGGACCTGGTCCGGACGCTTTGCCCACGCCCATACGAAGAGCGTTCGAATCAGGTTCGAACCAATCGGAGCTCTGGATCCGACTAACGAAAAGGGGCGGCCACTGGCCGCCCCTTGATTTCAACTCTTTAGTGAAGACCGCGCCGAGGCGCGGCCCTCACATTGAGCTCTCAGGACTGGCGGCGTACTGCCACGAAGCCCATCAGGCCGATCATCAAGCCCATCAACAGCAGACCGAGGTTGCCCAGCGTCGGGATTTCCTCGACCAGGTAACCGACCTGGACCGTCACCGTGGTGCTGTTGTTGTCGGCCACCGGATCGGTCGTGCTGGAGGCGGTGCTGGCATTCACGGCGGTCGGGCCCTGGACGTTGCTGAACGCGACCACGGACAGGGTGCGCGAGGCCCCCGGCGCAGTTGGGCCAGCCCAGGTGCAGACGATCGCACCGGTGTTGCCGACCTGCGGTACGGTGCAGGTCGCACCGGCTGCCGAGTGACTGCTGTAGCGGAAGTCCGGCGTCAGCGTAATCGTCACCGACACGTCCTGCGCGTCCGACGGGCCGAGGTTCAAGCTGGTCGCCGTGAACGTCACCGGCACATTGATCGGCGAGGCAGTCACCGACGACGTCAGCGAGATCTGCAGGTCGGCGCTGGCGATGACCGCGGTGGTAGCCGTGGCCGCGTTGTTGGCCAGGTTCGGATCGAAGTCCGGCGAGGTGGCGGTCGCCGTCGCGGTCAAGGTGGCGCCTTGAAGCACCGACGGCGCAACCAGCACGGTGATCGTCGCCGAGTTGCTGGCGCCAACCGCGGTGCTTCCCGCCCAGGTGCAGACCACCGGGTTGCCGGCGCAGGCGCCGCCGGCACTCGGGGTTGCCGAGACGAAGCTGGTGTTCGCCGGCAGCGGCAGCGAGAAGCTGACGTTGTTGGCGGCGGTCGGCCCGTTGTTGGTCACCGTACCCGTGTAGGTCAGGTTGGTTCCGGCAGTCACCGGATCCGGCGCGTCGGTCAGCGTCATCACGAGGTCGGCCGACGCTGCCACGTTGAACGACACCGGCACGATGACCAGGCCGGTACCGTTGCCGGGGCCGACATCCGGATCGTTGCTGGTGGCGCACAGGCGAGCGCTGTAGTTACCCACGGCGAGACCGGTTGCATCGAAGGTCGCCGTGACCACCGTGTTGGTGCCACCGACGTTGGTGCCGGCGGTCTGCGACAGGCTCAGCCACGGCACGTCGGCGGGGCTGGCGCAATCGGCCAGGCCGTCGATGACGAACGGGAAGTCCTGTTGCACCGAGTTGCCGGTATCCAGGGCCGGAGCCCACGCACCCGTAAACTGCAACCCGTTTGCACCGGGCTTGCCGGTCTGACCGAGCAGGGTCACCGGAGGTGCCCACGGACCGGAAGCCAGCGAGCCATCCGACTGCCAGTCGAACCAGTAGGTGCCAGGCGGCAGGAAGGTGTTGATGGCAACCTCGTTGGCCATGATCGGACGATTGTTGGCCGTCAGCGCGGTGTCCGTCGTGCGATAGATGTTGGTGAAGGTCGACGACACCAGACGGTTGGTGGTCGTGTCGCCAAACACCACATTGCTGCCCGGCGCGCCCGGAGGACCGTCCCAGATGCGCACATTGACCGCGGTGATCGTCGACGTCGTCGGCGAATTGGTCTGGTAGGCGAAGAAGGTGACGGTATTGATCAGCCAGCCCGAGCCGCCGACCACGAAGTCATCGGCAATGCGATTGCCGGCCGTCAACTGGTGGCCGAAACCGACCGTATTGCCAAGCACGGCGGTCTGCAGGGCGCTGGCATCGGCCCCACCGGCGCCCGCACCCGGGTTGGTAACCAACGGGCCATTGTCGTAAAGCACCGCAGCGGGGGCGCGCCAGATCGGGCCGCTGGCAGCAGGCCCAGCCTCGGTCGGCGTACCCGGCTTGTTCAACGGCTCGGAAACTTCGTCGCGGGCGTCGGCCGCCGTGCCGCGTGCGGCCGGCGTCGACTGCGGCTGGCCCACCGGCTCTTCGGTGATCGCCCAGTTCAGGTCGCCCTGCCCGGTGTTGGCAATCGTCAGCGGCGCCGTGGTGGTCTGGTTGACCGGCGCAGAAGCCGCCAGAGCGGCCGGGCTTACATCGATGTTCGGGATCAACACCGTAACCGTTGTGCTGTCGGTCGCCGAAGCGGACAGCGGCGGCGTGAACAGGATTGCCTGGCTGTTCGCGAGCGTGGCCGTGTTGAACGACACTTGCTGGGCAACGGTGCTGCTGAAATTCAGACCAACCGTCGCGGAAGCGCCGTTGTTGAACGAGGCGTTGCCAAAGTCCACATCCAGGTACTGGAAGCGGATCTCGTTGCTGCCTTCGCTGATGACGACCTGGAACGTCGCCGCACCGATGTTGTTGAAATGCGGTCGGTCGAACCACTCGACGATCAACTGGCGATTCGGCGCTGCGCCCTGGACCTGCCAGTAGACGTTGCCGGTTTCGTCGTCAAGATCGTCCCAGAACGGGAAGATCGCCAGCGGGTGCGCGGCGTTCGGCAACGCGGCATTGGAGAAGCCGATATCGCCGCTCGTGGCGTTGAACAGGATGCCACCATTGTTGCCGACGCGCAGGTTGGTCGAGGTGACGCCGTTGAACGTGATCGGGAACGGCGAGACGATGTTGGCCTCGGAGTCGTCGGTCAGGTTCAGCGCCGTGCCGGTCGCGTTGATCGGGATGTAGTTGAACGGCGCGGCCGTATCGACCGTGTAGGTGCTGCCGGTGGTCGCGGTCCAGGTGCCGGTGTTGGTCACCGTGGCGGACGGCGTCGACGGCACCACCACGAACGCGCTCGCGCCCGGGACCAGGTTGAATGGGAAGTCGTTGAGGATGGTTCCAATGACCGTGTCGCTGAGATCGTGGGAGGTGACCGCAATGGTGCCGGTGTTGGTGACCTCGTAGCAGTAATACACCTCGGTGCCTGCAGTCACCGTCAGCGTGTCGGTCGTGGCGCAGGCGCCCGGCGTGGTGCCCACGGTGGCGTCGAGCGAAATCGTCGGCACCGCCGGCGTCGCGGCGACCGTCACGTTGTCGACCTGCGCGTACCAGGCCCAGTCGCCGGTGTTGGGGTCGAAGTAGCGGAAGCGGAAGCGAACGTCGGCCTGGCCGGCATAAGCGGAGATATCGAGGTTGACGTTCTCGCCGGGCGCGGCGCGAAACCCACCGTGGTCTTCGTTCCAGCTCAGCAGATTGGTCCAGGCGCCGCCGCCGTTGGTCGACACGTCGACCGTGAAAAAGTCCAGATTCGCGAAGTTCTGGTAGTTGGCGGTGAAGGTCAGCGCAGCGGGCGCGCCGAACGTCGACAGGTTGATCGCGGGCGTGCGCAGCTCCACATCGAACTCGGCCGCGCCGAAGAGATCGCTGCTGACGCAGGCCACATCGCCGCTACCGTTGGTGAAGTTGCCGCCCTCGCCGCAACCGGCGAGGTTGCTCCACGCCGGACCACCGGGCTCATTGTTGACCACGGTCCAGCCCGCCGGCGGGAAAACACCGTCGAAGTTCTGGGTCAGAGCCGTGACCAGACCGCCTGTCGGCGCGGCCGGCACCTGGAAATCTCGAGTGAAGTCGCGTGGACGTTGCAGCTCGTCGGCTTTGGCGGCAAACACCGCCGAGCCTGAAAGCGCAAGCGCGCAGGCCAGCAGCGTGGAGACAGTCTGTTTCATCGGATTCCCCGTATCAGTGGACGCATTGCAACGCGCGGAGCATAAAAGATCAATCTCCGCTGAACAAGGAGTGTGAAGAAATCCACCGATGAGTGGCCAAGCTGCGCCGGAATGGCATCTGTCGACGTTCTCCAGCGGCTGCGGCCACGCTATAAGTT
>JAIMJQ010000005.1:0-35781 GCA_020693165.1 Xanthomonas sp. | reverse complement strand
AGCGTCATTGCCGACCACACCCCACTGATGCGCCAGTACCTGGCGCTCAAGGCCGAGCAGCCGGATCTGCTGCTGCTGTTCCGCATGGGCGACTTCTATGAGGTGTTCTACAACGACGCGCGGCGCGCGGCGAGCCTGCTCGACATCACGCTGACCCAACGCGGCCAATCGGCAGGCGCGCCGATTCCGATGGCGGGCATACCGGTGCATGCGCTGGATGGCTATCTGGCCAAGCTGATCCGCCTCGGCGAAGCGGTAGCGATCGCTGAACAGATCGGCGATCCGCGTGAAGCCAAGGGCCTGGTCGAGCGCCGCATTACGCGCATTGTCACACCCGGCACGGTGGTCGACGATGCGCTGCTGGACCAGCGGCGGGACAATCTGTTGCTGGCGGTGGCGGTGAGGCACGAACGAGCGGCGGCAGCGGGCAGGGGGCAGGGGGAACATCTTGCGGCTCGCCGGTCGCCTCAACTCAGTGCGAATCTTGCGACTGCATCCAGTCAGGGCGAAGGACCCCGTCCCCTGCTCCCTGCCCCCTGCCCCGCCGTTGCAACTTCCGGCCCTCGCCTCGGCCTCGCCTGGCTCGACCTCGGCTCCGGCCGCATCCGCGTCAGCGAGATCGATGCCGAGGCACTGCCGGCCGAGATGGCGCGACTGGCCCCCGCCGAGACGCTGATTCCCGAGGACCTGCTGAATCTTGATGGCGTCGAAGCCGGCCTGGTCAGGCGCCTGGCGCCGTGGCACTTCGACAGCGATGCCGGACGCCGCGCGCTGACGCAGCAGTTCGCGGTGCGCGACCTCTCCGGCTACGGTTGCGACCACCTCGATGCGGCGCTCGGTGCCGCCGGGGCGCTGCTGCACTACGTGCGCGAAACGCAGAAGGCGGCGCTACCGCGCCTGGCGGGCCTGTCAGTGGAACAAGGAGAGGACTCGCTGCACCTGGATGCGGCCACACGCCGTCACCTCGAGATCGAGGAACATGCCTCCGGCCGTCGCGAGCACACGCTGATCGGCATCCTCGACCGCTGTCTGACGCCGATGGGTGCGCGCCTCCTCAGGCGCTGGCTGGCGCGTCCATTGCGCGACCACGCGGCGCTGCGCGTGCGTCAGGATGCGATCGAATCAGTGCGCAACCTGGCGCTGATCGAGCCGCTGCGCACCGCGCTGCAGGCACTTGGCGACGTCGAACGCATGCTCGGGCGGCTGGCGCTCGGCTCGGCGCGGCCGCGCGATCTGTCGGGCCTGCGCGATGCGCTCGCAATCTGCCCCGCGCTCGCGTCGATCGCCGAGCAAGGCACGCCGAGTGCGCTGATCGAATGGGCGCAGGCGCTACGTGGCATGGAGGATACCCATGCGCTGCTGCTGCGCGCGCTGGTCGCCGAGCCACCGATATTCATGCGCGATGGCGGCGTGATCGCCACCGGATTCGATGCTGAACTCGATGAACTGCGACTGCTGTCGGCCGGCGCCGACGAGTTCCTGGTCGACCTCGAACGCCGCGAGCGCGAGGCCACCGGCATCGCCAATCTGCGCGTCGCCTACAACAAGGTGCACGGCTACTACCTCGAAGTGACCCGCTCGCATCTGGAACGCGTGCCGGCGCGCTGGTCGCGGCGGCAGACGCTCAAGGGCGCCGAGCGCTACATCACCGAGGAATTGAAGCTCTACGAGGACAAGGTACTCGGCAGTCGCGAGCGCGCGCTGATGCGCGAGCGCGGTCTCTACGACGAACTGATCGCCGAACTGCAGCGGCACCTCGACACCCTGCGCGCGGCCTCCGACGCCCTCGCCCACCTGGATGTGATTGCGGCGCTGGCTGATGGCGCCGAGCGCTGGAACTGGGCGCGACCGACATTGACCGATGAACGCGTGCTCAAGATCGAGGCGGGACGCCATCCGGTGGTCGAGGTCGTCCGCCGCGAGCCATTTGAACCGAACGACCTGGACCTGCATGGCGATCGTCGCATGCTGGTGATCACCGGCCCGAACATGGGCGGCAAGAGCACCTACATGCGCCAGAATGCGTTGATCGTGCTGCTCGCGCATATCGGCAGCGCAGTGCCGGCGAGGTCGGCGACGATCGGCCCGATCGACCGCATCTTCACCCGCATCGGCGCCGGCGACGACCTCGCCCGCGGTCAGTCGACCTTCATGGTCGAGATGGCCGAGACCGCACGCATCCTGCACAACGCGACCGATCGCAGCCTGGTGCTGATGGACGAGATCGGGCGCGGCACCAGCACTTACGACGGCCTCGCCATCGCCCGCGCCTGCGCCATCGAACTGGCCGAGCGCAATCGCGCCTACACCCTGTTCGCCACCCATTACTTCGAGCTGACCGAACTCGCCGACGAATGCGAGGGCGTCGCCAATGTGCACCTGGATGCAGTCGAACATGCGCATGCGCTGGTGTTCCTGCACGCGGTCAAACCCGGGCCGGCCAATCGCAGCTTCGGGCTGCAGGTGGCGGCGTTGGCCGGGTTGCCGGGGCGCGTGCTGAAGCGTGCGGAGGCGGTGCTGAAGGGACTGGAAGACGGGGCACGGGGCATGGGGCACGGGGCACGGGCGGATGACGGGTCCCGGGACCCGGGACCCGGGACCCGACACGGCGAAAGGCAGGAAGCGAAGCCGGCACAATTCGACCTGTTTGCGGCGCCCTCCCCCGCACTGGATGCGCTGCGCGACGTCGATCCGGATGCGCTGACGCCGCGCCAGGCGCTGGATCTGTTGTATCGGTTGAAGGCGCTGGTGTAAGCGCCAAAGTCCCATGCGTTTGTGGGTCCAGACTTGTCTGGACGCTTTTCAGCATCCAACCGGGGAGCGTCCAGACAAGTCTGGGCCCACAAATGCTGGTGCAGACGCAAGAAAGCTTCTGACGCTTCGTGACGCTTCACTCAACCGCCATCGGCTAGCCTCGTGGTTTTACTCGGGAATTCGACGATGGCAATGTCTGGAGGGCGCGCGCTGGCGCTGTTGGCGGTGGGTTTGTTCATCGGCGCCATCGGTGCGTTCGTGGTCATGAGCACGCTGGCGCAGCGCCACCAGGTGCCACGCGGCACGATGGCGCTGATGCAGTACCACATGGGTCAGGCGCGCAAGACGGCGCGCTCGACGACCTGCGATGCGCCAGCCGCGCAACGCCACCTGCAGCGCATGCGCGCCCTGGCGGAAGATTCGACGCCGATCTTCGCCGCGATCGGCTACGTCGATGCCACCTTCGAGCGTCGTCGCGACGGTTTCATCGAGGAAGTCAGCAAAGGGCTGGCCGCCGGCGCCGATTGCGCCGTCATCGGCACCGCGCTGAAGCAGATCGCCGATGCCTGCGAAGCGTGCCACCACGATACGCGTTGATCTGGATGAAGTGCCTTGTCCGCGAAGAACGCACGGAAAGTTGGCGCTGAGAGTCCCGGGAGCTATCTCACGCGGGGGCGCGGAGACGCGGAGAAGAGCGAAGGAGGGTTGGATAGCGGGCCGAGAAACACAGGCGCAGCTACCCACCAGTTCGTTGCTCCTCTGCGCGCCTCCGCGCCTCCGCGTGAAGAACTTGCCGAGGGTCGTCCGAGCGCGGCCCCAACGGCAGCCGAAGTGTCGGGTAGACTGATCGCCTCAGTCGCTTTCACGAGCCCTGGTGAACAAGGACCACTCGAACACTGACCGCGCCACAGTGCTCGCCGGCCCCGACGTCGATCATCGGGAGCGGCCGCCGCGACTGATCGTGGTCAGTGGCGTGTTCCTCGGCCACCAGCTCGAGATCGGCAGCGAACCGATCGTCATCGGGCGCGCCGTCGATGCGACGCTGAGCCTGCCGCACCCGAGCGTGTCGCGCAGCCATTGCCGCGTGTGGGTCGAGGACGAACGCTTCTTCATCGAGGATCTCGGCTCGACCAACAAGACCTATCTGAACGGCCAGGCGGTGATGCGCGCGGAGCTCGGCGACGGCGACCAGATCGGCATCGGCAACCATGCGCTCAAGTTCTTTCGCGGCGCCAGTCCGGAAGCACGCTATCACCAGGAGCTGATCGACCTGGCGGTCCACGACGGGCTGACCGGCTTCTTCAATCGTCGCCACTTCCGCATGCTGCTCGACGACCATGTCGAACGCGCGCGCGCGGGCGTCGACCTTGCCGTGCTGATCGTCGACCTCGACCACTTCAAGCAGATCAACGACCATTTCGGGCATCTGGTCGGCGACCAGGTGATCGCCAGCGTCTCTCAAGTCATCCGCGACTTGAGCTATTCCAGTTGCCAGCATGGGCGCCTTGGCGGCGAGGAGTTCGCGGTCGCACTGGCGGAAGCCACGCACGACGAAGCCCAGCGTTTCGCCGAACAGATTCGCGCCGGCATTGCCCAGCATCGGTTCGAGATCCGCGGCGATCCGCACGCGATCACCGCCAGCGTTGGCGTCGCCAGCTGGTCGCCGACCATGGCCAGCAGCGCCGACCTGCTGCGCCTGGCCGACGAGCGCCTTTACCGGGCCAAGGCCAACGGACGCAATCGGGTGGAGTCGGCTTGAACCGGTAGGCCGGCGGTACGCGTCGCAGACGCGTTCCCCGGCGCTGTTCCAGACCACTTCCAGAGCGCCGGGGAACGGCTGCGCCTTACCCCGGCCTACCCGCGTCGTATGCTGGCTGAATGAGCCTATTCCTGAGTGCCTGCTCCATCCAGCGCACCCGCTATGCTCCTCGCCCTTTAAAACCGCACTCATCACTTCTTGACGGCTCTGTTCCCATGCCCCTTTCCCGCAGCAAGCAGCTGAATCGCGCCGAGATCGTCGACCAGAACTTCCTCAGCACGGTGCGTGACCGGAATGGCTCGGTGCGAACGCGCGTGCGCGACGGCGCCGAGCCGCTTTGCACCGGCACTTCGCTGACGGTCGCTGCCTTCCGCGAGCTGTTCGAATCGCAAATGATCAGCCGCCACCTCGACCTGATGGCGCGCGTTCTGAGGGTGCAGAACAAGGTTTTCTACACCATCGGCAGCTCCGGCCATGAGGGCAATGCGATGGTCGCGCGGCTGACGCGGCACACCGATCCTGCGTTCCTGCACTACCGCTCCGGCGGCTTCATGGCCGAGCGCTTCCGCAAGCTGCCGGGCATGGATCCGATCATGGATTCGGCGCTGTCGTTCGCCGCCAGCAAGCTCGATCCGGCCTCCGGCGGGCGCCACAAGGTGTGGGGCAGCAAGCCGCTGTGGGTGCTGCCGCAGACCTCGACCATCGCCAGCCATCCGCCGAAGGCCTTTGGTACCGCGATGGCGATCGACCAGGCCGTACGCATCGGTCATCCACTGCCAATCCCGGCCGACAGCATCGTGATCTGCAGCTTCGGCGACGCCAGCGCCAACCACGCCACCGCGCAAGGCGCGTTCAACGCCGCCGAATGGGCCGGCTACCAGCAGATCAAGGCGCCGGTATTGTTCGTCTGCGAGGACAACGGCATCGGCATCTCGGTGCGTACGCCAAGCGGCTGGATCGCGCACAGCTTCGCGCAGCGCCAGCACATGAAGTATTTCGCGGCCGACGGCCTCGATCTGGCCGAAGGATTCGACCAGGTCGCCGCTGCGGTCGACTACTGCCGCCGCGAGCGCAAGCCGACTTTCCTGCACCTGCGCACGACGCGCCTGATGGGCCACGCCGGCACCGACTTCGAGATCGAATACCGCAACTTCGACGACATCTTTGCCGGCGAAGCCGCCGATCCGCTGTTGCGCTCGGCCGCGCTGGCGCTGGAGCACGGTGTCTACACGGCGGACGAATTGATCGCGCATTACGAAACCATCCGTGGCCGCTGTTTCGCCGCCGCCGAGGCTGCCGACCTGACGCCCAAGCTCACCGACCTGGCCGACGTCATCGCGCCGCTGGCGCCGTACACGCCGGATGCGGTGATGGCCGAGGCCACGCGATTGGTATCGAAAGAGGAACGCAGCAGGATCTTCGGCGCCGCCCTGCCGGAAACCCAGCCACCGAAGCATCTGGCGATCCTGATCAACCAGGCGCTGCACGATTTGCTGCTGAAGTACCCCAACTCGCTGCTGTTCGGCGAGGACGTGGCGCAGAAGGGCGGCGTCTACACTGTCAGCAAGGGCCTGTGGAACAAGTTCAAGGGCGCGCGCGTGTTCAACACGCTGCTCGACGAGACCACCATCCTCGGCCTGGCCCAGGGCCTGGCCAACCTCGGCATGCTGCCGATCCCGGAGATCCAGTACCTCGCCTACTATCACAACGCCTGCGACCAGATCCGCGGGGAGGCGGCGTCGCTGCAGTTCTTTTCCAACAACCAGTTCAAGAACCCGATGGTCATCCGCATCGCCGGGCTCGGTTACCAGAAGGGCTTCGGCGGGCATTTCCACAACGACAACTCGATGGCCGCGCTGCGCGACATTCCGGGGCTGACCATCGCCTGCCCGAGCCGCGGCGACGATGCTGCAATGATGCTGCGCACGCTGATGGCGCTGTCGGCGGTGGACGGGCGCGTGTCGGTGTTCCTCGAACCGATTGCGCTGTACATGACCAAGGATCTGCATGAGGCCGGCGACGGCCAGTGGTCGTTCGCCTACCCGGCGCCGGATCAGGCGATCGCCATCGGCGAACCGCGCCTGTATGGCGAGGACAACAGCGACCTGCTGATCATCAGCTACGGCAACGCGATGCCGATGAGCCTGCGCGTGGCGAAACAACTGGAAGCCGAACACGGCATCCAGTCCCGGGTCATGGACCTGCGCTGGCTGCAGCCGTTGAACGACGCCGCGATCGCAGCCCACGGCCGCCAGTGCGCGCGCATCCTGGTGGTCGACGAAGGCCGCAAGAGCGCGGGCCCCGGCGAAGGCGTGATCACCGCGCTGGTTGAGGGTGGCTGCGGCAGCAAGCCGATCGCCCGCGTTTGCGGCACCGATACCTACACGCCGCTGGCGGGCGCTGCCAATCTGGTGCTGCCGTCGGACGCGTCGATCAAGCAGGCCGCGGAGGCGCTGCTCGCCGTGTAGGCCGGTGTATCGCGCAGCGATTCAGCGGCAGGTGCTTGCGGCAAGCACTGAACGCGCTGGCGCGCGTACACCGGGCTACACGGGATCCATCCCGCGCTGGTACACGCAGACGCGGTTTCGCCCATCGTGCTTGGCCCGGTAGAGCGCGCGATCGGCTTGCTCGATCAGGGTCTCGGGCGTGGCGTCGCGATCCGACGCATCGCTGATGCCGAGACTGATGGTCATGTCGATGGCGCGGTTGCCGTGCTGCAACGGCGCGTTGGCGACCAGCATGCGCAACTGTTCGGCGACTTGCTGCGCCTGCAACGGCGGCGTCTGCAGCATGATCAGTCCGAACTCCTCGCCGCCGTAGCGGCAGAACACGTCGGCATCGCGAATGCGCCCCTTGACCAGCGCGACCAGGTGCGCGAGCGCCGCGTCCCCGACCAGGTGGCCGTAACTGTCGTTGAGGCGCTTGAAGTGATCGACGTCGAGCATGACCAGCGTCAGCGGCGCTCCGAGCATCCGGTGGCGCCGCAGTTCCTCGTCGAGCCGGGTCAGGAAGTAGTGTTTGTTGTAGACCTGCAGCGCCTTGTCCAGCTGCGCCTGGCTGTACAGCGCCTCGTAATACGGTTGCTCGGGACTGTCGGCGGCGAGGAACTTGAGACGGGTCTCGCCGATCGCGATGATGTCCTGATCCTTGAGCAAAGCCTCTTCGATGCGCGCCGCATTGACGAAGGTGCCATTGGTACTGGCGAGGTCCTTCAACCGGAACTGCTGTTCCCCCAGCCGCTCGACCTCGGCATGACGCCGCGACACACCCGCCTTGGCCAGCCGTACGTCGGCGTCATCGGCACGGCCGATGACCAGCGAGTCGCGATTCAACAGGATCTTGTTGCCGGTGCCGGCGCCCCGGATCACCACCAGGCAGGCGGTGTAGTGACCCTCGTCGACCCACTGGCCGCTGTCGGGAATGGTGTATGTGGTTTGCTCGTTGCTCATGCTGGATGGCTTGGCTGCGCTCGTGGTGACAGATCAAGGTGACGGCAGACGCGCCTCCAGTGCCGCGGCCTGCGCATCGCGACCGGCGTCTCTCAGAGCGCGTGCGTAGTCGCGCAGCAAATCGGGCCGTTGCGGGTGGTCCAGCGCTTCCATCAGGGTGAGAGCCTGCGCATAGTAAGGCTCGGCGTCAATCGCCCGTTTCTGGTCGCGCAGGCAGTTGGCCAGGCTCCAGCGCGCCAGAGCGCCCGAGTAGCCGGGATTCTGGTCCAGCGGGAAGATCTCGACCGCACGGCGAAGAATGATTTCGGCGCGCGCATGCTCGTGCAATCCGTCGCTCACTACCCAGCCCAGATTGTTGAGGGCTTCGCCGACCCAGGCATGCTTGCGGCCCACGGCGGCTTCGTAAACCTCGACCAGGCGCGTAAACGCGGCTTCGGCTTCGTGCCATTGGCCCTGGTAGCCGAGCAGGAGTCCGAGTTCCTGCAAGCCACGACTCAAGCTGATGTGGGTGGGTCCGAGCACGCGCTCGACCAGGCGCAAGCCTTCCTCCAGCGCGGCGCGTGCTTCTTCCGGCTTGCCTTGCGCGGCGTACGCCTTGCCCAGCGAGAAGTGGCTTTCGGCGATCAGCGGATGATCTGGGGCATACACCTTGCGCTTGATCGCCAGGCTGTCGCGGTACAGCGCCACCGCTTCGTCGAAGCGACCCATGTTGCTGTAGAGATCGCCCAGCAGGTCCTGGCTTACCGACACCTGGAAGTGATCGGCGCCGAGCCTGGCCTTGCGGATCGCGAGCGCCCGCAGCAGATAGGGTTCGGCCTCGGCCTGGCGACCGCGATTGTTCAGCAGGTGACCCAAGTGCGCCAGGCTGGTGGCGACTTCCGGATGGTCGGCGCCGAATTCCTGCTCGCGCGCCGCCAGCGCGGCGCGGTACAGACGCTCGGCCGCCTCGGCGTCGCCGAGCAGGAAACGGGTCAGGCCGAGTTGCGTCTGCGCCTCGGCGACATCGGGATCGTCGCTGCCGAGTTGCGCCTGCAACAGTTGCAGCGCTTGCTGCTGCAACGGCTCCGCCTCCCGATAGCGTCCCAGGGCGTTGTACAGCGTGCCCAGGGCCAGCAGGCTGCGGCCAACATCGGCATGCCGTGGACCCAGCGTGGTGCGCCGCAGGGCAAGCGCCGCCTGCTCCAGCGGCTCCGCCTGCGCATACAGTCCGAGGTTCTGGTAGACCCCACCCATGGTGCGCAGCAACTGCGCCTGCACGATCGGCTGGCCCTTGAGCTCGTCCTGAATCCGCGCGGCGCCCTGGTCGAGCAGTTCGCGCGCGGTTACCGTGGCGCCGCGCCCGCTGCCGGGGTCGGACACCTCGAACAAACGGGTCAGGAATGCGGAAACCTGTCGTGCCGCCTCGGCCTCGCGTGCCGCCCGCAGCATGCCGACGCTGGTGCCGACGATGCCGAGCACCAGCGCGACCAGTACCAATGCTGCGGCGAACACGGTCACGCGGTGCCGGCGCACGAACTTGCCGGTCCGATAACCGACGCTCGGCGGGCGCGCCTCGACCGGCTGATCGTTGAGGTAGCGGTTCAGGTCGGCGGCCAGATCGGCCACCGTGGCATAACGCTGGTCGCGATCCTCGGCAATCGCGCGGCCGACGATCCAGTCGAGATCGTCGCGCAGGTGCTCGGCGAGTTGGGCGGGTTTCAGTCCACGTTCTTCGGCGATGCCGGCGACCAGTTGCGCATCCAGTCCGAGCACGCGGGTGGTCAGCCGCGGCGGCTCCGGTCTCTGGCCGGCCGCGTTGAGCCGGATCAGAGCCATGCCCGAGAGGTCGCTGGGGCGCACGCCGGCGAGCAATTCGTAGAGGACAATGCCGAGCGAGTAGATATCGGTGCGGGTGTCGAGATCGACATCGCCGGAGAACGCCTCCGGACTCATGTAGGACGGCGTGCCGATGGCGCCCGCGCCGGTCAGTTCGCCACTGTCGGTGAGCGGTTGGTCGAGCGCCTTGGCGATGCCGAAGTCGATCACCTTGGGCACCGCCTGACCGCCGATATCGGCCACCAGCAGATTGCCCGGCTTCAAATCGCGGTGGATCAGTCCCTTCTGATGGGCATGCTGGACGCCCTGACAAACCTGGACGAACAGCTTGACCCGCTCGCGGATACCCAGGCGCAAGTGCCGGCAGTAGTCGCCGAGCGTATCGCCGGGCAGGAACTCCATCGCAAAGTAGGGAAAACCATCCGGGGTCGTGCCCGCCTCGTACAGCTGCGCGACATTCGGGTGCGACAGTCGCGCCAGCGCCTGGCGTTCCGCGGTGAAGCGCGCCAGCGCGTTGGGGCTGCGCAGACTGGCATGCACGAGCTTGAGCGCGACCTGACGCTGGACCGGGACCGATTGCTCGCCCAGATACACCGCACCCATGCCGCCTTCACCGAGCAGGCGCACGACCCGGAACGGACCGATGAATGCCGGAAGGAGCGCTGCGTTCGTGCCGTCGTCATGGCGGCCGCCACCGGAGCGATCCGCAGGCGGCGCGCAACCGGCTTCGAGGCCAACGCCGGTGACCATCGGGCAGTGGCCGGTCGGCAGATCCGCCGCAACGTCCGCCGACCCGGGATGACCTTGACCGGCATTCAAGGCAAAGGGACCCGAGGGAACCGTCTCCTCGCCCGTTGAACCCGAAGGCGTCCCCGCGTGCATGGTCGCTCTGGTAGCCGCCGATCAGCGTGGTGGCTGCGTCACGCCGCTGCCACCGGGCGGGCAGACGATCACCTCGTCGAAGGCCGCGTAGCCGTTGCCGTCGATGTCGAAGTCAAAGGAGGCGCCCGCCGGCAACCTCGGCGCCGGATCGTCGGGGCGCGCCGCCGGCTGGCAGAAATCCAGCGGTGCGTAGGTGCGCGCCCGGCCGACCAGCAGGGTTCCAATCTGGCGGAAGTTGAAGACGATTTCGTTGGAGAGCACACGCCAGCCCATCAGCTCGGCATCCGCGGCGCCGACCTGGCCGTCCGCATTCATGTCGGTCACGATATCCAGCGCTTCGATGCGGTCGAGCGCCGCACTCCAGACCGGCTCGACCACGAATGCGCGCAGTTCCACCCGCGATTCGTCATTGATGGTCTCCGGCTCGATCGGCCCTCCGTCCACGCGCTGGATGGCCGCTTCCGCACACGACACCGGGTTGCCGTCGCCGTCCAGCGTGACGGCACCCACGCAGGGATCGGCCAGCTGCAGATGCGAGAACAGAAAACGCGGAACCATCATCACCGCGGTGACGCTGGTGCGACCGTCGACGTCGCTCAACTCATAGCCCACCGAAGTGGTGAATCCGGCCAGGTTGCGCCCCTGGCGCGGCAGTACCGGGTTCCAGCCGTCCGCAAGCGGCGTCATCACGATCCCGACGCCGACATTGGACAGGATCACCAGGCCCGGGAAATCGTCGTCCGCGCCGAACTGGACGCCGTCGGCGACCGGAACCTGAAGAACCGTCGAGAGCCCGTTGACGGGCTCGTAAGCGAACTGCGGCAGCGGCCCGCCGAACTGCGGACGCAAGGCGAAGCGCAGTGCCGGATCGTGGCTCAGCGGCGCGCCGGCGACATCGTCGAGGTAGCGCGTGATGTCGCCCGGATCGGGGTAAAACGGCAACACGCTCTCATCGCGCGGCCAGAACGGAGCGGTCGGAACCGAGTACGACCAGATTCCGTCCGGATTCTCGAACACGATCGCCGCGCCCTGTCCGAACTCGGGGAACTGGTAACCCAGTCGCTCGAAATACTGCTCCCCGTGCATCCGCCCGAGGCCGAGCATTTTTCCGCCGGCGACCGAAGCGCGAAAGATCAGTGGCCAGCCGGCGCGGAACTGGACCGGCCGGCCGTCGCCGGTTGCCGGCGAAAGTTGCTCCAGCCGCACCCATGAAGCAGCGCCCGCTCCGGGGCTGGCGGCGCAGCCGGGCGTGGATTCGTAGCCGTTGCAGAACAGCAGGCTGGGGGCGTTTTTCAAAGGTCCGGCGACCGCCGGTTGCAACGCCTGCGCCGGGGCGGCCGATGTCGCCATCAGCGCGATGCTGGTTGCACTGGCCGCTGCCAGGAGAACCCCGGAAAGCCACGAAATGGCCCGATCAGGCATATCGGTGAGCCCCGCAAATACGATGCGCAGGACTCTATCACGCAAGGACACCAGGCCATGCGGCGAGCCTTCGCCGGCCCGATCATCACAATGCGATTGACCGGCGCGGACTGGTCGCAGGTACCCGGTGAACCCGCTGGCGCGCGCACCGGGTACCCTTGGGTCATTCCGCCGGTTGCTGGCTCTGCGCTTTCGCCGCTTCCGCGCGCATTTCCGCCATGCGCTGCGCGATGCTTCGGTCGATCTCGGCCTTGCGCGCGGCATCGGGTGGAGCCAGTTGCGCGTATCCAGCGGATAGGCCAGCCCGATCACCTCTTCCAGCAGCTTCTTTTCGGTCGGACGCCAATGCTGGAAGCGGTCGCGCGCGCCATCGGCGCTGGCGAGCTCGGGCGCGTAAGCGCGTTGGGCCACCTGCTGCCAGGCCACCAGCGCGCCCTCGAAATCGAGCAGGTTGCGGCGGATCCAACCTTCTGACCAATGCACGCCGACGGAATCGGGGTAGCGCTGCTTGGCCGCCGCCAGACCCGCCTGCGCGCCCGCGCGGTCGCCGCGCAGGCTGAGCAGATAGGCGTGCCGGGTGGCGTCGCGAACACCGGGGCTCGGGCCCTTGGCGCGCGCCTCGGCGGCGGCGAGATGCTGCGGGTTCCATGGCTTCCAGCGTGGATCGGCGCCGCCGGCCACTTCGGGATCGCTGTCCATATAGTGCGCGTCGGATTGCTATCCTCCTGCCCCTTCGCGCATGCACGTTGTCGCGCCAGCTGCGGTGGGGAGCAAACTTGCCAATTTTCGAGCCCATGGACCCGGTCAGGGCATTGGCGCAACACGAGGCGCTCAGGGCGCAGTTCGATTCGGCAATCGCTCGCGCGCGCAGTCACGCCGGGACGCTGTCAGTACTGTGCGTGGACCTCGCCGACCTGCGCGGCGAAGCGGCCGTCAATCCGGAGTGGGACGGCGGTCCGGCGGCGGGCCAACTTGCCGAACGCGTGCGCCGCTGTGCGCGCCGCAACGACCTGGTGGCGCCGCTGAACGACGATGTCTGCATGATCGTCGCCGAGTTCATCGAAGGACCGCACGCCGCGCGGCGGATGGCGGTTCGCATCCTCAGCGCACTGCAGGTGCCGGCCACGCGCGGCCAGGCGAAAGCATCGCGCGGCGCGCACATCGGCGTCGCCACCGCCAGCGGCGCGCAACTGGAGGGCGAACATCCGCTGCGCCGCGCCCATCGGGCGATGCTGCTGGCGCGGCTGGAAAGCGGTCACGGACAGATCGTCGTCGACGCGGCAGCCTGACGTTCGTCGAATCGCTGGCAATGGCCTGAACCAGCAGGCAAGCGCTCCGTCATCGGCGGCCGCGACTGCGGCGGAAAAGCGAATTCAGCCGACGCGGCCGAACTCCAGGTACACCAGCACCGCCAGCGCCAGCAGCGTGACGACGGCAGCGGTCATGATGATCCAGTCGACGGCACTGTTCTCGCCCTCCGGCGGCGCCGCCGGCTTCGCCGCGGGCGGCACCACGAACGGACGCTGCACCTGGGTGATGAAGCCAGTGTGTACCTGCTCATCGCCGGGCGCATTGATCAGGTAGCCCGGCGCTTCGATCATGAAGCGATTCTGGTCGAATGCGATCTGGTCGCCCGGCTTCAGCACGGTGTCGCGCACCGAACTGCCGTTGACGAAAGTTCCGTTGGCCGAGCCGAGGTCGCGCAGGAACAAGCCCTCCGGCGTGTTCTCGATCAACGCGTGGCGACGGCTCATCTCGGATTCGTTGAGCACCAGGTCGCAATCGCTGCCGCGTCCGATGATGGTCTTGGAGCGCAGCGGGATGACCTTGCCGAAATAGCTGCCGGAGACGCCGCGCAGGATCACCCGCGGCGGCGTGAACCGCTGGCGGGTTTCATTCTCCGGCGCCGCCTTGGGCGGCTTCTCGGTGCGGTCGGTATCCGGCCTGATCACCAGGCGCACGCTGCCGACACCGACCATGTCGCCGACGCGCAGGATCGCCTTTTCGCGTACCGGGCGCCCATTGACATGGACCACAGCGGCGGGATCGCTGACCGTCAGCGTGATGCCGCGGCGGCGATCGAGCTGCAGTTCGAGGTGCTGCGGCTGCACCTGCTTGGCGGCCGCGAGCACAATATCGTTCTCCGGCGCTGCGCCCACGCGCACGACCCCGTCCTCCGCCAGGAAGTCCTGTCTTTCGCCTCCGGGAAAACTGATCTTCATCGAGAGCGTTCGGAGCTCCGGCGGGGTGTGTGCGCAAGACTACCAGCGCGAGCGCACGTCGAGCAGGTATCGATCGGTGTACTCGTCGATTCCGTCGCGACGCTCGAGGAAAGCACTGGCCTGGATCGCCCAGTGCTCGCTGATGCCGTAGGCGACCCACGGCATGTAACCGCGCGCGAAACTGTGGAACCACCAGTCGTCCTCGTTGAAAGCGGCGAGCACGGCGTCGCGCTGGATGCGCTGGATCGAATAGCCGAGCTCCCAACCGCCGAGTTCGTCGGCGTTGCCCCAGACCAGACTGAAGCGGGCGCCGTCGCGCAGATCGTCGGCACCAAGATTCCTGACCAGATCAAGGCGCGCCACCAATGGCGCGGCGAACGCCTGCGTGCGTCCGACCAGTTGCAGGTCGAGCAACTGGTAGTCGCTGACGAACTGGCTGCCGACACGGCGGTTGGTGCGCCCGAGGCCCTCGCGCGCAAGCACGTCGAGATCGTCGAAATCGAGATAGCTGAGAAACGCACTGAAGCCGGTCTCGGCGCCCTCCATCCAGCCGTAGCCGATTTGCAGCGCGCCGATACGCGACTCGTCGCCGTACAGATGATCGCCGGCGAAGTAGCCGGCGGTCAGGTAAAACGCATCGAAATCGCGCATTTCGCGGCTGTATTCGACACTGGCGCCGACCGGCCGCAGGTCGCGGTCCCAGACCATGGGCGACAGCAGCAGCGGCATGCGCCCCTTGCCGAGGCGGAACAGCGCGCGGTCGCTGAAGCTGTAGGCGGCGTACCACTCGTCGAAGCCGATGCCATCGGACTCCTCGTTGTCGAGGTTGCGGCGAGTGTCGTCGTTGTCGTCGCTGCCGATACCGAGCTTCACCGCGGCGGCGAACTCCCAGCCGGATTCGGTGGCGACGCGGGCGCCGGCGCGCACGGACGAAAGCACGCGCTCGATGTCGTCGGGCCGGTTGGGAATATCGCCGGTGTACTCCCCGCGCAGACGCAAGTCGCCGTACCCGTCGATCGCCATGCGGGTATCGACGCCGGCGTCCTCGGCCGCATCCTGGGCGTGCGCCGCCACGGTCGAAGCGATACCGGCGGCAGCCAGGACGAGCCTTACCCATGTCCGTAACCAACTCACGCCACAACTCCCTTTCAGGCCCGCAGACCCGACAGCGCCACCAGCAAATCGGCCGCGGAAGCGTAGCGATCCGCGGGCTTTTTCTCCAGACACTTGAGAATTACCTCTTCCAGTGCGCGCGGGATGTCCGGCCACAACAGCGACGGCTTGATCGGCGGCTGCTGCAGATGGGCGACATACAATTCCATGGTGTTGCCGCCACTGAAGGGCAGTTTGCCGCAGAACATCTCGCACAACATCACGCCGGTCGAATAGATATCCGAACGCGTGTCGAGATCCATGCCCGACAGTTGCTCGGGCGAAGCGTAGTTGGGCGTACCGAGGAAGGTGCCGGGTTGCGTATGGCCGGTATCCGAGCGGCTCGCCGAGCGCGCGATGCCAAAGTCCATCAACTTGGCATTTCCGCTCTGTTCGATGATCAGGTTTTCCGGCTTGATATCGCGATGGATCACGCCCATCTGGTGGGCGGCATCAAGACCCATGCACAACTGCCGGGCGATGCGCAGCGCCGCCGAGAACGGCAGTCGGCCGGCCTGCTGCAGCAGGTAGCGCAGGGTGACGCCGCGCACGTACTCCATCGAAATGTAGGGCACGCCCTGGAAGTCGCCGAAATCGTAGGTGCGCAGCACATTCGGATGGGTGATCTTGCGCGCGAGCTTGAGCTCGACCTTGAGCCGGTCGAGTTGCTCGGCGTCCACCACCATGCCCGGGCGCAGCATTTTCAGCGCGACCACGTCGGACAGGTCGGCGTCGCGCGCCTTGTAGACCATGCCCATGCCGCCAGCTCCGAGGATCGCGAGGATTTCGTAGCGTCCGGCGAAGCGCATGCCGAGCGCCAGTCGCGTCGAGGCATTGTCGCCAGCGGTTCGCGGTGCGGCGACGGCGGCCTGCGTGAGGTTGCTGTCGGAACCCATCACCAGCGTCGACTGCGAAAGTCCCGGCACCTGGCGCGTGATCGTCGCCAGCCCGGACTTGTCCATGGTCAGGAAGCGCTTGCCGCTGCTCTGGCCATTCGCCACCTTCAGCAGCGCGGTCTGACCGCTCGCCTTCAACTTCTCGCCGACCATCGGCGACATCAGCAGCTGGCCGATCGGCGTTTCCGCCAGCAGGCGCTCCACCTGCAACACCGGCAATCCGATGGTCGCACTGGACTCGGGGCGTGCCGGCAATGATCCGTGCACGATCTCGCCGAGTGCCAGCGCTGCAGCGGCGCCATTGTCGACTGCGCCGATGCGGCCGTCCCACCAGACGCCGACGGTCGCCAGTGCGCGCTCCACCGAGGCCTCGCCGCCGAATCCGAACAGCAGCCGCGGCCCCTCCTGTTCCAGCAGTTCGCCGCCGGCGGCCAGCGCGCGGGCGCTGGCCTCCTCGATCAGCTGCCCGAGCGCGGTCAAGGTGATCGCCTCTTCGCCGTGCGGCGGTGCCCTCAGGAAACGGCGCAATTCCAGGCCAAGCAAGGCGCACTCGCGGCGTGTGACCGGCTTCGGCGGCGGACGTGAAACCGTGGTCGGCGCTTCGGAACCCGGATCGGGCAAAAAACGGGTCAGGTGCCCGACATAGCCCTCAATGTCCTTCTGCTCGCGCAGGTCGCTGAGCAACGAATCGAAGGCGCGACCGAGACGGCCAACCTCGTCGTTGCCTTCGATGCCGAGCTGCTGGTGATAGTTGCCGCCGGCCGCCTGCTCGGCCGCCTCCGCCAACTCTGCGACCGGACGCAATACGCGTCGGGCCAGCCACCACGACACCGCCAGCGCCAGCACCAGGGCGACCAGCCCGCCGAGCAGCACCGAGTTCTGAATGGCCTGAAACGGCGCCATGGCGGCGTCCACCGAAGTCATCGTCAACACGCCGCCGATGGCGTCGCCGGGTTGTCCGAACAACGGCGCCAGGCTGGCCGCCATCTTGCGGCCGCCGAGCGCAATGTCGATCCGCTCCAGCCCTGCGCCCTCGGCGAGGCGCTCCTTCACCATCGCTTCCATGCTCGCGACCGATGTCCTCAGCAACGCCGAGGACTCCTCGTCGACCGAGGTCGCGATCAACCGGAGGCTGTCGCCATCGAGCATCCAGTAGGCGACTTCGCCGCCGCTCACTGCACGCACTTGCTTGACGATGCCGGCGTCGACCGGCTCGCCAACGACCAGAAAGCCGACCAGCTCGTCCTGCATCGCCATCGGCTGCGCCGACGCCTGGTAGAGGTTGACGCCGTCGCGCCAATATCCGGTGACACCCGCCATGTCGCTGACCATGGTCGCGAACATCGCATCGTCGGAGAAGTCGTCCTGAAACGCCTCGCGCTCGTCGGAGCGCGCGACCACGCGGCCGTCGGCGTCCAGCACCATGCCGAAGTCAACGCCGTAAGTCTGGATCTTCTGATCGATCAGATCCTTGACCGAGGCTGTATCCGCAACCGCTTGCGCCGCCGCAACATCGGCCACGCCGGGCTCACCGCCAGCCGGCGATGCAGCGTCGATCGCAGTATCGAGCGGATCCGGCTCGGTCACCGACGACGACACTGGCTCGCCGAGGCCCTGGCCACTGTCGGTTGCGGTGGCGACGTAGCGCACGAAATCGGCATCGTTGGTGATCGTGCGCGCGATGATGTCGAGCTTCTCGAATGACAGCTCTTCCAGCCGTGTCTGCGCGGCATCGGCGGCCTTGAGGCTGTGCTCAACCGCCTCGGCCCCCGCGCGCTGACCCTGCTGGATGGTGAAGAACGCCGCCAGCGCGACCGCAACCGCCACCAGCACCGCCGTCGCCAGGAAAATGCGCAGCGCCAGCGGTAGCCGAAATCCACGTTCAGTACTCATCGGGACGGGTCCTTCGATACGGCTGGCCGCTCTTGTTCAGATGCGGTGGGATGCGGCGTTTGCTGAGTTCGAGCGCAATCTTGATGTCGGCGTCGGCGTCGGCACCGGCGTCGATCGCCTGGCGCCAGAGTTGCGAGCGCTCATGCCAGACGTAAAGCTCGCCCGGCCCGGCCGGCACGCCAACCAGGCGAAAGCGACCCTGGGCATCGGGCTTTGCAAAGAACGGCGTGTCCATTACCAGCACATGGGCGGTCATCGCGTGGTGCACGTTGCAGTAGACACGAATGACGCCCGCCTGCGTGAAGCGGTAGGCCTCGCCTTCGCTGCGACCGTACAGCCCGAGGTCGAACTGCGCCTCCCTGGCGGTCGAGAACACGTTGTGCAGGATCGGGTCGTTGTTCGGAAAGCGCACGCTGGCGCCCACCGGAATCGCCAGCACGCGCGGCACGAAGGTCTTGCGTTCGGTGGCGATCACGAACGGCGCATCGGGCACCTCGACGGCAACCGGAGTGGCCGGACGGAAGTAAACGACGGCGTCGACCGCCTCTTCGCTGCGCAGCGGACGTCCAGCGCTGCTCAGGCTGAGCTGCCCGCGGATCACTGCAAGGCTTGTTGGTGCTGGTGCGGGTGCTGGCTTTGCTGGTGCGGGTGCTGGAGATTGCCCGGCCGCGGTCGGCAGCGCAGTTGCAGGCGTTGGCACCGTCATCGCCGGCGTCGCGGCTGCCGGCACTGGCGCGGGTACAACCAGGGCAGGCGCTTCGCGCTCGCCAGACTGCGCCCAGGCCATTGCTGCGGCACCCAGCAACCACAAGGCAAGACAGATGCGCACGGACCGCTCCCCACATGACCGGGACTTGATCATAATCAACTACGGACGACACCGGGCAAAGGAGGGCTCGATATGGCCACCATTCGCATGCATCGCAAGCACTCCCTTGGCGTCGCCAAGGCGAAGAAGGCGGTCGACAAGGTCGCCCGGCACATCCGTGAGAAGTTCGAGATCGAAGCGCAGTGGAACCGCAACACGCTCGAGTTCTCGCGCACCGGCGTCGAGGGCGAGATTGCGGTGGAGATCGATTCGGTCTCGGTGCACGCCGACATCAGCTGGCTGCTGCTGCCGATCAAGGGCGCGATCGAGTCGGAAATCCGCCGCTACCTGGAGCAGGAATTCGGGGATTGAGTGGGCCGGGAGTCGGCGCATGGTGCATGGTGCGTGGTGCGTGGTGCGTGGTGCGTGGTGCATGGTGCGTGGCAAAGACTCGCAGATTGCGAGCTTATGGTGGGTCCAGACTTGTCTGGACGCTGTCCCTGGATGGCAGCCAGAAGCGTCCAGACAAGTCTGGACCCACAAGGGCAACAGCAGGATCAACAGCGTCCAGACAAGTCTGGACCCACAAGGGCAACAGCAGGATCAACAGCGTCCAGACAAGTCTGGACCCACAAAGGCAACAGCAGGATCAACAGCGTCCAGACAAGTCTGGACCCACAAGGGCAGCGTCGCCGGGGCTCTTCCCGTGCTCCGTGCTCCGTGCTCCATGCCCCGGTGCCCCGGTGCCCCGGTGCCTCGCCGCTACCTCGACCAGCTACTCGAATCCTGCAGGCGCGACTCGACGCTGCCGCCCTGCACCCGGGAAACGGCGGTCATGAACGCGCGTTCGCGGGTCACGATCGTGGTCAGGAAGGCGTTGGCGCCGCCGAGTCGGCCGAATGCATCGAAGCCGCGCTCGAGGAAGCTCTGCAGCGCGCCCAGCCCGGCGAGCTTCGCCGGCCAGCGGCACAAGTGCAGCAGTTCCGACAGCAGCGGCTTGCGCACCAGGCGATCGAGTTCGCGCCCGAGCACCAGCAACAACGCCAGCTGGTGCCGCCGCGCCCGGCGCTCGGCCGACTGCAGATAGGCACCCGCGTAGTCGAGATCGCTGATCGCCGCTGCGCTGGTGCAATGGCCCGGCAGCGCGGCCGCTACCGCGTAGTCGAGCTCCTGGCTCATCGCGTTCAGTTCGATCGCGCGCGCCAGGCTGGCGAGCACGCCCTCCGGCAGGATGCGCATCATGATCGGCACCACCCGTTCCACTGCGCGATCGCGATCGCCGAAGTCGCCCTCGCCATAGAGGTCGGCGAGGAAGAACTCACACGCCGCCGCGAACGGCTCGGCACTGTGAATGTCGGCGTACGTCGCAGCCAGCCGACGCGCCTGCCAGGCGCGCAACGCTGCCAGTCGGTGACTGACCGCGGGATCGCTGGCCGACAGCTGATGCTGCGCCTGCAGCCGCGCCAGCAGCGCGCGCAAGCGCTCGCCGACGGCACTCACGGCTTGCCCCCCGTTGCCGGCAGCGCGCGCACGGCGGCGACCAGCTCCTCGTGAGGACGCCGGAACAGCGCCAGCGCCTCGATGTGCTCGTAGCGGATCACGCCCTCCTCATCGACCAGAAACACCGCGCGCTTCATCCCCAGCATGCCGGAAGCGCCATAGCGCCTGGCTGCCTGCAGATCGGGGTCGCTGAGCAGCGTGAATGGCAGCAGGCGCTTGCGCTTGAAGTCGCGGTGGCTGGAGGCATCATCCTTGCTGATGCCGACCACTTCGACGCCGAGTTCCCGGTAGTCTTCGAATCCGTCGCGGTATTCGCACAACTGTGCCGTGCACACGGGTGTGTTGTCACCGGGATAGAACAGCAGCAGCACGCGCTTTCCGCGCTGTGCAGAGAGCTTGAAGCGGCTGCCGTCGTCGGCCTCGAGCTCGAAGTCGGGTGCAGCATCGCCGATTGCGATCATGCGGCTTTCTCCATGGTGGACAGACTTTCGAGATGATCTATGGCGGCGAGCAAGGCCGGACAGGCGCTGGCCGCGGCAATCGCGGCCAGATGTCCGTGACCGTGCAGCGTGCGCTCGGGGGTGGCGCCGAGTTGCGCGCTGCGCGCCGGAATCACGATGTTGTCGTCGGCGGTCCATAGATTCAGGGCGGGGACGGCGATACGTTCACGGTCGCGCTGGTTGACCGCATTCAGCCACTGGCAGCGTGCCGACGGCGGGCCGGCTTCGACGCCGTAAACGTAGTCCGCAAGCAAGGTACCATGGTGCGGCGCCGCGACGCATACGACACCGGCGCAACGTTCAGGGTGGCGCTCGGCATAGGCGCGAACCAGCAGCCCGCCCATGCTGTGGCCGAGCAGCATCACGCGCTCATGTCCGCTTCGTTCGGAGAGCGCAACGACCGCTTGGTGGAGGTCATCGAGCTGCCGCTCGAAGTGCCGGTAGCTCGGCTCCAGGCTCACCGCTGCGTGGCTACGGCCTCGCAGGAAGCGCGCGAATGATCGCCAGACGGCGCCGTTGCAGAGGAATCCATGCACCAGCAGCAACGGCGCACGACGATCATCCGCCGCCAGATGCAGCGGTGCTGCCCGCCACGGATGGTCGAGCAGGTACAGCCGGATCATCCAGCCAATCTCGACGGCCGCGATACGCAGCATGCGTGACAAAGGCCCGCGGGTCGCCACTGGCCAGTCTCCGGCAACCAGCTTGAGCGCGAACCCGAAACCGAGCAGGCACAACTGCAACAACCACCAGCCACCCACTGCCAGTCCCACGGCGCCGGGCCAGGACCAGCCACTGCCCGTCAGCAGCGTCGCCAGCCACGCCAGCATCACCAACTGCATCAGCCAGTTCACCCTGAGGCCATTGGCAAGTACTGTGCTGCGCGCTCTGGCCGGCAAAAAATTCAATCGGTTCATCGACATAGTTTGAGCCCTGGAAACCGAGAATGCACTCGACGCAGGGCGCAAGCCGAACATGGTAAACAAGCGCGCATACCGAGCGATTTCTCCAACCGCGCGCGCCTACAATCGGGCGCGTCGCGAACAGGGGTACCCTGAATATGCTGCACATGCAGGAAGCTCGCCGAGTCCGTTCACTACGCAGACCGCATCGCATCGGCCTTGCCGTGGCCGGCGGCGGACCGATCGGCGGCATCTACGAAATGGGCGCGCTGCGGGCCCTGGACGAAGCCATCGAGGGCCTCGACCTGACTCGGCTCGATGTGTACGTCGGCGTCAGCTCGGGCGCGTTCCTTGCCGCCGGACTGGCGAACCGCGTGGATTCGGCAACCATGTGCCGGATGTTCATCACCGAAGAGGATCCAGAACACCAGTTCCGACCGGAGATGTTCCTGAGGCCGGCGTTTTTCGAATACATACGGCGCCTCGGGTCGCTGCCGAAGATCGTCGGCGAGTGGCTGCTCGACATGGTGCTGCACCCGGGCTCGGTCGGCTGGAGCGAGTCGCTCGGACGCCTCGGCGCCGCCATACCCACCGGCCTGTTCGACAACGAAGGGGTCGAACGCTATCTCCATGGCATCTTTACCGCGCCCGGGCGCACCAACGATTTTCGCAACCTGGATCGCCCGCTGTATGTGGTTGCCGTCGATCTCGACACCGGCCATGCGGTGCGTTTCGGCTCACCCGGCGACGACGCCATTCCGATCTCCAAGGCGGTGCAGGCCAGTTCGGCGCTCCCGGGGTTTTACCCGCCGGTCGAGATCAACGGTCGCTACTACGTCGATGGGGCGCTGCAGCGTACGCTGCACGCCTCGGTAGCGCTGGACGCAGATCTTGACCTGCTGCTGGCGCTGAATCCGCTGGTGCCGTTCGACGCCTCGGCATTGCGCGACCGCGGTGACGAACCTCCCGGCAGTCTGGTCGATGGTGGCTTGCCGCGAGTGATCTCGCAGACCATTCGCGCGATGCTGTACTCGCGCATGCGCGTCGGCTTCGGCAAGTACGACAAGAGCTACGACCATTCGGATCTGGTGCTGTTCCAGCCGGACATGAATGACGCCGAGATGTTCTTTACCAATGTGTTCAGCTTTGCCAGCCGACGGCGCCTGTGCGAGCACGCGTATTCGACCACGCTGGCGGACCTGCGCAGGCGCCGCAAAGAACTGGGCCCGGTGCTGGAGCGTCACGGCCTGCGCCTGCGCACGGACATTCTCGACGATGCGCAACGCACCGTATGGGATGGCCTGGAGGGCACGCGCCCCCCCAACTCCACGGTGCTGTCGCGGCTGGATCGCGCGCTCAAGGAGCTTGATCGGGTGATCGCACGCACACACGCACAACGGCGTGCGCGATCGCGTTCATTGCAACCAGCACCGACCCACGACTCGCTGTTGCTGGTCGGTGAAAACGCCGCGACTGACTGACGCAAACTGCCGCGACAAGGTTGTCGTCGGCTCGTCCGGCGCAGCACGTGCACGCCTGAAATAGCCCCGCAAGCCGCATCAGATCAAGCTCGCCGCCGCGTTGCATAGTGTGAATATTCTAGCTGCGGCCCGCAGCATGCAGCTCACATCCTGCGCTTCGCATCCTGGCGAAGCGGATCGAGGCTGCCAACACGCAGAGGAAGCACATGAAGACGTCGAAGGGTTCCAAACTCAAGTCCAGACTCAAGGACGCCGGCAGCGACAAGTCGCTGAAGAACACCGCCAAGGCGATCATGGAGCAGGCCGAGCAGATCTGGCTGGCCGGTCTCGGCGCATTCTCGAAGGCGCAGGAGCAGAGCGGCAAGTTTTACGAAACGCTGGTCAAGGAAGGCGCGGTGCTCGAAAAAGCCACCCGCAAGCTGACCGGCAACAAGGTAGAGGAAGTACGTGGCATGGTCGAAAAATCCGTCTCGCAGGTCAAGGAACGGGCGACCGATACCTGGGATCGTCTCGAGCAGGTGTTCGAGAATCGCGTCTCCAAGGCACTCGGTACGCTCGGCATTCCGGGCCGCGAAGAGTTGGAGCAGCTCGCCAAGCGCGTCGATGAACTGAGCAAGGCGGTACGCGCGCTGGACGCCGGCAACCGCGCTCAGGCTGCGAAGAAGCCGGTTGCCAAGGCCACCGCGACGGCACCCAAGGCTGCTGCACCCAAGGCAGCCGCGCCGAAGGCTGCTGCACCGAAGAAGGCCGCCGCCAAGGTCGTCGCGCCGAAGGCCGTCGCTGCCACCGAGGCCGCCGCTCCGAAGCCCGCAGCCGCGCCGAAGCCGCGCAAGGCGCCGGCCAAGACGTCGGCCGCCGCTGCCGAGGTCGAGGTCAAGGCGGAAGCCTGAGCCTCAGCTGTCATGGATCGGCGAATCCCTCGCCGATCCAGGCGCACGGATCGCGCTACCCCGCTTCAATGCCCGCCAGCCAAATTCTTGCCGATCGCCCTCCCCGACCGGCCGGCTGGCGGGCGCCTTTATGGTCACGTTGGCCGCGAAGCGTGCTACGTGTCACGCCAAGCCGTGGCGCAAGTCGATGCCACGCAGGCCCTTGCGGGCCAACGTGACCGACGGCGTGGTCGCGATGTACACGTCGTTCTCACCGAACATGCCGTAAGCAATTGATCTTATTGGCCAACGCAACGATGAGTCCGTTCGCCCTGAGCAAAGCGGCCGACGCTTTATCAGGACGCGGGTCCCGGTGAAGCTCTGGGACGCTTTGCTCAGGGCGAACGGTGGACTAGAAGTCAGCCCGTTCGATGCGCGAACAAGCGCTCCGCCAGGGGCGACCGGGACTCCTGCAAAATCACCAGTGCACCCCGCGCATCAGCGAGGCAAACGCGACCTGCTCGGTCGATGGCGCGGCATCGACGCCGCCCTTGACGCCCTTGGCTGCCGCTGAATCGGGGAACAGCTGGAAGGCGGTGTTGAGGATCACCTGGTAGACCTTCGGCGACACCAGATGCAGCATTTCAGCGAAGATGCCCATGCGCGTCGCCAACCGGTGCGGACGCTCGATGATGCCTTTGACCACCATGTCCGCGGCTTCTTCCGGCGACAGCGTCGGCACGTTGTCGTAGATCTTGGTCGGACCGATCATCGGCGTCTTCACCAGCGGCATGTTGATGATGGTGAAGTGGATGTTCTTGTCGGCGAATTCGCTCGCCGCGCAGCGCGAGAACGCGTCCAGCGCCGCCTTGCTGGCGACATACGCCGAGAAGCGCGGCGCGTTGGTGAGCACACCGATCGAGCTGATGTTGATCACATGCCCCTTGCGACGCTCGGTCATGCTCGGCAGCAATCCCATGATCAAACGCAGCGAACCGAAATAGTTCAGCTGCATGGTGCGCTCGAAATCGTGGAAGCGGTCATAAGACAATTCGATCGAGCGCCGGATCGAGCGCCCGGCGTTGTTGATCAGCACGTCGACGACGCCGTGGTCGGCCAGCACTTTCCTGACCAGTTCGTCGGCCGACGCCAGTTCGGCGAGATCGACCGAGTAGGTGCAGACCTTGGCGCCCTTGGTCTCAGCTTCGATCTCGGCCTTGGCCTTGTCCAGGTCTTCCTGGCCGCGCGCACAGATCACCGTGGTTGCGCCCGCCGCAGCGACCTTCTTCGCTGTAGCCAGGCCAATGCCGGACGAACCGCCAGTGATCAGCACGACCTTGCCCTTGACCCGGCTCGACAGCGAGCGGTCGATGAACAGATCGGGGTCGAGATGGCGCTCCCAGTAATCCCACAGGCGCCAGGCGTAGGTATCGAGTTCGGGCACCTTGATACCGGTGCCCTTGAGCGCCCGCTCGGTCTCGCGACTGTCGAAACGCGTCGGGTAGTTGAAGAACTTCAGCACGTCGGCCGGGATGTTCAGGCTCTTCAGCGTGTGGCCGATGATCCGGCGCACCGGCGGCAGCATGCCGATCGCGCCACGCACCGAGGACGGGATGAACTGGAAGATGCGCGCATCGATGCGCATGGTCATGCCGGGCGCATGCCCGGCTGAGGCGAAGGTGTTCAGCACTTCTCCGACGCGCTGCGGCGACGGGTCGGTGAGATGGAAACAACTGCCGTCGAGCCCCTTTTCGTGGGCAATGTGGTCCATCGCATTGACCACGAAATCGACTGGCACGATGTTGATGCGCCCGCCCTCGAAACCGAGCATCGGCATCCACGGCGGCAAGCTTTCGCGCATGCGCTTGAGCAATGTGAAAAAGTAGTACGGCCCGTCGATCTTGTCGATTTCGCCGGTCTGCGAGTGGCCAACGACCATGCCTGGACGGTAAATCCGGAACGGCCGTTTGCACTCCTTGCGCACGATCCCTTCGGAATCGTGCTTGGTGCGGAAATACGGATGGTCGAGATTCTCCGCCTCGTCGAACATGTCCTCGCGGAACACGCCGGCATACAGGCCGGCGGCGGCAATCGAGCTGACGTGGTGGAAGCAGCCGGCGCGGATCGCCTCGGCCAATTGCACGGCGTTGCGGGTGCCGTCGATGTTCGCTGCCTGCTGCGACTCGGCGCTGGCCGACAGATCGTAGATCGCCGCCAGATGAAAGAAGTGCTTGATCTTCCCGGCCAACTGCTTCTGCGCCTCGGCAGTCAAGCCAAGCTTGGGTTTGGTCAGATCGCCGTAGACCGGCAGCAAGCGCTCGCCCGCCTCCGGATAGCGCGCCTGCAGCGCCTCGAACTTGTCCTTCGAGCCGCGGCGCACGAGGACGTGGATGGTGCCCTTGCGCTTGAGCAGGTTGCCGACCAGGAATCGGCCAAGAAAGCCGGTGGCGCCGGTGACGAAGTAAGTCATTTGGATCGTCCTCCCCCGAGTTCGTCGAGATGTACGCCGCCGCGGTAGCGACGGATTGCCCCTAAGATAACGAGGCTGAGGCCGAGCCGCCACTTGCGATTCGCGATCCACCGAACGATAGTGCGCGTCAGCTTTCCTCAGTGATTCGACCGGGAGATTTGCATGTCCGACATCGATAATCAGTTCCAGGCCGCCACCGAGGCTGCCAAGCAGCTGCCCGAGCGGCCCGACAACGACACCATGCTCAAGCTGTACAGCCACTTCAAGCAAGCCACCGAAGGCGATGTCTCGGGCCCGAAGCCTGGATTCTTCGACTTCGTCGGCACTGCCAAGTACGAAGCCTGGGAAAAATTGAAGGGGTTGAGCGCCGATGATGCGAAAAAGAAGTACTGCGACCTCGTCAAGCGCCTTGGCGGCAAGTTCTGAGGCGGCCGTGAGTCAGGAACCGGCGCCCGTCAAGACGCGTGATCGCATCCTCGCCAAAAGCCTGGAAATGTTCAACGGGACTGGCGAACCGAACGTCACGACCAACCATATCGCCGACGAACTCGAGATCAGCCCGGGGAACCTGTACTACCACTTCCGCAACAAGGACGACATCATCGAGCAGCTGTTCGCGCGCTTCGAAGAGCGCATCGGCGATGCCCTGCTGGTGCCCGAGGGACGTGCGCCGAATCTCGAGGATATGTGGCTGCAGATGCACCTGGTGTTCGAGTGCATCTGGGACTACCGCTTCGTCTATCGCGATCTGGTCGACCTGCTGACGCGCTCGCGCAAACTGAAGATGCACTTCTCGCGCATCCTGAAGCGCGCGCACGAAAGCATTTCCATGGTGTGCACGGAGATGGTCAAGTCCGGAAGCATGCTGGCCAGCCAGCGCGAGATCGAGGCAATCGCCCAGAACACCGTGGTGCTGACGACGTTCTGGCTGAACTTCCAGCAGATAAAGCCGATCACCGGAGCCAAGTCCGACGTCGACCTCGGCCGTGGCATCTATCAGGTCATGGTGCTGATGGCGCCGTACCTGAAATCGGCGGAGCGCGCGCACCTGAACCGGTTGGCAGACCAGTACCTCGGCAACTCGTAGGCGGAACCCTTGCCGCAGGCAAAGATTCCGCCGCCTGCTTGTCGTGGAGCGATGGCGGAATCCGCTGCGCGGGTTCCCCCTACCTTCGCTCCAATATGCTCCGGAACCTCATCAGAGGTTCCGGAGTGGCTCAGGCTGCCTTGGCCTGCGCGACCTTGCGGGCGCCCTGCAGTGCCTTGACCTGGCGGTTGAGGTCGGCAACGCGACGTGCCAATTCCTGCACGTCAGCCTTGGACGGAATGCCCAGGCGCGACAGCACACGCGTCACCTGACCACCAACCACGCCCTCGACCTGCGACAGATTGGCATTCGCAGCCTTCTGCACCTTGCCGAACACGCCTTCGACCTGCTTGCGCACGTCGGCGACCTTGCCCTCGGCCAGCTTGACCGTGCGCTCGCCCAGTTCCTGACCCTGCTCGATCAGCGTGCCGACGAAGCGTGCACCTTCCTTGCGTGAGATCGACACCGCACCCAGCGATGCGAGCAGCAGATCGCGGGCAGTGTCACGCGCCACAACGGTTTCGCGCTTGACCGAACGCAGTGCTTTCTTGCCAACGGGTTTCTTGATTGCCATGGTGCCTCTCCTCGGGTTCAGTAATGACGCGCTTTTTCCCAGCGCTGATGGCAAGGTAAGGTTCGGTCGATAGAACAATCACACTAGGCAACACTTGCGTTGACTAGACCATTCAGGTGATGCGGTATCGGGTGCTGGTTGTTGGCAGCGAAAGCAGCAACCCGCAGTTTCGGCTCTCCTGCTCTGCCGCCAGTAACCAACAACCAGCAATCTACAACCGCCTTTGAGGCCTTGCCCCCGCGCCCGCCATTGTCGATGCTCTGGCTTTGGTCTTCCGATACAGGAGTTCGAGCATGGCAGCAAAAAAGTGGGTGAAGTTTCCGCACGGCAGTGCGGCGTTCGACTACGCCGGGCCGAAGTTGGCCAAGGCCTGGGAGCGACTGCACGCCGGTGACCAGGAGCCGTTTCCGGACAAGAAGCACGTCGCCGCGTTGCAGAAGCTCTACCCGCCACTGAAGCAGGCTGGCGACGCCGGTGCCATCGCCGAGGCGCTGCAGGACGCATGGCGCGAATACCATCGCGGCGAGTTTCAGAAAGCCGCGGAGGCCGGCAGCAGTCTCGGGGTGATCGGCAGCACGGTGGCCAACAAGGCAGAGGGAATCTACGCCACCTACCTCGCCAAGGAGGCAGACCGCGGGGCGCATTTCGAGCATTGCGCCAAACGCGCCGAAGCGGCGATCGCGGCGATGCCGCAGGAAGCCAACGCCCACTACTTCCACGCCTTCGCGCTCGGCCGCTACAGCCAGACCATCTCGATCACCAAGGCGCTCGCGCAGGGACTCGGCGGCAAGATCAGGGAAAGCCTGGAGCAGACACTGAAACTGGCGCCAAAGCATGCCGAGGCGCACACGGCGATGGGCGTCTATCACGCCGAGATCATCGACAAGATCGGCGCGATGATCGGCGGACTGACCTATGGCGCGAAGGCCGACACCGGCATGAAGCACTTGCAGGAAGCGATCAAGTTGACGCCGCACTCCCCGATCGCCCACATCGAGATGGGCAACGGCATGCTGATGATCTACGGCAGGAAGCGCGCGCCGGACGTGGTCAAGGCCTACGAGGCGGCGATCGCGCTGAAGCCGGCCGACGCGATGGAGGCGCTCGACATCGACAAGGCCAAGGGCGAACTCGCCGACTGAGGCTGAAACCTACTCGAAGCCGTCGCTCATGATCGCGTCGGTCGGGAGTTCGGTCGCGGTGACGCCCACGTCGGCCGACAGGCACCATTCGAGCAGCGCGCCGGACTTGCCGTCGAGATCGGTGTCCTCGACGGTCAAACGCCAGGTGCCCGCGCCCTCCAGCGGCGCGAACGAAGCCAATGCCTGCTGCGGCGCAACCGCGCCGCTGATCGCCGGCTCGGTCAACTTGCAGCCGCCGGCAAGCGACGAGGCACCGTCGGCGAATACCGCCTGGATGCGGTCGCCGTCGATGCAGTTGCTGGCGGTCGGGCGGTCCATCAGCAGCAACGGGCCGGCAACCACCGGTGAGGTCTTGGTCAGCGAGACGCGCAGATCGCTGACATCGGCGTGATCAGTGTGGACGGTGACGCGCAGATTGGGAACCAGCGAGTTGGGGTTCACGCCAATCGTGGCGGCGTCGAAATGCCGGGTACCGCCATCCGGGATGGCGCCGGCGGGGACCACGAAACAGGCCTGCGCGGTCTTGAAGAACGGGCGTCGCGGGGTCGAACCGAATTCGTCACTGACGCCACACTGATTGCGCCCGACAACGCGATACTGATACGGCGTGCCAGGCAGCAGCGTGGTCTCGACGCGATGACGGTAGTCGGTCCCCACCCAGCAGTAGTCGCTGGTGCCGCAATCGGCGAACAAAGGTTCACCGGGCATCGCCGTCGCCCCGCACTCGGCCGGCAATACCGCCCCGGCATTCGGGCAACGGGCGACATCGACGCGGTTGTTGTCCGCCAGCGACTGGGCCCAACGCAGCCATGGCCGCGTCGGCATGTCGAGGGTGCCGTCGATGATTTCACCATACTGCGTCGGCGGTGGCTGGATCTGGGTCTCGATCAGGACATTGACCGGCGCATATTGAATCGGGTTGCCGAAGAACCCGGAGGTGCGGCCGCGCAATGCTACCTGCCTGATCCCGACCGTATTGACCGATCCGGCGATCAAGCCAAGATCGACCATCCGGGTCACCGAATTGCCGCCTGCGGCCGCCGGAAGGAAAACCGGGTTGGGCGATACGCCTTGCAGGAAGTAATACGGAAACAACGAGGTGGTCGGCTCGGTATAGACGTATTCCTGATAATTGTTGCGCCAGGTGTAGCGCATGCGCAGCGCGATGGCATTGTTGCGGCACAGCGTGTACGGCGTGGTGGTGTCGATCTGCCCCAACGGGAAATACGGTGTGTAGGTCACCGCATAATCGACGCGCAACTGGAAGTTCTGGGCCTGCGCGGCGGCGTCGACGGCGCCAAAACCCAAGGCGCAGCACATCGCCCAAAGCGCTGTCCGATGCATGTTTTTTGCGGCCATACGGCGCTCCCGCCCTGCTGGGTCAGATATATCTAGGATAGACCATTTAGAATCAAGCACAAAGCGACCCTTCTTCACCCTGTTTGGTAGATCAGCGGCAAGCAGGACCAGCGCGAGCGTACGCCGGCAGCGAATTGCCGTCTGCGCGCCAGCTCACGAAGCCGGCGCACGCGACCTCGGGCGCCGCCGTGGCTTGCGCTTTGCTGGCGCCAGCAAGTGCTCAGCCGACTCCGGCGTGATCGGCTGCTCGCCATCGTGCATCAGCGCGATCAGCAACAACTTCTCCAGCTCGCCGGCGAAGCGTCCGATGATGCGATCGGGGTCGGGTACCAGCTTGGTGTCGGAAATCAACCCGAAGTAGACCGAGCCGGCATAGCTCAGGATGCTCACGCCCATGCCGATCGATCCGCTTTGCGGGACCCAGAACATCATCTCGCGCACCGGCGTGCCGCACAAAAACAGCGGCACCTGCGGTCCCGGCACATTGGTCGCAACCGCCGTGGCCTTGCGGCTGAGCATCTCCAGCGCCGGTCGCTGCAACATGCCGGGGCCGACGCCGAGCGCGCTCAGCAGACCATAGGTCATGATCGCCTGGCGCGAGTGCTTGATCGCGAGCATGCCGTCGCGGACGGCGACCAGACGTGCGACCGGGTTGGCGAGTCCGATCGGCAGATCGAGCATGACCAGTCCGAAACGGTTGCCAAGGTCGCCAGCGCGCTCTGCCGAGCGCAAATTGACCGGTACCGTCGCGCGGATGGTGAGGCCGTCCACGCGATCGCCGCACTCAAGCAGATACGCGCGCAGGGCCCCGGTCGCGCACGCCAGCAGCACATCATTGATGGTCGCACCGAGCGCCTTGCCGACCGCCTTGACGTCGCTGAGCGGTAGCGGATCGCACCAGGCTACGCGCTTGAATACGCCGAGCGGTCCTTTGAATCGCGTTGCCGGATCATCCGCCAGCGATAGCGCGTGCACCAGTTCGCGCAGGATCTCGCCCGCCTCATGGGTTCCGGTGCGGGCCATGCCGAGCACCGATTCGGCTGCTGCCTGCGGGTCGCGCGCCCAGTCGAAGGCCTTGTGCAGCGCCGATTCAACCAGTTCTGCCGCGTGCTCGACACGATGCATCGCCGGCGCCAGCAGGCGCTCGAACACATTGCCTTCGTTCCCCTGCGGCCGGTTTGGCTGCGCCTTGCGGTGACGCGGATGGGCGCTGGTATCGTGCAGCGACAGCAGGACCTGGACCAGGGCAATGCCGTCGGCATAGCAGTGGTGGATGCGCATCACCAGCGCAGCGCCGCCTTCATAGTTCTCGATCAGGTGAAACTGCCAAAGCGGCTTCGTCGCATCCAGCGGCGAACTGGCCAGATTGCTGACGTATTCCTGCAGTTCGGCCTTGCCGGCCGGCGACACCAACGCAGCGCGGCGCACATGCCAATTGATGTCGAAGGTATCGTCGAGCTCCCAGTACCACTGGCCGGCCAGTTCGACCGGCCGCTGACGAAAGCGCTGAAAAGCCAGGAAGCGCGACTCGACCGCGTGCCTGAGCACGTCGACGTCGAGCGCCCCGTCGAGGACGATCACGCCGGTGATCATCATCAGATTGGTCGGTCGCTCCATCCGCAGCCATGCGGTGTCGACCTTCGACATCGGTTCGTGTGTGTTCATCCGGATTCACCCGCAATCAATGGGCGCATCCTGCCACGAGTGCCCGGCTTTGTCCCGGCGCGCGCGAGACCGGGGCCGGTCAATCGCGGAGACGCGAAGAACGCGGAGAGGAGCACAGAGTGAACGAGCGCTGGAGCGGCCCGACTACTTGTGCTTGGCCCCACCAGACAACCAGCTCTCGCTGGTTGCCAAGAGAAACCTTCCGCTTGCTCCTGGCTCCTCTGCGGGTACTCCGCATCTTCGTACTTAATGGGGTGCTACCGCAGCGGGCGTGGCCAGGAACGCCCGCATCAGGCGCATGACGCGTTGCATCGCCTCGGCGAGGGTGTGCTCGATTTCGAGCATGCCGATCGGCTCGGCACCAGCGCAACCAGCGGCGGCGTTGGCCGAAACGGCGATCGCCGCGTAGCCGAGGCCGGCCTCGCGCGCAAGCGCCGCTTCCGGCATCGAAGTCATGCCCACCAGGTCGCAGCCATCGCGGCGCATGCGTACGATCTCGGCACGCGTTTCCAGCCGCGGCCCCTGGGTCACGCCAACGACACCGCCGTCGTGGACGGCCACGCCAGCGGTCACCGCCGCCATCAGCAGCCGCTGGCGCAACGCCTCGGTAAACGGCTCGCTGAAGTCGATATGGTCGACCACCCGACCATCGACATCGCTGAAGCTCGACAGGCGTCCATGGGTGTAGTCGACCAGTTGCGTGGGCACTGCGATCGCTCCAGGGCCGGCCCAGTCGGCAATGCCGCCGACCGCATTGATGGCGATGATTTCGGCTACCCCCAGCGCCTGCAGCGCGGCAATGTTGGCGCGGTAATTGACCCGGTGCGGCGCGATCTGATGCGGACTGCCATGGCGCGCGAGAAACGCAACCGAGGCACCGTCGATGTGCCCGACCACGATCGGCGCCGACGGCCAACCATAAGCGGTTTCGAGTTCCACGCCCCTGGCGTCGGCGAGATCCGCCAAACGGCCGAAGCCGGTGCCGCCGATGATGCCGAGAGCCGCCGCGCTCATGCCGCGTAGATGCCGAACAGGCTGCGACCGTGTTCCTCGTAGTCCATCCCGAATCCGAACACGTAGCGATCAGGCACGGTCAGGCCGATGAAATCCGCCTCGATGCCCGGCACGCAACGGTTGTGCTCCTTGCGCACCAGGACCGCGACATACACCGCCTTGGCGCCTGCTTCCAGCGCGTACTTCTTGAGCGCCTCCAGGGTATGGCCCTCGTCGAGGATGTCGTCGACAAACAGCACCACGCGTCCCGCAAAATCATTGCGTGGTCGTGCTTTCCAGTGCAGGTCGCCGCCGCTGGTTCCACCGTGGTAGCGGGTCACGTGGACGTAATCGAAGTCGAGGTCGACCTCGGTGCTCACGCGCGGCGCCAACATCCCGGCGGTGATCAGCCCGCCAGTAAGCACGGTGACGTAGACCGGCCGCTGTCCGCGCAAGCGCTCGCTGATGTCGGCGGCCATGCGGTCGATCGCCGCCTCCAGGGCCGCACGGTCGAACAGCAGGTCGGAGCGGGCCAGTATCGGTTTCAGGTCAAGATGGGTCATGAGCACTCAACGCAGGTTTCCGGGTTCATCGTTCGTCAGCTCCAGCAAAGCTTCCAGCCTAGCGGCGCGATGCGACCAAGTCGAGCCTTCCCGCTGGCGTCGAAGCGGCGCGCGCAACCGTCCGCGAAGGCGCTCGGTCAGCCGCGAGGTGCTGTTCAGACGCAGCACACGTGCTGCCGCAAGCGCAGTAGGCACCAGCGCCGGATCGCAGACCAGAATCAGATCGCAGCCGGCGTCGCGGTGCGCCGCCAGACGCGCGCCAACATCGCCAAGGGCGGCACCGGCAACCATGCCGATGTCATCGGAAATGACGACGCCGCCGAAACCGAGCGCGCTGCGGAGTACGTCCTTGATCCAGTAGCCCGAGTAACCGGCCGCGTCCGCTGCGACCGCCGGATACTCGACATGCGCCATCATCACCGCACGCGCACCGGCCAGCGCACCGGTGGCGAACGGCAACAGGTCGGCATCGAAGATGGCATCCGCCGGCCGCGAATCGATGGCGCGGTCATGGTGGGTGTCGGCGACCACGCTACCATGTCCGGGAAAGTGCTTGAGCGTGGCCGGCATCCCTGCGCGCTGCATGGTGTCGGCGTAGATGGTCGCAAGTTCGGCGCAGACCCCGGGATCCGGCGAGAATGCGCGATCGCCGATGGCGAGATTGCCGCGCCCGAGATCGGCGACCGGCGCGAAGCTGAGGTCAAGTCCGGCGGCGAGAATCTCGACCGCCATGATCTCCGCATGCAGGCGCGTCGCGCGGCGTGCGGCGGCAGGCTGACGCCGGTACAGCGCGCCGATGCGAGCGAGTGGCGGCAGTGCGGTGAAGCCTGGACGGAAGCGCTGCACGCGGCCACCCTCCTGGTCGACGGCGATCAACGCGTGCGGGTCGACGGCGCGAATCGTGGCGCACAGGGCTCGTACCTGCTGCGCGTCGACGAAATTCCGCGTGAACAGGATCACACCGGCGACCGCCGGATCGGCCAGCGCCAATTGATCGTCGGCACTCAACTCGGCTGCGGCCAGTCCAATCATCAGTGCGCTCATGTCGACTCCCAGGAGCGAAACGGTCGGCGCGCCAGATTGACGTTGTAGTAGCGCGAGTCGTCGGTAACCTCGCGCCCCAACCAGCACGGCCGCTCGAATATCTCGTCGACGGCGACAAGTTCCACTTCGGCAACCACCAGGCCGGCGTTGTCGCCGTCGAATTCGTCGATCTCGAACAAATGCGCGCCGACCTGGACATGGTGCCGGGTCTTCGACACCACCGGGCCGTCGGCCAGTTCGCGCAGCATGATCTCGGCATCGGCCCGCGGAATCGGGTACTCGAACTCGAGGCGGGAACTGCCGAGCGTCATGCTCTTGATGTTCAGCCAGGCACGCTCGCCACCGATACGCACGCGCACCGACGCGCGGGTGCCGCCAAGGTATCCCTGCGCCAGATACTCGCTGACGCTGACCTGGGCGCGCCAGTCGTCATTGGCGAGCAGGAACTTGCGTTCGATTTCGATGGCGATGGCGACGGCTCCGGTCGATGCTGTGGGCGGTAACGGAGTATGCCGCTCGCACGGGGCACGGGGCACGGGGGAGGCTTGAACGCCGTGGTGGGTCCAGACTTGTCTGGACG
>JAIMJQ010000089.1 GCA_020693165.1 Xanthomonas sp. | reverse complement strand
AGCCAAGCAAGCGCCAAGGCAACAGCCACGCAACAGCCAAGCAACAGCGACGGCAGCAGCGTCTAGACAAGTCTGGACCCACTACAGCCAACAGCAGCGCCACGCCACCGGAGCCCACCCATGACCACTGACTACCGAGCCCACGAAAACGTCGCCGTCCTCACCCTCAACAATCCGCCGGTCAACGGCCTCGGGTTGGCGACGCGCGTCGCCCTGGTCGCCGGACTGGAGCGCGCGCTGGCCGATCCGGCGATCGTTGCCATCGTCATCGCCGGTGCCGGCAAGTCCTTCTGCGGCGGCGCCGACATCCGCGAGTTCGGTAAACCTACTGCACTCGCCGAGCCCAACCTGCTGACGTTGATCGACGCCTTCGAGGCAGCTCGCAAGCCGGTGATCGTCGCCATCCACGGCGTCTGCATGGGCGGCGGGCTGGAACTGGCGCTCGGCTGCCATCACCGCATCGCGGCACGCGGCACCCAGGTGGCACTGCCGGAGGTCAAGATCGGCCTGGTGCCGGGTGCCGGTGGCACGCAGCGCCTGCCGCGCGCGATCGGTTTCGAGCCGGCGTTGAACATGATCGTGTCCGGCAATCCGGTCGCCGCCGAGGTGCTGGCCGCGATTCCAAGCCAGTTGCTGTTCGACCAGATCGTCGACGGCGACCTCGTCGCTGCCGCAGTGACCTTCGCGCGCGACCGCGCCGCCGAGGGCACGCCGTTGCCACGCCTGCGGGACGTGGGAACCGAGCATGGCGACGTCGCAGCGATCAGCGCCAAGGCGCGCGCCGCACTGCCGCCCGGATTCCCGGCGCCGCTGCGCTGCATCGAATGCGTCGAGGCAGCGGTCACGCAGCCCTTCGACAGCGGAATCGCGATCGAACGTCGCGCCTTTGCCGAATTGATGGACACACCGGAATGCCGCGCGCTACGCCATGCCTTCTTCGCCGAACGCGCAGCGTCGAAGATCCCGGATGTGCCTGAGGACACGCCGACGCGCAAGATCGCCAAGGTCGGCGTGGTCGGCGCCGGCACCATGGGCGGCGGCATTGCGATGAACTTCCTCAACGCCGGGCTGTCGGTGGTGATTCTGGAAACCGCGCAGGAGCCGCTCGATCGCGGCCTGGCGACGATCCGCAAGAACTACGAGGGCGCGGTCAAGCGCGGCTCGCTCAGCGCCGACGCGTTGGCGCAACGCCTGGCGCTGCTATCGCCGACGCTCGACTATGCGGACCTCGCCGACTGCGACCTGATCATCGAGGCGGTGTACGAGGAAATCGGCGTCAAGGAGGCGGTGTTCAAGCGCCTCGACGCGGTTGCCAAGGCCAGCGCCATCCTCGCCAGCAACACCTCGACGCTGGACGTCGACCGCATCGCCGCGTTCACCGCGCGGCCGCAGGACGTCATCGGCCTGCACTTCTTCAGCCCGGCCAACATCATGAAATTGCTGGAAGTGGTGCGCGGCAGGCACACCGCAAAAGACGTGCTGGCCACTGCCATGGCGGTGGCGCGCAGGATCAGGAAGATCGCTGTGGTTTCCGGCGTCTGCGACGGTTTCATCGGCAACCGCATGATCGAGCAGTACAGCCGCCAGGCCGGCTTCCTGCTCGAAGAAGGCGCGCTACCCGCGCAGATCGACGCCGCGATGGAGCGTTTCGGCTTCGCCATGGGTCCGTTCCGCATGAGCGACCTGGCTGGCAATGACATCGGTTGGGCGATCCGCAAGCGCCGCGCCATCGAACAACCAGGCCTGAGTTACGCCAAGGTGTTCGATCGTTTGTGCGAGACCGGACGCTTCGGCCAGAAGTCCGGTGCCGGCTGGTACGACTACCAGCCCGGCGATCGCAAGGCTTACCCGAGCAAACTCGTCGACGATCTGGTGATCGCCCATTCGCAAGCGGTCGGCATCGAGCGCCGCGACATCAGCGATGCGGAGATCGTCGAACGCCTGGTCTACGCGCTCGTCAACGAGGGCGCGCGCATCGTCGAGGAGGGCATTGCCAGCAAGGCCAGCGATATCGACATCGTGTATCTCAACGGCTACGGCTTCCCGCTCTACCGCGGCGGTCCGATGCGTTATGCCGACGAGGTCGGATTGGCGAATGTGGTGGAAGCGATGCGGCGCTTTGCCGCTGCCGACGTCGGCAATCGGCAAGCAGGCGCTTGGGAACCGGCGCCGTTGCTGGTCAAGTTGGCCGAGGCCGGAAAGACCTTCACCGTTTAGGAGCGCCGACGCCCTCTCCCGCATGCGGGACGAGGGCACCAGCACGGCAGATCAACGCGTGCCGACCGCGCGCTCATACGCCAATACCGCCGTCCCCAACTCGCGCAGAAATGGCCGCCCGATATCGGCATAGGCGTAGCGGCCGTCGTTGAGCACGCCGTCGCGATCGACGAACACCATGGCGGTCAGGCCGAAGGCGATAGCGCGCGCGTCGTCGACGACGAAGGCACTGTCGCCGATGTAGCCATAGGACTGCGCATTCTTGCTGGCGATGTGCAGACCGACCGACTGCTGGCCGACTGCGTCGAGCGGGATCAACCACTTGGAATGGTCATCAGCGAACTGGCCTGGGTGGTAAACCGGATCGGGACACTCGCGCGGCGTCAGCGCCATGATCTGTGCCAGCAGGCGCCGTGCCTTCGGGCACAACGCGAAGACCGGCCCATCGCCA
Source organism: Xanthomonas sp. (assembly GCA_020693165.1). GTDB lineage: Bacteria > Pseudomonadota > Gammaproteobacteria > Xanthomonadales > SZUA-5 > JADKFD01. Next base: position 10,859 of record JAIMJQ010000089.1, on the reverse strand, counting down.
AGCGGCTGGCCACTCGCCAGTTCCAGCGTCATCCGGTGCACATCGGGCAGCGGCATGAAGTTGGAATCGCTGAAATCGTGCGCCCCGGCAATCGTCCTGCCGCCCTGCAGCCATGCGCGGCCCTTGAGCGCGCGTTCGAAGGGAAAGAGCTGAGGTTGCTCGGTGGCGTCGCGGGGCGAATCCCAGACTTCATTCCCGAAGGCATCCACAACACGCGCAGCCAATTTGCCCGGGCGCTTGCCGCCGCAACCCAGCCGCGCAGCAACCCGGCAATCTGCATATCCCAGCTCTCCCAGTCGTCGATGCACAGCATCGGCGCCGAGCACCTCGTAAAGCGCGTTGTAAGCCCGATTGTCGCTGACCACCAACATTGCACGCAGCAGACGCAGCAAAGGCCATCCACCCGCGACTGGCGCCGGCAACGGCGCGCACGCGTTGCTGGCGTCCACCGTCACCCGCAACGTGTCGATCGGGTCGATCAGTCCGCGTGCGCACAACTGCTCCAGCAGCAGCGCGGCCAGTGGCAGCTTGACGAAACTGGCGGCAGCGAACCAGCGCTGGCGCTGGATGCCGTGGGCGTGCGCGCTGGCGGCGCGCCAGGCGCCGCTTTCCGCGCGCTCGCAGCGTGTCCACAAAACCTGGAGTTCGAATTCCTGCGGACTGGCCAGGATGCGCCTCGATATCGGCCCGACGTCGCGCAGCAAACGGATCAGCAACGGGTCATCGACCGCTGCCGCCAGGCGCGCGGCGCACGCCGTCAGCGCCAGTGCCACGAGCGCATCACGGCGCCGCATCGCCCTGATCGCGCTTGCGATACAACTGCAGATTGCTGTCGTTCTTGCGGTGCCGATAGCCGATGCCGAATTCGAGCCGCTTCGGTTCGCCGCTGGCATAGGCGTTGCGAAGCTCCGGCTGTTGCCAGTTACCGAACAGCGCGATCGGCGACCCATAGCGACCATACAAGGTGGCATCCCAGACCGCCGGCCGGAACCAGGCGTGGGGGATGCCCGAGTCGTCCTGCAGCACGCGCTCGCTGTGGTCGAGGATCAGCTTGCGCACCAACGAGAAGTACGGCTTGTACATCAGGTAGGAGGCGCTCTTGAGGTAGGTCGCGTCGGGATCGAACGCGCTGACGAAATCGAGGTATTGCGGCGTGCGCCGCAAGCCGCCGTCGCCGAGATCGGCGGCGAAGTACAGCATGCGCCGGAAACTCGCATCGTCCGGGTGGAAATATTCGATCTCGACGCCGCCGAGGTAGCCGGATGGCGGCTTCGCGGTCAGCTCGGGGTCGGCCCGGCACAACTGACCCGCCGGTGTCAGCAACACGTAGCGCACGTCGAACACCGCATAACCGGCCTCGGCGAGGAACACGAACAGGATCGGCGTGACCCCGGAGAAGCGACTCTTGCGCAGGTCAACGGTCAGATCGTTGGTGCGAAAGAAACTGAACGACAGGATCGCGTACAGCGACTTGCGCACCTCGGCGAGGCCAGCCTCGATCTCGGCGGCATCCAGCCCGGCGAAGTCCGGCACGCTGCCAACCGGCTCCAGGCCGGTCAGGACGGACGCCTGCGCATCCGGGAACAGCGTCAGCAGATACAGCGCATCCGGGCCGCTGAACGGATAGAAGACGCGTTTGGGTGAGCGCTCGCCATCGCCAAGTTCGGCACGCGCAAAGCGCGCGACCGGATCGAGCTGGCGCTCACGCAATTGCGCCCAACTGGCGCCGAGGCTGGCGCGGTGGCGCCCCAGCGAGGCCACATCGACGACCTTGGCCAGCTCCGACTCCAGCGGCGCAGGCAAACCCGCGAGTACCCGCGCGGTGTCGTTGAGCGTGCCCTGGTTCCAGCCGTCGACCGGATCGGCGCCCGGGCAACTTTCGAGCGCTGACGCCGTCAGCGGCAAGTACAGCAACGCCGCCAACCACCACCCGCAGCAACGACCTGCACGTCGCGACTGCTCTGGAGTCGCCCAAAGCCACCTGTAGGAGCGACGTGAACGTCGCGACCGCTCTCCTGCAACCGACTCGCTCACCCAGCAACCTCGACGTGTTAGACAGCAGATGCATTTATCCGCAAAGGACGCAAAGAACGCAAAGAGAAGCGGTGCAATCGAAACGACCCGGGCAGCGCCCTTCCCATGCCTGCTCCTGCTTTCCTTTGCGTCGTTTGCGTCCTTTGCGGACAAATCTACAGTCTTGAATTTCCGACGAGGCTCGATGCGCGAGCAGGTTGCGGGCGCTCACCCCACCCGTGCCGCCACTGCCGGCGCATGCCGCCGCATCGGCCAGTAGCCGGCGTAGGCGACAGCGATCGACGCCAGCGAAAACAACACCGCCCTGGGCTGGTTGATCGCCATGAACACGATCATCCACGCATTGATTGCGAGGAACAGCAACGCGGCGATCCAGCCGAACGGCGCGCGGAACGGGCGCGGTCGCTCGGGATGGCGCACGCGGTCGCGCAGGAAGCCGACGATCACCGCCATGTTGAACACGGTCAGCGACACGCCGATGAAGTTGATGACGAACTCGAAGCTGGCGCTGACCAGCAGCAGCAACGTCAGCAGCCACTGGAAGGCGATCGCCAGGCGCGGCGAGCCACCGCTGTGGCGGCGACCGAAAACGGCAAACGGCGGCCAGTCCTCGGCCATCGCCGCCAGCACACGCGGTCCGGCCAGCACCATCGCGCTGACCGTGGAGATCAGGGTGAAAGCAATCGCGCCGCCGACGATCATGCCGCCGGACTCGCCGAACAGCGCACGTCCGGCAAGAAAACCGACCGCCAGTTCGTTCTCGACGCTCATCACACCCGGGTTGACGCGCACCATCTCGTCGAACGGCACCAGCCGCAGGAATGCCCAGTTGACGGCGACATACAGCAGCGTCACCAGCGCGGTACTGGCGATCAGCGCCAGCGGCAACGTGCGCTGCGGATGACGCACCTCGCCGGCCACGTAGAGCGCGGCGTTCCAGCCGAGGTAGGCGTAGGTAACGTACACCAGCGACACCGCAAACGCAGGATTGGCGACCACCGCACCGAGATCGGCCTGAATTGTGGCGGCTTCCGGCGCATGCAACATGGCGGAGATGACGATGGCGACCATCACCGCGACCTTGAGCAGCGTTGTCGCCACCTGGAAGCGCGCGCCGATCTCCACGCGCGCCATGTGCAGCAGGCTGATCAGCGTCACCAGCGCCACCGCAACCAGAACCGGCCATTGCGCCGCTGCCGGCCAGAGCTTGCCAAGGTAGGCCGAAAACGCCAACGCAGCGGCGGCAACAGGACCGGCGAAACCGGCGATCACCGAAATCCATCCTGCCATGAAGCCCGCCGCTGGGTGAAACAATTGGGTCAGCAGCGCATATTCGCCGCCCGAGCGCGGCCGCGCTGCGCCCAATTCGGCGCAGCACAGCGCGCCGGCCAGCGCCGAGATGCCGCCGAGCACCCACAACAGCAAGATCGCGCGCTCGTCCGGCAGCGCGTGCACCTGATAGCTCAGGGTCGAGAACACGCCGGTACCGATCATGTTGGCCACGACAATCGCGCTGGCGCTCCACAGACCGAGGCGGCGGGGGTTGGCGGCTTCGGACAAGGCGGCGTTCAAGTCAATCCGAGTGGCGCCCACAACCGCTGTGGAATCCGATGCGCGCCAGCCGGCCGCAGCATCGGCTCCAACTCGAGCCCGCTGCGGTCGATCGCCGGCAGGATCTCATCGACAAACCGGCGCACGACCAGGTCTTCGCGCCAGTCGGCGCGTTCGCTCAAGCCGAGCAGTGCGGCGCGCGATTCGCGGCCTTCGCCGACGCATTCGAAGGGCTTGGTGGCGTGGAACTCCAGCAGCGCGTCGAAGCCGTCGACCTGCTCCGGTTCATCGAGCAGATTGTGGCCGAAGATCGCCAGCAACGCCGGTTTGCTCATGAACGGCGCCAGCGCCAGAAATACGAAACGGCACTTGGGACACTCGCCGCACCAGCGCGCGCTGGGCTTGGCGCCGAGGATGCGGAAGTTGCGATTGCAGCTCGAGAACACACCGTGATAACGCGTCAATGGCGCGAAGCGCTCAGTCACGGCCAGTTCCGAAAACGGACGCAGCAGCGAGTAGTAGTTGAGATTGGCAGCGACCGCGTCGCGCAGATAGTCGCCAAAGCGCGCCTCGAAGCGCAGGCCCTTGCTCCACTGGTGGTTGATGTCGAGCTCTTGGTGGGTGAGGTTACCGATGCTTGCCGAGGCTTCATTGGAGAACACGATCTCGTCGTAGCCATAGAGCAGCGCCGCCAGCGTCAGAATTGCCGAATTGATCGCGGTCACCGGAATATGGCCGTTCCAGGCGCCCTGGCGATTCAGCTCGAACAACTCCGGCGCCAGTTCGCGCTCGATGTTGAGCAGCGGCTGCCCGGTGGCCTGGGCGCAGGCGCGGATCAGGTCGGAACGGCCGATCCAGACCACGGCGAAGGCCTCCCCCGCACGCTTGAGCGTTTCGATGCTGACCAGCGAGTCCTTGCCACCACCGATCGGCACCAGTGCGCGGCGCGGCAGGCCGAGCGCCGATGCCGCCGACGCTGCAACGTCGCCACGCGGGAAACGGATGCGCGCACGCAAGTCCAGGTCGTTGTGGTGGGCGAATTCGCCGAGGCCATGCAGGTAGGTCTCGTCGAGCAAGTCGGCGAGCGCCGGATCGAAGGGCTCGCCGGCGACCTCGATGCGCTCGGGCACCAGTGCCTTGTAGTAGCTGACGCCGGCAATACCGTGCAACAACGCCAGTGCGCGCGCGAACGCCGCCTCGCGTCCGGCCGGCACCTGCGCCGGCGCGCCCGGAAAGCGCACCCGCTCGACCATTGCCGCGCCATCGTCGAAGGCATATTCGAGGCGCACCTCGCCGTCGGCGTAAGCACGACCGCGCAGGCGGAAAGTGGTGGCGGCGGGGCGGGGTTTGGTCGAGTTCATCGCAGGTGCTCCGCGAGGGCTCTTGCCCCAAAGGCGGGGCACGGAGCACGGGGCACGGGAAGGACTCGAATGGTGCACGCTGTTGGTAGGTGCAGACCTGTCGGGACGCTTCTCCAAACCAGAATCAACAGCGTCCAGACAAGTCTGGACCCACCAAAGCAGGTGTCGGATACCCGCACAGCGCGGCTCTCCCCGTGCACCGCTTTTCCGTGCCCCGCGCCCCCTGCCACCTGCCCCGCATCTGCCGTTTCAAAGCTCATCGTCATACACCTCCCGTACCGCCTCGCGCAGGTTATAGCGCGAGGACATCGACGCGCCATAAGCACCGGCATTGGCGATCAGCATCACATCGCCCGCGAACGGCCGCGGCATGGCGCGATCGCGACCGAGCACGTCGCCGGATTCGCAGATCGGTCCGACCACCTGCCAGCGACCATCGGGTGGCTCACCCAGACGCGTCAGGTTGACGATTTCGTGCCAGGCGTCGTAGAGCGCCGGGCGCAGCAAGGTGTGCATACCGGCATCGATGCCAACGAACTGCACGCCACTCTTGCGCTTGGTCTGGGTAACCCGGGCCAGCAGCACGCCAGCCTCTGCGACCAGGTAGCGGCCGGGTTCGATCCACAGCTCGAAACGCGGGTACATCGCCTTGACCTCGGACAGCGCGGCATCCAGCTCAGCCATCGGCAGTGCGGTATCGCCGGGCTCGTGGGGCACGCCGAGGCCACCGCCGATGTCCAGCACGCGCAAACCCGGCAGGCGCTCGGCCAGCGCCGCCAGATCGGCGTATACCGCCTTCCAGTGCGCGACGTCGAAGATGCCGCTGCCCAGGTGCGCGTGCAGGCCGCAGATCTGCGCGCCGCAACGATCCGCACACTCGATGGCGCGTCCGATGTCGGCCATGCCGATGCCGAACTTGCTCTTGTCGCCGCCGGTCTTGACCTTGTCGTGGTGGCCAAGGCCGCGCCCCAGGTCGAGGCGCAACAGGATTTCGTGGCCACTGAACAATTCGCCCCAGCACTCGAGAATGTCGAGGTTGTCGACGGTGACGCGCACCCCGAGCGCCAGCGCGTGCGCGTACTCGGCGCGCGGCGCGAAGTTCGGCGTGAACAGGAAGCGATCTGCCGGCAACTGCCACAGCGTGGCGCGGGCGTGATCGAGCTCGCCCTGCGACACGCATTCCATGCCGAAGCCCAGGGCTGCCAGCGTGCGCAGGATCGACGGATGCGGGTTCGCCTTCAGCGCGTAGAAGCGGCGATCAACGGCGCTCAGCGAATTCAACGTCTGCGCGCGTTCGCGCACCACGCTGTCGGCATAGACGTAGGTCGGCGTGCCGCCCTCGGCCAGCGCCAACAGTTGCGCGCGCGCGTGCTGCCACCAGGACGGCGCCGCCGGCGGCTTGCTGCCTTCGAGTTCGCGCCAGGCCGGGCCAAATACCGGATCGCCATCGGCGCCGGTCAGCCGCGCGCGCACCAGGTGCGCATGCAGGTTCGGCACCACGCCGTCGGCGTCGGCGGCATCGATGACGAAAGTGAGGTTCAGGTTGTTCGACGACTGCGACACCAGGTGCACGCGGCGCGCACCGATCTCGGCGAGGATTTCCGACAGGCGATGCATCATGCCGCGCATGCCGCGACCAACCAGCGTGACCGCGGCACACGGGGCAATCACGCGCACCCGACAGACCCGCGCCAGGTCGGTGCACAGCGCTTCCAGAATGCCGGCATCGAGCAGGTTGTCGCTGGGATCGAGCGACACCGTGACGTTGGTTTCGGCCGAACCGATCAGGTCGATCGACAAGCCGTGGCGCTTGAAGATGGCGAACACGTCGGCGAGGAAGCCGACCTGCTGCCACATGCCGATCGACTCCATCGAAACCAGCGTGATGCCATTGCGCAACGAGATCGCCTTGATGCTCGGCGCGGCACTGGCTGCCTCCATGCCGATTTCGGTGCCGGGCAGTTCCGGGCGCTCGGTGTCCTTGATCCACAGCGGCACGCGCACCTCGCGCACCGGGCCGATCGCGCGCGGATGCAGCACCTTGGCGCCGGTGGTGGCAATTTCCTGGGCTTCGTCGTAATCGAGCCGACGCAGCAGGCGCGCATCCGGAACCTGCTTCGGATTGGCGCTGAACATGCCCGGCACATCGGTCCATATCTCGACGCGCTCGGCGCCCAGCAGCGCGCCGAAGTAACTCGCCGAAGTATCCGATCCGCCGCGTCCCAGCAGCACGGTATCGCCACCGGGCTGGCGCGCAATGAAGCCTTGGGTGATGAACATCTCGCCGCGCGCAGCGAGGTCGTCGCGAATCGCCGTACTCGGGCGCGGATCGCACATCGCACTGAGAAATCGAGACCACTCGGTCTGCAGCGGCTGTTCGCGACTGGTCAGATAGTCGCGCGCGTCCAGCCACTGCACCGGGACTCCGATGCTCGCGAGATACGCAGCTCCGATGTTGCTCGACCACAGTTCGCCCTGCGCCAGCAGTTCCGCCTGCCAGGCATAGCCACCAGCGGCCGCGCGCACGTCGGCGACCAGCTTGCGCAGCGCATCCACGCGCGGATTGAGCAATTCCGGCGCCAGATCGAGTTCGCGCGCGAACGCCAGGTGGCGTTCGATCAGTGCTTCGCCCGCCGCCGCCATTGCCGCCGGATCGCTGTGCAGCGCAGCCATCGCTTTCAGCGCATCGGTCACCCCCGACAGCGCCGACACCACGGTCACCACTTTGAAGCCCTGCTGCTGGCGCGAGCGCATCAATCGACCGATGTTCTCCCAGCGGTGCCGGCGCGACACACTGGTGCCGCCAAACTTGAGTACGATCCAGCGCATGGTGGTAGTGGTGCCCTCTCGCGATGGGATGCAATCCGGTCGACTACCCTACCGCACTGCAACATGAGCAATCGAGTCAGGCCAAGGCGAAGGTCGGGCACGAGGGCACGACAAGAGGGGGTCTCCAGCTTGCTTGAGCACTTACATACCCTCATGCCCTGGTGCCCTGAATGCTCTGACGCGCAATTCAACCCGGTGGACGAAGCTCCCCCACGTCCGTACACCTCACTCCTCCTTGCAATCCCCGCCCGCTTTGCCCAGTCTCGTCGGCCCACTCGCATTCAGGGCCCGTCGCCATGCTGCGTCCCTTCGTTCAGGTCGATGTCTTCACCGCCGTGCCGATGGCCGGCAATCCGCTTGCCGTGGTCCTCGATGCAGGCGGACTCGACGATGCCTCGATGCAGCGCTTCGCGCGGTGGACCAACCTTTCGGAAACCACGTTCGTGGTACCCACCAGTGCGCCCGGGGCCAGCTATCGGGTGCGCATTTTCACACCGCTGGCCGAGTTGCCGTTCGCCGGGCACCCGAGCGTCGGCACTGCCTGGGCCCTGCTGGATGCGGGACTGGTCAAGCCGGACGCTGGACAACTGCGGCAGGAATGCGGCGCCGGACTGCTCGATGTCCACGTCGAAGGCTCAGGCAACGAGCGCGTAGTGTCGGTGCAGGCACCGGCAGCGCGCCGCAGCGCGTTGTCGCCCGAGATCATCGAAGCGCTGCCGCGCGCGATCGGCGGCATCGGTGCCAGCGTTGGCGAGCGCCCGCTGCTGTCCGATGTCGGCGCGCGCTGGGTGTTGCTGGAGTTGGCCAGCCGCAACCAGGTACGCGCGCTGGTGCCGGACCTGGAGTTGATCGCGAACCTCAGCCGCACGCTGCAGGTCGAGGGCGTCGCGGTGTTTTCGTTCGAGCCGGAATTGCCGATCCCGCTGGAACTGCGCGCATTCGCACCCGCCACCGGCGTACCCGAGGATCCGGTGACCGGCAGCGCGCACGCGTGCGTCGGCGACTGGTTGGCGACCCAGGGCCGAATGGCTGCAGTTTCAGGTCGTTATGCCGCCAGCCAGGGACATGCGGTCGGCCGTGATGGCCGCGTGCATGTGCGCAGCCCGGGCGACGGCCGCATCCACATCGGCGGGATCTGCCGCGCGCTGATTCGTGGCGCCGTCGACCTTTGACGTTGGCAGGGAACAACGCGCCCGCGTTGAGGTCTCAACGCGGGACAGGCATTCCCCCTGTTGCCAGAAGAGAAGGTTCTCCATGCTGAATCGAATGACGCGCATCGCATTGCCCATGGCGCTGACGCTGGTGCTCGGCGCCTGCAGTGGCGAACCCGACGCCGATGCAGAGCCGGAATCGCGAACCGGACCGGCCAAGTCAGACGATGCTGCTGCAAGCAAGGGAACCAACGCAGCGGCGGTGAAGCCGACCTTGCCGGCTGCCGTCGGTGAGTTCGCACAAGCGTTGCGCGCGATCTCCAACGGCACCAACGTCCGCTTCGAAAGCGAGGCGCTACTGAGCGATGGCAGCACCCAGTATGCAATCGGCGCCGGCAGTGTCCGCAACGCCAGCTTCGTATTGCGCACGCTGCCGCAAAGCAGCGCTGAATTCGATGGCAACTGGTTGTTTCAGGCGAACCGCTACCTGAGGGAATCGGGCACCGGATTCGATATCAGCGTTGTCAACCCACCGGCGGTCGACATCATGTTCGGCGCCATCCGGGCCATCCCCAAGAACGATTCCGCACTCGCCAGCGACAGGCAAGACAGCGAGTTCGTCGGTGCGGTCGAATGCACGGTCCGCAAGATCGACCTGGCGAAGGAGGTCCGCCTGATGATGGCCTACAAGTCGATCGACGCCTGCGTCGACCTGACCGGACCCAAGCTGATCCGTCTCAAGGTCGAAACCCAAACGGGTGAGCGCCTGACAGCGACGTTCAGCGGGCACGGCGAATCGATGCAACTGCCGAAGACGCAGGTCAAGGATTGGTCGCAGGAATATCCGATGCGCTGAGGGTGCCGCTGGCGCGGAACCCTCCAAGGGTGAAGCAACAGCGTTACGGGGTCAGTCCGCGGGCTCGACGGCAACTCGAACCCGGATTTCGGTGCCGGGCTGGCGTTCGCTGAAGGTGCGGCCGACAGTGCCGTTGTAGTCATAGGTCACATCGTAGCCGATCAACTGGCGTTCGCTGCGATAGTTCTCGCGCAGCGCGCAACGGCGTTCGGTCACCGTGCGCTCGTAGCGCGGCGCGTTGTTGTAATAGCGCCGATACTGGTTGTCGTGGGCAACCGAGGCGCCGAGTGCGAATCCAGCGGCTGTCGCCGCGGCGCGACCGCTGCCGCTGCCGAACTGGTTGCCGATCAGGCCGCCGATGATGCCGCCGACGATTTCCGGCGTCGCCGAACGCGGTCCGCCATAGACCGGACCTTCCACGTAGGTGACCGGTTCGTTCCAGCATTCCTCGCGCGGTTCGGCAACATTGACGTTCTCGTAGACCGGCTGCACATCGACCACCTTGGCAAAATCGTAACCGACGCTGCCGCGCTCGTAGTAATCCTGCGCCAGCGCATCCACGCCGAAACCAGTCAGCGCCAGGGTCAACAGCGGAACACTCAATTTCGTCATCGTCGCGCTCTCCTGCGGAAACGGTCAGACCAGCTGCAATGCCGGTGTCGCTCAAGCCTAGTCGAAATCGCTGAATTCGCTCTGAACCCGGGCGGCGGGGTTGGCGCTGATTCAGGTAGTTGGCAAACGACCGAGCAATGTTCCCCGAGCCGCTGGGCCATAATCGTGACTCAATACACGGACGACTCAGCATCGACATGCAACGCCGCGAAATCCTCGTCACCAATGCCCTGCCCTACGCCAACGGCCATCTGCACCTGGGTCATCTGGTCGGTTATATCCAGGCCGACATCTGGGTCCGCGCGCAGCGCCTGATGGGCAACCGGGTGTACTTCGTGTGCGCCGATGACACCCACGGCGCGCCGATCATGCTCGCCGCGGAGAAGGCGGGAGTGACGCCAGAGCAGTTCGTGGCGCCGATGCAGGTCGCCCATGAGCGCGACTTCAAGGACTTCGGTGTCGCCT
>JAIMJQ010000088.1 GCA_020693165.1 Xanthomonas sp. | reverse complement strand
CTGGACCCACTGGAGCAGAAGCAGGAGAGCGTCCAGACCAGTCTGGAGCCACAGGAGCAGAAGCCGGAGAGCGTCCAGACCAGTCTGGACCCACCGTGGCTCGGCAACGCCGGGAGTCCCCCGTGCGCTGCGCTCCGTGCCCCGTGCCCCGCTTCACACCACCTCGACCTGGCGCGCCGGATCGATCAGTTCGAGCTGGCGCAGCGCGACGCCGGCCTGGGTACGATTGCGCGCACCGAGCTTTTCGAAGATCGCCTGCAGGTGCGCCTTGACGGTGCGCTCCTGGATTCCGAGCGCATCGGCGATCTGCTTGTTGAGCTTGCCCTGGGCGACCAGTTCGAGCACGCGGAACTGTTGCGGCGACAGCGAGGCGAGTCGTCGCGACAGATCCTTGTCGACCTGCGATTCAATCGTCGCGCGCCCGGTCAAGGCACGCGGCACCCAGGTCTGGCACGCAAACACCGCCTGCAGCGCGTCGCCGATCTCGGCCGGCGACGCGCTCTTCGGGATGAAAGCCTGCGCGCCGAAATCGAGTGCCCGCGCAATCACCGCAGGATCGTCGTTGGCCGAGATCATCGCCACCGCCACCGCCGGGTGGCGGCAGCGAATCGATGCCAGACCTGCCAGACCGTGGCTGCCCGGCATGTGCAGGTCGAGCAACACGAGATCGGTATCGGGATTGGCTTCGAGCCAAGCGTGCACCGCATCCAGCGTCGCCGCCTCGACCAGCCTCGCGCCCGGCACCAGTTCACGCAAGGCCTGCGTCAGCGCCGCCCGGAACAACGGGTGGTCATCGGCGATCAGGATGCGGGTCATCGGGGTGGTGTCCATCTGGAGAGGCTACATCGTGCGCTGGAACTGAGCACGGTTTTGCGACGCAAGTGCGACTCGTCCAGAGGCGGGGCTGGGGACTGGGGGCTGGGGCGCGAGAATCGGGACGTCGGCGCGAGTGCGGATTCCGTTCTGACTGCGGGGTCACCACAGGACACCAGGAAACTCGCCCCAGCCCCCAGTCTCCAGCCCCGCATTTTCCCGATGCACGCCAAAAAACCGACCCCGCACTCGGCGGGGTCGGCAGGCTGTGCCTCAGAACTGGTACTGGGCGGTCAGCGCCACCGTGCGCGGCGGGCCGTAGAAGCCGGTCAGGATGCCGAGCGCGGCGATGTTGTAGCCCGTCGTGCGGTACTCCTCGTCGGCCAGGTTGTTGCCCTCCAGCGAAACCTTCCAGTTGTCGTCGATCTGCCAGATCACGCTGGCGTTCCACAGGCCGTAGCCGTCCTGGGCGATGGCTTCGGAGAGGTCGGTGGTCGGGTAGACCTTGTCCTGGTAGCTGTAGCCGACGCGGCTGCGCACTTCGCCGCCGTTGGCGAGCGGGTGGATGTACTGCAGCGACAGCGCCCCGGAGAACTCCGGCGCATTGGTGAACTTCTGCGCATCGGCGACGTTGACGCCGGCGCTGATGTACTCGTCGTACTCGGCATCCAGCCAGCCGAGGTTGCCCTGCAGCACCCAGCGTTCGCTGAGCTGGCCGAACAGTTCCAGTTCGATGCCCTGGACGGTGGCCGCGCCGGCGTTGGTGAAGTCGCCGAAGAAGGCTGGCGGATCGCTGTTCGGGATGGTGGTAAAGATCGACAGCTGCACATCCTCGTAGTCGCTGTAGAAGTAGGCCGCGTTCAAGAACCAGCTCTGGTCGAGGAAGGCGATCTTGGCACCGAGCTCGTAGGTCGTCAGGGTTTCGTCGTCGAACGGGCGGCCGGACGCCGGCACCGCGGAGATGTTGGCGCGGATGTTGAAGCCGCCGCTCTTGAATCCGCGCGAGATCAGGCCGTACAACAGGGTGTCGTCGGTGGCCTGGTAGTCGAGCGATATCTTGGGCGAGAAGTTGTTGAATTCGACCGAATCGTTAAGGTCGGAAACCGTAGCGATCGGCGTCGAGTAGGTGGCGTCAGTGAAGGTCTGATTGAAGATATCGACAGTCTTTTCCTCGCTGGTCCAACGACCACCAAAGGTCAGCGCCCACTGCTCGGTGAACCGGTACGTGCCCTCGCCATAGAAGGCGATCGAATCGGTGTCGACCTGGCCATTGGTATTGCCGAAAGCCAGGTTGAAGAAGTTGTTGAGCACGGTGCCGCCGGCCTTGGCATCGAACCAGTACATGCCGGCGACGCCGGTGAAGTTGCCGCCGTTGTCGAAGTTGACCTGGAACTCCTGGCTCAACTGGTCGTCGCTGTAGAAGGCCTTGACGTCGGCGATGATGTTCGGGAGCGTGTCGAAGTCGATGTTGGTCTCGGTATCGGACTCGCGGTACGCGGTGACCGACTTGAAGCTCCAGTCGTCGTTGATCTTGTAGTTGAAAGTCAGCCCGTAGCCGTCCATCGTGGTGTCATTGACGTTCGGCATACCATTGCGGACGTCGTAATTGCTGCCGAGCGGCGCTGCAGTCGGCGCAAAGCGGTTGGCGGCCAGCATCTTGGCACCGCGCACCGCCGAAGCGTCGTCGATGCTGTCGGCGGTGAACTGCAGCGACCAGACATCGCTGCCGATGTAGCCGAAGGTGAAGCGCCCGGCAACGATTTCCTTGTCGCTGACGTCCTGGCCGGTGCGGATGTTCTCGCCGTAGCCATCGCGCGTCAGATTGGCGCCGGCGAAGCGCGCCACCCAGCCGGACTCGCCCAGCGGCGCGTTGATGCCGACCTTGAAGTCCTGCAGGTTGTCGGTGCCGAGGCCGAGGCTGACGCTGCCGCCGAAATCCGGATCGAGCCCCCGCGACACGTACTTGATCGCGCCGCCGATGGTGTTCTTGCCGTAGAGCGAACCCTGCGGACCGCGCAGCACTTCGATGCGCTCGACGTCGAAGATGTCGAGCAGCGCACCCTGCGGGCGGGCGATGTAAACGTCGTCGAGATAGATGCCGACGCCCGGATCGACGCCCCACAGCGGGTCGGCCTGGCCGACGCCGCGGATGTAGGCGGTGATCGTGCTCGACGAACCGCGCGCGGCGTAGACGGTCAGGTTCGGCACCTGCGCATCGAGGTCGGAGAGATCCTCGACATTGAAATCGTCGAGTTTCTGCGCGCTGAAGGCAGTCACCGCGATCGGCACCTCCTGCAACGTCTCCTCACGCTTGCGCGCGGTCACCGTGATGGTGCCGAGCTGCGCGGCTTCGGACTTGTCCTGGTCCTTGACCGGTTCGGCGTCCTGCGCGCTCAGCGTGGCAGCAGGCAGCGCGGCCAGCGCCAGCGTGAGCGCAAATGCGAGACGATTGGGCTGCAGCGACATGGTGCGTTCCTCCCTCAGAATCCGGTGTGACAACGATGGCGTGGAGGTTAGGCGCGCGTTAACCGGTCGCACAGTTGTCCATTGGTACACGGGTGGAGCGGTGTTGGTTGTTGGTGTTGGTGTCGGTGTTGGAAAGGGCGGAAAGCAGACGCCCCTGACCTTGCCGGGCTTTCGGCCGACACCGACACCAAAAACCAACACCTGCTGCACCCGCTTCACCGGCGTAACCTTTTCCCCTCCCGCTGCGTCCAACCCCGCATGACCTCCGATTCGGACCCCGCTCTGGTCGAACGCGCGCGCTGCGGCGACGTGCGCGCGTTCCGCTGCCTGTTCGAGCGCCACCTGCGCGCGGTGCATGCGCTGTGCGCGCGCCTGCTCGGCGACGCCACGCTGGCCGAAGACGCGGTCCAGGAGACCTTCCTCAAGGCGCACCGGCGCCTCGATCAGTTCGACGGTCGCGCCGCGTTTGCGACCTGGCTGCACCGGATCGCGGTGAACACGGCGATCGAGTTCGTGCGCCGGCGGCGGGGCGGCGACTTCGGCAACGACGATGCGCTGGCCGAAGTGGTCGACAGCGAGGCCGACCCCAGCGTCGGCATCAGCCAGTCCGAGGTCGTGCGCGGCGTCAGTTCAGCGCTGCAGCAACTGACCGCGCTGGAGCGCAGCGTATTCGTGCTGCGCCATCTCGAACAGCGCAGCCTCGGCGAAATTGCGCAGTTGCTGTCGAGCAACGTCAATGCCTGCAAGCAGGCGATATTCCGCGCCGTGCGCAAGATGCGCGCGCAACTGGCGCACCTGGAAGCGAGCGTGCCATGAAGCAACCGTCCGACGACGAACTGCTGTTATTCCATTTCGGCGAAGACCTCGGGCCCGAGCGGATGGCGTGGATCGCCGCAGCCGTCGTCGACGACGCCGAAACTGCCCGGCGCTACGCCGGGCTGCGGCGGCTGCTGGACGCATCGGCGACGGCACTCGATGTTGCCGATCCGAGCCCGGGCGCAGCCGATCGCATCTGGCGCGAGCTGCTGCCGCAGCTGGGCGCGCGCCACGCGCAGCAGTCACCGATCCGGTTCGAGTGGCTGCTGCCGGCGGTGGCGCTGGCGGCCAGCATCGGGCTCGGGATCGTCATCGGTCGCTCCTGGCTGGCGCCGAAGCCGGCGTCGGTGAGTGCGCCTCTGGCGCTCGAAGCGGATGCCGGCGACCGTGTGCTCGCGGCGCATTTGGCGCGCCACCTCGGCCAGACCGAGCGGCTGCTGCGGATCGCCGTGAATGGTGAGGTCGGCTCCGACCAACTGGCGGCGACGCTGGTCGAGGGCAACCGCCTGTATGCGGCCGCCGCGCTGCGCGCCGGCAAGCCGGCGCTGGCGCAGTTCCTGAGCGAACTCGAGCCGGTGCTGCGCGAACTCGCCAATGACGATGGCGACAATGCGCTCGGCGGCGCCGGAGTTGCCCGCGAACAGATCCGCTCGGGCGACCTGCTGTTTCGATTGCGCGCGCTCGCCGAGCTGCAATCGGCCCCGACCCAACGACTTTGAGCGACCACCCCATGACCCTGCGTGCGCGAAGTCTCACCTTCTGCCTGCTGCTGTTCCTGGCTATCCCCGCACTGGCCATGCCCGGCGACGACCTGCCGGCGGCTTCCGGAACCAGTCAGGCGCTGTACCGTGCCGGACATGCGGCGCTCGATCGCCAGGACTGGCTCGGCGCGGTGCAGCAATTCCGGTCGCTGGACGCAGAACTGGCGCGCTCCGGAAAGGGCGGCCGCGATGCAGCGCTGTACTGGCAGGCCTACGCGCTGGACCGCGCCGGCGACCGCCCCGGCGCCATTGGCCTCAGTCAGAAACTGTTGGCGGAGTTTCCTGATAGCGCATGGGCCGATGATGCCGAGGAACTGCTGGGTGGCGACGCCAGTGGCATCGGCGAGGGCGAGCGCATGATGGCACTCGATGCGCTGATGGTAAGCAGCCCGGACAAGGCAGTACCGATCCTGAATCAGGTGCTTGCCGGCGAACACAACGATCGCATCAAGAAGCGCGCGCTGTTCATCCTGGTGCAGATCGCGCCGCACGCGGCAGTCGAGGCGATCGAGACCATTCTTGCCGGCAACGGCTCGATCGCACTCAAGCGCGAGGCGATCCAGACCCTGGCGCTGGCCGGAAACGAAGCGGTTACGCCGCGACTGATCGCCTACTACGGCCGCGAAGGCGACCCGGCGCTGAAGCGCGCCGTCATCGACGCCGGCCTGATTGGCGGGCACGTCGATCTGGTGCTGGCGGTGGCGCGCGGCGAAAGCGATGCGGAGCTGCAGAGCCACGCGATCCGCGTGCTCGGCGCCATGGGGCAGTCGGCCCGGGTCGCCGAGCTGCTGCCGCAACTGACCGATGCCGACGCCCAGCGCAGCGCCGTCGACGCGCTCGCCATCGCCGGCGACAGCGACGCGCTGGCCGCGCTGGTGCGCTCGGCGGCGCCGATCAAGGTGCGCATCCACGCCGTGCGCGCGCTCAACATCATTCCGGCCGAACGCAGCGTGCCGGTGCTGATCGCGCTCTACCGCGACCAGCGCGACCCCGAGATCCGTCGCACCCTGCTGCACGCGCTCAGCGCCAGCGGCGACGACGCTGCGTTGAAGGCGATTGGGGAGAGCCTGAAGTAGCTCGGCATGGAATCGTCAGATCCGGCCGGCATGCCGGAATCGGCTTGCGCTGTGTCCGCGGCGATCGGCATCAACCGCCGGGCATGCGCACGATCGGCGCGCGCTGCAGCAACTTGCGCGCGACCTCGACGATCGGCTCCAGATTCATCTGGCTGGTGAAGGTCGAGAACGTCATCAGCGCCAGCAGGTAGCGCGGATCGCTGATCCACGGCGGCAGGAAGCGCGGCGGACGCAGCAGGCCCATCTCGTAGAGTTCGCACAAAGCCGGAATGTCGAACAGATCGAGCTTGCCGCAAAACAGCAACGCAATGCAGTCGGCACGTCCGGCGGCAAAGCTGGCGCGGATGAAGTTGTGCACCTGCAGCAGTCCGAGCAGATAGACGAGATCCTTGGTGAACGGCGCGCCACCGCTGATGACGCCGCCGCGGAACACGCGCCGCGCGCTCTCGAAGGACTGGTCGGTGTCGCCGGTGCGCCCGAGGAAGAACTTGTAGAGGTCGAGGAAGTCGGCGCCATCGATCACCATCTGGATCGCCAGTACCCGATCGGCGAGACGCCGCATGCGGTCGAGTTCGATCGATCCGCTGATGACCTCGGCGTAAACCGCCAGTCCTTCCTGCGTGCGCGTGGTGCCCGGATGTCCGGCGCCGAGAATCGGCAGATCGCCCTGGGCCTGCCCGTTGAGCGAGGTGCCGACGTGGATATAACCCTCGTGATGCAGCAACTGCACGAAATCGCGGTCGGTGAAACGTGCGCCGCTGCGGATGCGGATGCGGGTCGAGGTCGCCAGCGCGTTGGCCGAAAGCCGCTCGACCAGTTCGATCGCCGGCGCCTGGTCGCCGAAGTGCGCGCGCACGGCGACGCCCAGGTCATCGGCGACCTTCTGCGCAGTGTGCCAGGCCGGCGGCGCAGTGCGGATCTCGATCCGGGCGAGCTTGTCGATGGTGTCGACCACGCTTTGCGCGAGATCCATCGGCGTGACTGGCAGATAGCGCAGCGGCACCTTCGGCTCGCCGTACAGTTGACGGCCATACTCGAAGAAGGCCGGCGTGCCGACACCCGCCAGCATGCGAGCGCCGAGTTCAATCGACTGCGCCTGGCGCTCAAGCCAGAGATCGATGGTGGTCACCGGCACGATCTGGCGGCGCGCCTCACGGACGCCTTCAATGCACTTGCCGGGATCGAAGGCGGGATAGCTCACCACTGGCAACTCTTTCGCGTCCTTGGCGAAGAACGCTTCCTTGACCTCCGGCGCCCAAGCCAGTGCGCCGAGGATGCGCAACGGCTTGCTGGCGGCGTGAAGCACGCGCGTCACGTTGCGCAACCGGTCCTTTTCGCGCTCGCTGGCGGCGCTCGCGGTCGAAGAGTTGGGTTTCGCCGGTTGATTGCGGTCGACGGTTGCCATGGCGACGGATCCTTGCAGGCGGCCACAGTCAGTCTCGACCTCGGCCGAGAAGCGGGTCAATAGGACCAAAGCGCACTTCGGATCGGCCCTCCCCCCGCCGCGCCCAAAGCCCGCAGTCATGCCATCATCCACGCAATGAGCGCCGACCACGTTCCCGAAATCCCGGGTTACCGCATCCTGCAGCCGCTGGGGCGCGGCGGCATGGCGTCGGTGTATCTGGCCATGCAGGAATCGGTCGAGCGCGAGGTGGCGCTGAAGATCATGGCGCCGCAACTGTCCGCCGACCCCACTTTCGGCGAGCGCTTCCTGCGTGAGGCGCGCATCGCGGCGAAGCTGCATCACCGCCACGTGGTCAGCATTTACGACGTCGGCGTCTATAACGGCTTTCATTACTGCACGATGGAGTATCTGCCGGGCGGGCCGGTGATGAAGCGCGGATCGCCGCCGCTGGCGCTGAAACCGGCGTTGCGTTGCGTGCGCGAGATCGCGACCGCGCTGCACTATGCCCAGGCCAAGGGCTTCATCCATCGCGATGTCAAACCGGACAACATCCTGCTGCGCGAGGATGGTTCCTGCGTGCTCGGGGATTTCGGCATCGCCCGCGCCGCGGATTCGGGCACGCAGATGACCAAGGCCGGCTCGGTGGTGGGCACGCCGCACTACATGAGCCCGGAGCAGTTGCGCGGACGCGAGATCGACGGCCGCGCCGACCTCTACAGCCTCGGCGTCGTGTTCTTCCAGTTGATCACCGGGCGGGTGCCGTTCGAGGCCAGCGACTCGTTGGCGATCGGCATCATGCACATGACGGCGCCGCTGCCGCAGTTGCCGTCCGAATACCGCGCGCTGCAGCCGATCCTGGATCGGATGCTGGCCAAGGAACCCGGCGACCGCTACCAGACCGGCGCCGAGATCGATGCGGCGCTGGCCGAGGTCGAGAAGGAAATGGCGTCCGCGCACACCACGCCAGCGCTGGCCCGCGTCGGCGAATCGCCTACACGCCCGATGCCATCGCTGCGCAGCGAACGCAAGACCGCTTACGACCCGCAGAATGCGGTTCGCACCGAACCCCAGCTTGGACACATCGATCGTGTCGAAGATGAAGGCATGCGAGCGACACCGCGACACACTCAGTTCGCGCGCGCGCAGCAGTCGGTGCCGACGTCGCGCGCCGGCCGGTGGGTGCTGCTGGCGGCGATCCTGATTGCGGCCGGCGCTGGGTACTGGCAGCGCCCGGCGATCACCGCCTGGCTGCAGTCGCAATCAGCACCAACGCCTGCGCCACAGCCGGAGCCGCCCGAGCGCACGGTGGCCGACGCCCAGCCCGATGCAGCATCGGCTACGGCAACGGTTCCGGCGCCGACACCACCGGCACCCGAACCGGGACCCGACACCACCGGCGCAGCTGACCTCGCTGCGGCGCAACGCGCCGAGGCCGAGGGTCGCCTCGATGGCCCATCCGGCGCGCTGGCGCGCTTTGCCTCGGCGTTGTCGCTGGATGCTGCCAATGCCGAAGCGCTGAAGGGCGTAGATCGGGTTGCCGCAGCAATCGCCGGACAGGCGCGCTCTTACCTCGCCGCTGGCGACACGACCGCTGCCGAGCGCCTGCAGCGTGAGTTGGCCGTGGTCAGCTCGGCGGCCGCGATGGCCACCGCACTCGCTGAGGAAATCGCGAAGAGCAAAGCCGTGATCGACCAGCGCGCGCGGATACCTGACCTGCTCGGCGAGGCGGGCCGCCTCGCCAAACAGGGCCGTCTGGTGGAACCGGCCAATGCCAGCGCTGCCGATCGCTACCGTTCGGTCCTTGCGATCGAGCCGGGCAACGGCGAGGCGAAAGATGGGCTGGCGCGCGCCGTGACCGGCGCCCTGACTCAAATCGAAGCGGCCATCGACGCACGCGAACTGGATCGCGCCAAACGCTTGCTGGATCGGGTGCAGCAACTGGCACCGCGAACCGCTGGCCTGGCGGGGGCTCGCGAGCGTCTGGACGATGCGGTTGCAGCATCGAAAGCACCGAACCCATCGCGAATCGCCGCTCACGACAAACTGATCGCGCAGGGCGAATTGGCGCTCGCCAGCGAGCAATGGCTGGAGCCAGCGGGCGATTCGGCCTACGACAAGTTCAAAGGCGCGCTGGCCATCGACCCGCGCAGCGAGCAGGCACGCGCAGGGATGCAGGCGATTGCGCTCGCGCTGCGCCAGCGCATCGAGCGGAGTCTGTCTGCCGGACAAGCCACCCGCGCACACGGTGACTACGCGGCGCTGGAAACGGTTGACCCGCGGCTGACAGACGGCGCCGAACTGAAGCGACGCATCGCCCGCGTCTACGCCGAAAACGGACTGCGCTCGCTCGAACGCGGCTCGCAGGAACAGGCCCGCGCCGACCTCGTCGAAGCGGAGCAACTCGACGCCAATGAACCCACCGTGACGTCCTTGCGGTCTGCCCTTGGGGGCGGCTGACGAATTCATGCCCGGGAGGCCCGGGACGCGGCGCCCGCGATCGCGCGGATGCGACCGTTATTTCTGAGGAATGTCGCCCAAGTTGGCGTCCCGCCTGCGTTACTGCGGCTTATCCACATCGCCTGTGGATAAGCTTGTGGATGAGTCTCTTCGACAAGGTCCGGGAGCGCGCCCGGACGCCTCTCCAGGGCCACCGGGCAGTCTCTGCCCGAGGCTTAAAAAGCACTTTAATTCAATGCGTTGGGATCACCGGGCCGGAAACCCGCCGAATAGGCTCGCGCAGCGATGCGACCCGCAGGCGACTGTGCACAACCCCGCGGGACAGAGCGTATCGGCGCCCGCCCGCCCGACCGGAAAAGTCAAGGCCTCGGCACCGGCGTCTGGCAAAAAAATACCGCGCCTCAGTTAGCGCAACTAGCTCGACTGCAACTCACCAATAGGCGCTAAGTCATTGGCTGCGAACTATTCCCCGCGATTATCCACATGGCCTGTGGATAAGCTTGTGGATGACGCTCTGGACAAGGCCCGGGAGGCGCGCCAATACGGCTTTCCCGGCCCCCTGGTCAGTCTGTCGCCAATTGCGTCAAGTTCAATGAAAACAATATGTTGAAAGAAGCGCACGCGCGCCTCTTGACAATACTGAAACATTTCCGGCCGAGCAGGTCAGCCTGTGCAAAACATTTTGTGCAACGCAACAACACGAGCAACCAGGCGAGCCCGAGCAAGTCGCTGTCAACCGAACCTGGCCCTCCGCGTTCAAGGACTCGTGAAAGCTGCAACGGGATCGACGATGATCGTGCTGGAGCACTCCGAACCGAGGGCCATGACCGACCACGCCAACGCCAACGTCGCCCTGCGCGGTCGACTGGATGCTTTTTTCCGCGGCGTGGAGCGGCGCGCTTTGCGCATGGCGCAGTTGGCGGTCAACGATCTCGACGACGCCATGGAACTGCTGCAGGACAGCATGCTCGGCTTCATCAAGAGCTACAGCAGCAAGCCCGAATCGGACTGGCCACCGCTGTTCTGGCGGATCCTCGACAGCCGTATCCAGGATCACCACCGACGCCAGTCCGTGCGCCGCCGCTGGCGCGTGTTTTTCAAATTCGACAACGAGCACGGGGAAGGCTTCGATCCGCTTACCGAAGTCGCCGACCCTGCAAGCGTCGGGCCGCTCGATCGCATGCACGGCAGCGAGGCGGCACGAGCAATCGATGCGGCACTCAGGGCCTTGCCCGATCGTCAGCGTCAGGCATTTTTGCTGCGCGTGTGGGAGGGTCTCGATGTCGCTGCGACTGCCGGCGCAATGGGGTGCTCGGAAGGCAGCGTGAAGACCCACCTGTTTCGTGCCATGGACGCGCTGAAAAGGCGCCTGGAGGACCACCGATGAACGCAACCGACGAATCGCGCTGGTTGGCGCAATTGCGCTCGCAACTGGACGCGGATGCGCGCGGCCTCGATGCCGCTACCGCTTCGAAGCTCAATCGCGCCCGCCAGCACGCGCTCGACGTGGGCCTGACCCGGCGCCGTTCCACTTCCGGTTTCCTTCGCTACGCGCTGGCTGCAAGCATCGCCGCGGTGCTGGCCATGAACGTTCTGGTTCGCGTTCCCGAGCCAACCGAGCCGATGCCCGCGGTCGTCGCAGCGCCCGTCGTCGACGATATCGAATTGCTGGCCGGCACCGAAGAGTTCGAAATGATCGAAGACCTGGAGTTCTACGCGTGGCTGGAACTGCAATCCTTGGATGGCTGATGCTGACCGCCGTCGCCAGTGAAACGACCGCGCAAGCGCCGCCCGATGCGCCGCCCAGCGCTGACCTGCTCCTGTATCTGGGCGAATTCGAGGACGCTGCGGGTGAATTCGTCGACCCGATGGCGCTGGAGGAGCGCCGCGAACTGACGCCCGACGATGCCACGACGCCCCCACCGCCAGAGGACGATGACCGCGATGAATCTGCGCCGCGCTCCACTTGAGCCTTGCTGCACCTGGCGGCGCTGGCCCGTGATCCTGCTGGCGCTGCTATTGGGATTCTCCGCCTGCGCGTTCGCCGCCGAAGGGTCGCAGCCGGTGTCCTGGTCCGAACTCGGCAAGGAAGAGCAGCGCGTGCTCGCCCCGCACGCCGAAACCTGGGCACGCCTCGACGTGCAGACCCAGCAGCGGCTCGTGCGCGGCGCCCGTCGCTGGTTGTTGCTGACCCCCGACGAACGCGTTGCCGCAGCCGGCCGCTTTGCCCAATGGCAAAGCCTGCCGCCCGAAAGGCGCGAGCAGATTCGCCAGCGTTACCGCGCGTTTCGGGAATTGCCCCCGGACCAGCAGCGCCAGCTCAAGCGTCAGTTCGAGCGCTTCCGTTACCTGCCGCCGGAGCAGCGCGAGGAACTCAGGCGCCGCTTCGAGAGCATGACGCCGGAGGAGCGGCGGGGATTTCTGACCGGCTTGCGCGCCACCCAGCAGGCCGAGAACGCGCGCCGTCAATGGGAGCGGGTTGCGCCCGAAGACCGCGCCGCGACGCGCGCAATGATTGAATCGCTGGCGCCGGCCGAACGCCAGAAACTGCGCCGGATCATCCAGGCACGGGCACCCGGGGATCGTCGAAAATTGCACCAGCAGTTGCTGGGGATGGACACGGACGCACGCCGCGCCTGGATCAGCGAGCAGCCCGAAGCGCCTTCTGCGAGGTGAATTGCGCGCCGCGAAGGGCCCTGTGAGGGACTCCTGCAATCCGGGCAACCCGTTCGCCGGGTCCGAAATGTGCGCAAATGCCCGCAAGCTGCAAGCAATTAGCTTGTCCGCTCGGGCCTGCGCTTGTTAGATTTCGCCGGTTAAGCACGACTCTTGCCCGCCCGCCCGAATGCCAGGGCCGACGCGCCCCAAATTGCAGACGGTTGCCCGCCCGGGCCTTTTGACCCCGAGCGTCCCGTATCGATCAGGCTCTCCCCCATGTTCGGCATCAAGCAGCTTCGCGGTATTTTTTCGACCGATTTGTCCATCGACCTTGGCACCGCAAACACGCTGGTGTACGTGCGCGGCCAGGGTATCGTCCTCAACGAGCCCTCGGTGGTCTCGATCCGCCAGGATCGGGGACCGGGCGGTCCGCGTTCGGTAGCCGCAGTCGGCGCCGAAGCCAAGCGCATGCTGGGTCGCACGCCGGGCAACATCATGACGGTGCGACCGCTGAAGGACGGCGTGATCGCGGACTTCACGATGACCGAGGCGATGCTCAAACACTTCATTCGCAAAGTGCATCCGAACCGCTTGTTCCGACCGAGCCCGCGCGTGCTGGTGTGCGTGCCTTGTGGTTCGACCCAGGTCGAGCGTCGCGCCATCCGCGACTCGGCCGAGGCCGCCGGCGCGCGCGACGTGTTCCTGATCGAGGAACCGATGGCGGCAGCGATCGGTGCCGGCATTCCGATCCACGAGGCGCGCGGCGCGATGGTCATCGACATCGGCGGCGGCACCTCGGAAGTGGCGGTGATCTCGCTGAACGGCATCGTCTACAGCAACTCGGCGCGCATCGGCGGCGACAAGTTCGACGAGGCGATCATCAACTACGTGCGCCGCAACCACGGCACGCTGATCGGCGAAGCCAGTGCCGAGCGCATCAAGATCGAGGTCGGCTGCGCCTATCCGTCATCCGAGGTGCGCGAAGTGGAAGTCGCCGGCCGCAACCTCGCCGAGGGCGTGCCGCGCAACATCACCATCAACAGCAACGAGATGCTGGAAGCCCTGCACGAACCGCTTTCCGGCATCTGCAGCGCGGTCAAGATTGCCCTCGAGCAGACCCCGCCCGAACTTTGCTCGGACGTCGCCGAACGCGGCATCGTGCTGACCGGCGGCGGCGCGCTGCTGCGTGACATCGACAAGCTGATCGCCGAAGTCACCGGCCTGCACGTGCACATCGCCGATGACCCGCTGACCTGCGTCGCCCGCGGCGGCGGCCGTGCGCTGGAGCTGATCGACGAGTACGGGCCGGATCTGTTCGCGAACGATTGAGGCCGG
>JAIMJQ010000004.1:24288-64032 GCA_020693165.1 Xanthomonas sp. | reverse complement strand
TCATCGTTGCGTTGGCTAACAAGATCAATTGCTTACGGCATGTTTGGAGAGAGTCCCGATCGCCCCTGACGGTGCGCTTGTTCGCGCACAGAATATCCTATATAAATCAAAGACATGCGAGATGTTCTGTGAGGGCGAGGTACGCGTTGGCGCTACGACCGCAGTTGCCGGTTTTCGCGGCTGAATCGGCGCATGCGGGCCAGGAACCGTCGATACGGCGTGGCTGAGGTGAAATGCCGCCAGTTGCTGTGCTCGACGAAAAACCGCTGCATGTTCGCGGCGTGGTCGGGATAGCGCATCCAGTCGGCAACCGGCTGCTCCAGGCGGCGCAGCAGCAGATTCGGGCCGTGCGCCGGTGAGTCGGTCAGCAGGTCGAAACCGCTGCGCCAGGCCAGCATCGACAGCGTTTCCCGTGTAAACCCGTGCACGTGGCCAAAATGCCAGCGTGCGTTCGGGGTTCGATGCGGGTCCGAGATGTCAGGGACGTTGACGTGGAAGATGCCATCGGGCCGCAACAAGCGATGTACGCGGGCGAATGCCAATTCGGGCGTTCGCAGGTGCTCGAAAACGTGCGAACTGGTGATCAGGTCGAAACTGCCGTCCTTCAGCGGTGCGGTTTCAAGCAGCGTGCCATGGATGGTTGCGTGGTAGTGCTCACGCGCGAATGCGGCAAATCCCTGGTGCGGTTCGATTCCTTCGGTCTTCCAGCCGGCGGCAGTGGCGGCGGCAACGAAGGCGCCGGTTCCGGCGCCGATATCGAGCACGCGATCACCCTTGCGCAGCAGGTGGGCGAGCATGGCGACGCGCTCGCGGGCTCCGCGCTCGTCGCGCAGCAACGCCTTGGCGCGAGGTTGCGAGTCGCCGTGGTAATGCTGGCGGTACTCGTCGCGGTAATAGCGCTCGATATCTTCTGCGGTCGGCATCGGGTCGAGAAACACCAGACCGCAGTGGCTGCACAGCACGTTGCGCAGCGGCATCCAGTAGCGATCGCGGGTGCCGACGAGCGTGCGCGCGCGCCCTCCGCAAAGTGCGCACGGGAGCGATTCACCGGAGAAGCGGAACGGACTGATGCGTCGCAGCAGGGACAAG
Source organism: Xanthomonas sp. (assembly GCA_020693165.1). Taxonomy (GTDB): domain Bacteria; phylum Pseudomonadota; class Gammaproteobacteria; order Xanthomonadales; family SZUA-5; genus JADKFD01. Next base: position 62,943 of record JAIMJQ010000004.1, on the reverse strand, counting down.
ACACGGAATCTCGAACGCGATAAGCGAGATGGTACCCAAACCTGAAGTTGCCGTGGGCGCAACCGGCTGCGCGCAGGTAGACTATGGCCCCGGTTTGTAGCCACCGGAATTCCGCAATGACCCCCCTGATCTTCGTCACCGGTGGTGTCGTGTCCTCCCTGGGCAAAGGCATCGCTGCTGCATCACTGGCTGCAATCCTGGAATCGCGCGGCTTGCGCGTGACGATGATGAAGCTGGACCCGTACATCAACGTCGATCCGGGCACGATGAGCCCGTTCCAGCACGGCGAGGTCTATGTCACCGACGATGGCGCCGAAACCGATCTCGACCTCGGCCACTACGAACGCTTCCTGCGCACGCGGATGACGCGCAAGAACAATGTGACCACCGGCCGCATTTACGAAAACGTGATCAAGAAAGAGCGTCGCGGCGACTACCTCGGTGCCACCGTGCAGGTGATCCCGCATATCACCGACGAGATCAAGCGCTGCATTGATGAGGCCACCCAGGGCTATGACGTCGCGCTGGTCGAGGTCGGCGGAACCGTCGGCGACATCGAGTCGTTGCCATTCCTGGAGGCGATTCGCCAGATCCGTATCGAGCGCGGGCCCGAGCATGCGCTGTTCATCCACCTGACGTTGGTGCCGTTCATCAAGGCTGCCGGCGAGATCAAGACCAAACCGACGCAGCACTCGGTCAAGGAGTTGCGCTCGATCGGCATCCAGCCGGACGTGTTGCTGTGCCGTTCGGAGCAGCCGCTGCCGGAATCGGAGCGCCGCAAGATTGCGCTGTTCACCAACGTCCCGGTCAACGCGGTCATTTCTGCAATCGACGTCGACATCATTCACAAGCTTCCGAAGTGGTTCCACGATCAGTCGCTTGACCAGATCGTCGTTGATCGTCTTCGATTAGCGGCGGGACCCGCCAATCTTTCCGAATGGGATTCAGTAGTTGAAGCGTGTGAGCACCCCGAGGACGAGGTTGAGATCGTGATTGCCGGCAAGTATGTCGAGCATTCCGACGCCTACAAATCGCTGTCGGAGGCGTTGCGCCATGGCGGTCTTCGCCAGCGCACGCGGGTCAACCTGCGTTGGGTCGAGTCCGAACACGTCGAACGCTTCGGCGTCGAGGTGCTGGAAGGCGCCGATGCCATTCTGGTGCCGGGCGGATTCGGTGAACGCGGCTTCGAAGGCAAGGTGCTCGCAGCGAGCCACGCAAGGCTCAATCGGATCCCGTACTTCGGAATCTGCTACGGCATGCAGGCTGCGGTGGTCGATTTCGCGCGGTCGATTGCGCGGCTTGATGGCGCCAACAGCACCGAAAACTGCCGCGACTGCGTGCATCCGGTCATTGCGTTGATCACCGAATGGCGGACCAGCAGCGGTGAGGTCGAGCGGCGCACGGCGACGTCCAACCTCGGCGGCACCATGCGCCTGGGGGCTCAGGAATGCCGACTGAAGCCGGGCACCTTGGCGCGGCAGTTGTACGGCAACGAGATCATCCGCGAGCGTCATCGTCATCGCTACGAGTTCAACAACTTTTACCGACAGCAGTTCGAGCAACTGGGACTGGTGATTTCGGGCCGCTCGATCGATGACCTGCTGGTCGAGATCGTCGAATTGCCCGATCACCCGTGGTATCTGGCCTGCCAGTTCCACCCCGAATTCACCTCCAATCCGCGCGATGGGCATCCGCTGTTCGAGGGCTTTGTGCGCGCGGCGAGGACGCACAAGGCGGCGCGGGTGGCCGAGGCGAACAGCGCCGTCGCGGCGTAACCGAGGGTTGCTGGTTGATCGGTGTTGGTGGTCGGCAGCAAAAGCCCGCAGCGCCAACTTTGCCTTGCCGCCAACGACCAACACCGAACAACCGCTTCACCAACCAACTGACAACTACCGGCAATCTGCGACCATGCGTCTGTGCGGCTTCGAAATTGGCCTCGATCGACCGCTCTTCCTGATCGCCGGCCCGTGTGTCATCGAGTCGATGCAACTGCAACTCGATGTCGCCGGCCGGCTCAAGGAGATCGCCGATGGGCTTGGCATCCCCTTCATCTTCAAGTCGAGCTTCGACAAGGCCAACCGCTCGTCGGGCACCAGCTTCCGTGGGCCGGGCATGCAGGAGGGACTGAAGGTGCTGGCCGAGGTCAAGCGGCAGATCGGCGTGCCGGTGCTGACCGACGTACACGAGTACACCCCGATGAACGAAGTCGCAGCGGTGGTCGACGTGCTGCAGACGCCGGCATTCCTGTGCCGGCAGACCGATTTCATCCAGAGCGTCGCCCGCGCCGGGAAGCCGGTCAACATCAAGAAGGGACAATTCCTCGCGCCATGGGACATGAAGCATGTGGTGCGCAAGGCGCGCGACGTCGGCAACGATGAGATCATGGTCTGCGAGCGCGGCGCCAGCTTCGGCTACAACAACCTGGTGTCGGACATGCGCTCGCTGGTGGTGATGCGGGAAACCCGCGCGCCGGTGGTGTTCGATGCGACCCATTCGGTGCAGTTGCCCGGCGGGCAGGGCAGCAGTTCCGGCGGACAGCGTGAGTTTGTCCCCGCACTGGCGCGGGCGGCCGTTGCGGTCGGCGTGGCCGGCTTGTTCATGGAAACCCATCCTGATCCGGACAAGGCGCTTTCAGACGGCCCGAACGCCTGGCCGCTGCCGCGCATGGCAGCATTGCTCGAGACCTTGGTGCTGCTCGATCGCGCGGTCAAGGCGCGGCCGTTCGATGAGGATGGGCTGTAGAACTGCTCACGCGGAGGAGAGCGGGTCGAGGCTTTTGATGTGATCGGGAGCACGTGCCGCGCGCTCCGTTGGTCCTGGCGGGTGCCAGTTGACCCTCCGCGCCTCCGCGTGAGCAATTGACGTCGATTGAACGAGCCGCCCGCGGATTGCCCGCCCCTCACAGCCCCTCCATACGGCTATTCTTGGTGTGCGGCTCGCAATCAGGTTGCGCTCCCCCTCTCCCCCTTTTCATCTTCCTCCTTTCTTATGACCACCATCACCCAAGTCCACGCTCGCGAAATCCTCGATTCGCGCGGAAATCCCACGCTCGAAGCGGAAGTCACCTTGTCCAGCGGTCATCGTGGGCGTGCAGCGGTGCCGAGCGGCGCATCGACCGGGTCGCGCGAGGCGATCGAACTGCGCGATGGCGACAAGACGCGATATCTCGGCAAAGGCGTGCGCAAGGCTGTCGGTCATGTCAATGGCGTCATCGCCGAGGGCGTGTTGGGCATGGATGGTGCCGATCAGCAAGCCCTCGACGGCAAACTGATCGCACTCGACGGCACCGAGAACAAGAGCCGGCTGGGCGCCAACGCCTTGCTGGGCGTGTCGCTGGCCAACGCGCATGCGGTTGCTGCGAGCCGCAACCAGGGGCTGTGGCGCCATCTCGCCGGCGCGCGCACGCCGATGCTGCCGGTGCCGATGATGAACATCATCAACGGTGGTGCGCACGCGGACAACAGTGTCGACATGCAGGAGTTCATGGTGCTGCCGGTCGGCTTGGGCAGTTTTTCCGAGGCGCTTCGAGCCGGCACCGAGATCTTTCATGCACTCAAGGGCGTGCTCAAGGGGCGCGGTCTGGCCACCGCGGTGGGCGACGAGGGTGGCTTTGCACCCGACCTGCGTTCGAACGAAGAAGCCATCGAGGTCATTCTCGAGGCGATCGGCAAAGCCGGCTATCGCGCCGGCGAGGATGTGATGCTCGGCCTGGACAGCGCCAGCAGCGAGTTCTACAAGGACGGCCGCTACCATCTGGCATCCGAGGGGCGCTGGCTGACCAGCGAGCAAATGGTCGATTACCTGGAGTCTTGGGTGCGCCAGTTCCCGATCATTACCGTCGAGGACGGCATGGCCGAAGACGACTGGTCCGGGTGGAAGCTGCTGACCGAACGCGTCGGCAAGCGCGCCCAGTTGGTCGGCGACGATCTGTTCGTTACCAATACGAAGATCTTTCAGCAGGGCATCGACCAGGGCATCGCCAATTCGATACTGATCAAGCTGAATCAGATCGGCACGTTGAGCGAGACGCTGGCTGCGATCACGCTCGCCGACCAGGCCGGTTACACCGCCGTGATTTCGCACCGCTCCGGCGAGACCGAGGACACCACCATTGCCGATTTGTCGGTGGCGACCACCGCAACCCAGATCAAGACCGGCTCGCTGTGCCGCTCCGACCGGGTCGCCAAGTACAACCAGTTGCTGCGCATCGAGGAAGCACTCGGCAGTGCGGCGCGCTACGCCGGACGCGATGCCTTCCGCTTCGATCGCTGAGGCCAAGCTCCGACCATGCGCTGGTTGCTGCTCCTGCTGCTGTTGCTGCTGGTCGCACTGCAGTACCAGCTGTGGTTTCGTGGTGGCATGAATGACGTCTGGGAGCTGGAGAAGGCGCTCGACGTGCAGCGCGCCGAGAACGCGGCGCTGCGCCGACGCAATGAGGCGCTTTCGGCCGAGGTCGAGGATCTGAAGACCGGTCGCGATGCCATCGAGGAGCGCGCGCGCTCGGAGCTCGGCATGATCAAGGAAGGCGAAAAGCTGATTCAGGTGGCCGAACCGAAGCGCGCGGCCGCGGCCGCCGCGGCGCGCGCCGAGGAAACCAAGCAATGATCTGGGTTGTGGTGCCGGCGGCGGGAAGCGGACGTCGCTTCGGCGCGGAGCGGCCCAAGCAATATGCCGACGTCGAGGGTCGGCCATTGTTGCACTGGACATTGACGCGGCTGGCGCAGGTCCCGCGGGTGCGCGGACTGATGGTGGTGTTGGCGCCCGACGATGCGCATTGGCCGGGGTGGTCGGAAATCGGCAACAAGCCGTTGCTCACCGCGCCAGGTGGCGCCGAGCGCGCCGACTCGGTGCTGGCTGGACTGAACGCATTGCCGGCGGAGGCTGGCGCCGATTCCTGGGTGCTGGTGCACGACGCTGCGCGGCCCTGCGTGCGGGTGTGCGATGTCGATCGACTGATCGATGCCGTCGGCGACGGCGACGGTGGCTTGCTGGCGGCGCCGGTGCGCGACACGATCAAGCGTCAGGCGCCAGCGACGGTCGCCAAGCAGCGTGTCGAAGTGGCCGAAACCGTGTCCCGCAGCGAGCTCTGGCGTGCACTGACGCCGCAGCTGTTCCGGCGCAGGGCACTTGCGGACGCGCTCGCCGCCGCGCGGGTGCGCGGAACGACCCCGACCGACGAAGCTCAGGCGATGGAATGGGCGGGGGCCAAGGCAATCCTGGTCGAGGGGGCCGAAGACAACATCAAGGTGACTACCGCGCACGATCTGGCGTTGGCGCGCTTCCTGCTCCGGGCGCAGGCGGCATGAGCCATTGGCCGCGCATCGGCGTCGGCTACGACGTGCACGCGTTCGGGCCCGGCGACCATGTGATGCTGGGTGGCGTGCGCATTGCCCACGGCCACGGCATCGTTGCGCACTCCGATGGCGACGTGGCGCTGCACGCGCTGTGCGACGCCATGCTCGGCGCATTGGCGCTGGGCGACATCGGGCAGCATTTTCCGCCCGGCGACGAGCGCTGGCGCGACGCCGACAGCCGCGCGCTGCTGCGACATTGCCGTGCGCTGATCGCAGCGCGCGGTTACGCAATCGGCAACTGCGACCTGGTGGTCGTGTGCGAACGGCCACGGCTGGCGGTGCATGTGCCGGCGATGCGCGAACGCATCGCCGCCGACCTCGCGTGCGCGGTCGATGCCGTCAGCGTCAAGGCGACCACTTCCGAGCGCCTGGGCTTTACCGGACGCGAGGAGGGCATCGCCGTGCAGGCGGTGGTGCTGCTGCATCCGGTCGGCGACGCTCAATGACGAGGTCAACGGTCCGGGTGCATCTCCATGACGCAGTGGGCACCGCGCCATGAGCCTCGCATACGCCTGGGGCGGGCCGCCGCTGCGCGGTGTGCTGAAATCTGCGCCCGAGGACTTTGTCGTCGAGGAGACGCTGAGTTTCGCCGCCGACGGTCTCGGCGAGCACGATCTGCTGCGGATCGAGAAGCGCGGCGCCAACACCGAATGGGTTGCGCGCGGACTGGCACGCTTCGCCAAGGTGCCGCAGGTGGCGGTCGGCTTCGCCGGCCTGAAGGACCGTCATGCGGTTGCGCGCCAGCACTTTACCGTGCAGCTGCCAGGACGCAGCGTCGACTGGTCGACCCTGCAACTGGCTGGGGTACGGGTGCTCGGTGTGCAGCGCCATTCGCGAAAGTTGAAACGGGGGGCACTGGTCGGCAATGGCTTCGAACTGGTGCTGCGCGAAGTGGTTGGCGATCGCGAACGGGCGCATATGGTGCTCGAGCGTCTGCGCGATCGCGGCGCGCCGAACTACTTCGGCGAGCAGCGCTTTGGCCAGTCCGGCGGCAACCTGCAACTGGCGCGACGCCTATTCGCCGGCGAGCAGCTCGAGCGCAGCGAGCGCTCGTTCGCGCTGTCCGCGGCGCGCAGCGCGATCTTCAACGCGGTGTTGGACCGTCGCGTGCGCGAAGGCAGTTGGGACCATGTGATCGCCGGCGATCTGTGCAATCTCGCCGGTCGGCGCGCCTGGTTCGGGCCGGTTGAGCCGGACGAAGTCCTCATTCAACGCTGCGCTTCGGGAGACATCCACCCGACCGGCCCGTTGTGGGGACAGCCGCCGTCGCCCACCGCCGGCGCCTGCGCTGCGCTCGAGCAGGATTGCGCCGGTGCCAACGCGGACCTTGCGACCGGTCTGCTGGCGGCCGCCGTCGAATCGGAGCGAAGGCCGCTGCGCGCCATTCCCGAGCGCCTGGAGTGGCAATGGCTGGTCGATGGCAGTGCGTCCGGCCAACCATTGCGGCTGTGCTTCGGCTTGCCCCCCGGCGCCTATGCGACCGCACTGATCCGCGAACTGATCGATGTCGCCGGTGGCCTGCCCACTGGCGCCGATACCCCCGACTGAGCGAGCATCCGCGACTTCACAAAACCTTCATCATCGCGATACCCGCGGGGGCACCATGTTTTCGTTGCAGACCATCTTCGGCAAGGGCGACCGCTTCTTCGGCTTGCTGGAAGACAGCGCCGCCGCCGCGCTGGACTCCACCCGGGCGCTGCTGGCACTGGTCGAATGCAAGTCCAGCCAGCCCTCGCTGGAGGAATTCCGGCTGGCCCGCGAGCGCGAACGCCGGGTCGCCGAGGCGATTCGCAGCGAACTGGTCAAGACCTTCATCACCGCGCTCGAGCGCGAGGACATCGAAGCGCTTGGCAACGCGCTGTATCGCATTCCGAAAACGGTGGAGAAGTTTGCCGAACGCTACGTGCTTGCCGGCGAACGCATCCACGGCATCGACTTCGTGCCGCGCGCACGCATGCTGGTCGACGCCGCCGAAGTCGTCGGCAAGATGGTGCACGAACTGCGCACAATGAAGATCGAGCCAATGAAGGTACTGTCGGACCGCTTGCGGGCGATCGAGGTCGAGGCCGACCGCTTGATGCTGGAGCTTTACCGCGAGTTGTATGCCGGCAAATACGATCCGATCCAGACCTTCATGGTGCACGACTTCTACGAGATCCTGGAGAAGGCCATCGACCGCTGTCGAGAAGCCGGGGTGGTCGCTTACCAGATCGTTCTCAAGAACAACTGAGGCCGACCGTGGCCCTTGCCCTTCTGCTGCTGCTGATCGCGATCGCGCTGGCGTTCGAATTCATCAACGGCTTCCACGACACTGCCAATTCGATCGCCACCGTGGTCGCCACCAAGGTGCTGACCCCGCTTCAGGCAGTCGGCCTGGCCGCATCGATGAACCTGATCGGCGCACTGGCCGGCGACGCCGTCGCCAAGACCATTGCCAGCGGCCTGGTCGATTCCAGCGTGGTAACGATCACGTCGGGTGTGCTGCTGTGCGCGCTGCTGGGCGCGATCATCTGGAACCTGATCACCTGGTGGTGGGGATTGCCGTCGAGTTCGAGCCACGCGCTGATCGGCGGACTGTGCGGAGCGGCGGTGGCGGCTGCCGATGGCGACACCGGAGCGCTGGTCTGGGCGCAGGAGGCGGATCCCTGGTACAGGGGCGGCGGCCTGTTTTACAAGGTCGTGGTGCCGATGATCAGTTCGCCGATCATCGGCTTCCTGCTCGGCGTCATCCTCATGGGCCTGCTGTTCGCGATCATCGCGGCGATGGCGCGCTCTGGCGGCTGGCTGGCGCACCTGGCGCGACCGCGCTTCGTGAATGCCTTCTTCGGCAAGGCGCAGTTGGCCTCGGCCGCCTACATGGGCTTCGCCCACGGCCTCAACGACGCCCAGAAGACCATGGGCATCATCGCGCTGGCGCTGCTCGGGGCAGAGGCCGCGGGCACGCTGGACAGGCTTCCGGATTTACTCGGTTTTCTGCACCCCGGCACCAACGACGGTGGCATCGACACCTGGATCAAGGTCACCTGTGCGCTGGTGATGGCCGCAGGTACGGCGACCGGCGGCTGGCGCATCATCAAAACGCTCGGCCACAAGATGGTCAAGCTGCACCCGATCCATGGTTTCGCCGCGGAAACCGCATCGGCGACCATCCTGTCCGGCGCGGCGATGCTGGGCATGCCGGTCTCGACCACCCACAGCATCTCCACCGCGATCATGGGCGTCGGCTTCGCCAAACGCGCTAACGCACTGCGCTGGACGGTGGTCGAACGCATCCTGTGGGCGTGGGTGTTCACCATTCCGGTGACCGCAGGGCTGGCATACGCGCTGGTCGCGACGATGCGTGCGTTGGGGATGTGAACAGCATTTGCTCGTGACGGGGGATCCGATCGCCGATGGGTCGTCATTCCGCAATGCCAGCGTTCGTCCTTCGACTGTTTCCCCCGGAACGGCGCGGGGGAAACGCTCAGGCTGCTAGACTCGCCGCCTTTTCAAAGTCGCGGGACTGGCAAGCATGGCTGGCGTACCTACTCTCGACATTCGTCGCTTCGACAGCGATCGCGCGGCATTCGTCGGCGAACTCGGTCGCGCTTACCGGGAGTTCGGCTTTTGCTGCATTTCCGGGCACGAAATTCCTTCGCGCCTGATCGATGGTGCCTATGCCGCGTTCAAGCGCTTCTTCGACCTGCCCGAGGCCACCAAGCGTCGCTACCATGTCGAAGGCGGCGGCGGGGCACGCGGCTACACGCCGTTCATGGTCGAGACCGCGAAGGATTCGCAGCACCCCGATCTCAAGGAGTTCTGGCATATCGGTCGCGAAATTCCGCGCGACTCGCCGTATGCCGAGGTCATGCCGGAGAACCTGTGGCCCGAGGAGGTCCCCGAATTCCGCGAGCTGGGTTACGGCCTCTACCAGGCGCTCGACCGGTTGGGCTCGCGCGTGCTGCGCGCGCTGGCGCTGCACATCGATCTGCCGGAACACTACTTCGACGACAAGACCCACTTCGGCAATTCGATCCTGCGGCCGATCCACTATCCGCCGATCACCGAAGACGAGGTGCCGAATGAGCGCGCCGGTGCCCACGAGGACATCAACCTGATCACACTGCTGGTCGGCGCCAGCGCCGAAGGTCTGCAGGTGCTGACGCGCCAGGGCGAATGGCTGCCGGTGACCACCGCGGGCGACGCCATCGTCGTCAATATCGGCGACATGCTGCAACGCCTCACCAACCACGTCTATCCGTCGACCTCCCACCGGGTGGTCAACCCGCCCGGCGCCAACTCGCGACAACCGCGTTATTCGGTGCCGTTCTTCCTGCACCCCAACCCGGACTTCCCGATCGACGTGCTGGCGCAATGTGTGACCGCCGACAACCCGAGCCGCTATCCGCAGCCGATCACGGCGAATGACTATCTGCTCGAGCGCTTGCGCGAAATTCGCCTGATCTGAGCCGGGTCGAGCGGGATGCGCGATCGCGGCGGATGCGCGATCAGCCGTTGGCGTCGCCGGCTTCGTCGCTGCGCAGGCGCGCCATCATCGCGCGCATGCGCAAACGGAACAGCGCGGCATCGCGCTCCTGCACCTCCTCGGTCGGCGCAGCTTGGTTGCTGGTGGGCTCGGACGGCGCCGCAGCGACGGCTGGCGGGCGTGGCGGTTGCACCGCCGCTCGCTGCACAGCGGTCTCCGCGGGCAACTGCGCAGCGTTTGCGGGTGCCGAGGGGCGCGGAGCTGGCGTTTGCAGGGACTGCGGCGTCGCGGCCGCGGGCGGCAGAACAGCAGGAGTCGCCGGCAGCGGCGACGACATGGGTGCCATGACCGGCACGCGCTCGATCACGATCGGCGCCGGTTCGAGGTCGAGGCCAAGCTTGCTTTCGTCGATCGCGATGACCTCACCTGCGGCAACCGGCGGCGGCGCCGGGATCGTGCCGACAGCGGTGGTGAGTGGCGACGAATCGAGTTTCGGCGCGGGTGCTGCCCGGCGCAGGGCATCGGCAGAAAACACGCTCGACGGCTGCTCGGATTCCTTGAAGTCGGCCAGACCGAGCTTGCTTTCGTCGATCTCGATCATCTCGCCCTGCGCCATCAGCGCCAGCGCGGCAGCGTTGCCCGGCGCAGAAGCCGTGTCTTGCGATTGTGCTGGCTTCAGTGCCGGTGCTGCGGGTACCGGTACGGATGCTTGCGCCGCGATCGGCGCAGCGTGACTGACCGGCCGCGGCGCGGCGTCACGCGCGGCCGCCGCGGTCGGGACTGCAGGCGCAGGCGGCTGCGGTTCCCTGCGTAACTTCTGCTTCAGCGCGTCTGACAATTCCTCGGTGAACAGCGAATCGTCCTCACGGACTATGAAGCGCGCGATGCGGTCGAACAGGTCGTCGTCGATCTGCTCCCACGGCACCTGGCGGCGACTGGCGCCGAGCCAGCTTGCATTGTCGAAGATCAGTCGCAAGACCGGGTCGTCTGCCGAGATCGTTGCTTCCATGCGCGCCTTGATGTAACCGCGGGCGTGAAAGGTGGCGCACGAAAGTTCGCCCTGCGGTGTGCGCTTCTCTTCCTTGATGCCGCCGAGATGGTACTGGCGGAAGATGCTGGTCAGCGCCTTGACCCGGGTAACGCCATCGGCACGCACGATCGGAGCACGCTCGCCATCGACCTTCATGCTCCAGGTCATGGTGATCGTGAAGCTGCGGTGGCGGCGTTCGTGCTCAATCTTGTAGTCAAAAAAGGGCACGGCGCAAAGCTCACCGTAACCCTGGATGGCCATGCGCACGACGATCGCGGGCTTGACCTCAAGCAGGGTCGCCGCCAACCCTTCGAGGTACGCGAGCAGGGCCTTCATCTTCGGCTCGATCTGCGAGCGGTAACGCGTCTCGCGCTGTTCCCGCTCCAGCGCCTGTTGCTCGGCTTGTTGCCGTTGTTGGTCCGCTTCGCGCTTGAGTCGATCGAGGAATGACACGCGCAATCGCCGGGGATGGGGACACCGCACCGATGATAACGGTAGCGCACCGCCAATCAACAAGGAACTTGATCCAGGAATGACCCGCATCACGGTGCGTTTCGCGTGTGCGCGATGGTTGCGTATGCTGCGCGCTGGATTCGAGCCGAATTAGTCCCCAAGCCATGTCTGCCACTGAATTGCGCATCGTGCTGTTGATCCTCGGCATCATCGTGCTGAGCGTCATTTATTGGTACGGCCGGCCGGCGCGGCGCGCCGGCGCAGAGGCCAGGCGCGACCTCGCAAGGCGCGAACCGGTGCTGGCAGGCGACGACGGCGAAGCACCTTTTTCGGCGTTGCCGGATGCGCCATGGCATCACGACCCGGTTGCCGGTGATTTGTCGGACCTGCGCGTCGACGGTCTGAGCGAGCAGGAGGACCGCGTTGAGTCGCCGCACCAGCGTGTCGGTCAGCGCGAGGGCGAGCAACACGAGCGCATCATCAGCTTGTACGTCGTTGCCCAGGACGGCTACACGCTGAACGGGCCGGAACTGGTGGTCGCCGCGGAAAAGGCTGGCCTCGTATACGGCGATCTCGGCATTTTTCATCGACTGGTCGACAGCAAACCCGAGCTGGGGCCGATTTTCAGCATGGCCAACATGGTGCGCCCCGGCGTTTTCGATCTCGGTCAGATGGATCAATTCAGCACGCCAGGTGTGGTGGTGTTCCTGACGCTGCCGGGCCCGCTGTCGGCGCTGGATGCCTGGGACACCATGCTGCCCGCCGCGCAGCGCTTTTCCGACCTGCTCGGCGCGCAACTGCTCGATGACCAGCGCACGCCGCTCGGTCGCCAGCGCATCGCCGCGTTGCGCGACGAGCTGCGCGCGTTCGACCGCAAGCGCGAGCAGATGCAGATCAAGCCGGGCTGGTAATTCCTTGCGCGCTTTGCGTCGTTTGCGGACAAATGCTCTTCCGGTGATGGCAATGACCAGCCCTGAGGTCTCCAATCGAGTCGCCCAACTGCGTCAGGAAATCCGCGCGCATGACTATCGGTATCATGTGCTCGATGCGCCGACGATTCCGGATGCCGAGTACGACAAGCTGTTCCACGAGCTGCGTCGCCTGGAGCAGCAGTACCCGGAACTGCTGACGCCGGACTCGCCGACACAGCGCGTCGGGGCGGCGCCGGTGGAGGGCGACTTCCCGGCGATCACCCACGCACTGCCGATGCTGTCGCTCGCCAACGCCTTCAGCGACGATGGCGTGCAGGAGTTCGTCGCCCGCATCGAGGAGATGCTCGGGCACGGCGATATCGAGTTTTCGGTGGAACCCAAGCTTGACGGCCTTGCCATCAACCTGCGCTACGAGCACGGCAGGCTGGTGCATGCGGCGACCCGCGGCGATGGCGTCACCGGCGAGGATGTCAGCCACAGCGTGCGCACGATCAAGGCGGTGCCGCTGGCGCTGAATGCAGGCGTCGGCTGGCCGGATGTGCTCGAGGTGCGCGGCGAGGTGTACATGCCGCGTGCCGGCTTCGAGGCGTTCAATCGACGCGCGCGCGACCGCGGCGAAAAGGAACTGGTGAATCCGCGCAACGCTGCTGCCGGCAGCGTGCGCCAAAAGGACCCGCGCCTGGCCGCGATGCGTCCGCTTGCCTTCTATGCCTACGGCCTCGGCGAGGTCAGCGGCGGCGCGCTGGCTGACACCCACAGCGGCCTGCTTGCTCGCCTGCGCGAATTTGGCCTTCCGGTAAGCCCGGAAGTATCGAAGGCAACCGGCGCGCAAGGCTGCCTGGCCTATTTCTCCCAAATAGGGCGATTGCGCCAGCAACTGCCCTACGACATCGACGGTGTGGTCTACAAGGTCGACCGTCTCGATTGGCAGCGCGACCTCGGCTTCGTCTCGCGCGCGCCGCGCTGGGCGATCGCGCACAAGTTCCCGGCCGAAGAGGCGCTGACCCGGCTGCTGGCGATCGATCTGCAGGTCGGCCGCACCGGCGCGCTGACGCCGGTGGCGCGCCTCGAACCGGTGTTCGTCGGCGGCACCACGGTGTCGAATGCGACGCTGCACAATTTCGACGAGGTTGCGCGCAAGGACCTGCGGGTCGGCGACTGCGTGATCGTGCGCCGCGCCGGCGATGTGATCCCCGAGGTTGTCGGCCCGGTACTGGAACGTCGGCCGCAGGACGCCGTGCCCGCGACCCCGCCAGACCGCTGTCCCGAGTGCGGCTCGCCGGCGCGCCGCGAAGAGGGCGAGGCAGCAATCCGCTGCACCGGGGGGCTGGTTTGCCCGGCGCAGCGCAAGGAGGCGATCCGCTTTTTCGCTTCGCGGCGGGCAATGAATATCGAAGGCATCGGCGACAAACTCACCGAACAACTGGTCGACGCCGGGCTGGCCGGCGATATTTCAGACCTGTACCGGCTCGACCTGGCGACACTCGCCAGCCTCGACCGGATGGGCGAGCGCTCGGCCGCCAACATCCTCGCCGAACTCGAGCGCAGCAAGTCCACCACGCTGGAGCGCTTCCTGTTCGCGCTCGGCATCCGCGATGTCGGCGAGTCCACCGCCAAGGCGCTGGCCCGGCATTTCGGCAGTCTCGAACGCATCGTCGATGCGAGCCAGCGTCTGGCACCGTATTTCGCCGACCCGATGGCAATGAAGCAGACCGAGACGAGAAAGGCGTTCGCCGCGGAAGCGTTGATCGCGGTGCCCGACATCGGCCCGGTGGTCGCCGACCGCTTGTGCAGCTTCTTCAGCGACCAGCGCAACCTGCGCATCATCGCCGCGATGCGCGCCGCCGGCGTGCGTTGGGACGAGACCGATCCCGCCGAACGCAGCGTCGGACCGTTGCAAGGCCAGACCGTGGTACTGACCGGCGGCCTCGACAGCATGACGCGCGATCAGGCCGGCGCCCGCCTTGAAGCGCTGGGGGCAAAGGTCTCCGGCAGCGTGTCGAAGAAGACCAGTTTCGTGGTCGCCGGCAGCGACGCCGGCTCCAAATTGACCAGGGCGCAGGAACTCGGCGTGCCGGTGCTGGATGAGGCGGGGTTGCTGGAATTGCTGGGGCGGCATGAGGAGGGTGGATGAGAAGGCATTTTTGTCCGCAAACGGCGCAAATGACGCAAAGTAGAGCAATCGAAGGGAGGGAAATGGTGCGAACTCGCGGCTGCGCTGGTGGCGCGGATAGCAATGTGCCGGAAGCAGGCAAGCACAGAGCAAACTGAAATCTTATGCTTTCCTTTGCGTTCATTGCGGACAAATACAGCCCTTGATCTTCCCGGTGACCCTGCGTGACCGCTTGCAGCAACGCGCGCGCCTGCTCGCCGAAGTGCGCCGCTTCTTCGTCGCGCGCAATGTCGTCGAAGTGACCACGCCAGTGCTGTCGCAGGCCGGCAACACCGATCCGAACATCGACAGCTTCGTGACCCGGTACTGCGGTCCGCAGCGTGGCGGACTGCCGCTACGCTACCTCCGGACTTCGCCCGAGTTCTTCCACAAGCGCCTGCTGGCGGCTGGCAGCGGCGACCTCTACGAGATCGCCAGGGTGTTTCGCGATGGCGAATGCGGTCCGCGACATAACCCCGAGTTCACGCTGCTGGAGTGGTATCGCGTCGGCTTCGACCACCATCGATTGATGGATGAGGTCGAGGCGCTGGTGCGCGCGGCGGCGGCATTGTTCGGACGCCAGATCGGCAGCGTCGAACGCTTGAGCTACCGCGACTGCTATCTGCGCCATGCTGGCGTTGATCCGCTGTCGGCTTCCGACGCGGAACTGGCGGTCGCCCTGACGGACCATGGCGTCGAGTTGCCCGGGCTCGGTCGCGATGACCTGCTCGACCTGATCCGCAGCCACTGCATCGAACCGCGACTGCGGGCGGACGATCTGCTGTTCCTGTACGACTTTCCGGCCAGTCAGGCGGCGCTGGCGCGGATCAGTCCCGCAGACTCGCGTGTGGCGGAGCGCTTCGAGCTGTATCTCGGCCGCTTCGAAGTTGCCAACGGCTATCACGAACTCGACGATGCCGGTGAGCAGCGGCGGCGCTTCGAGCACGATCTTGCGGTGCGAAAGACTCGTGACAGCGAACTGCCGCAGATCGACGAGCGCCTGCTGGCGGCGCTGCCGCAGATGCCCGATTGCGCCGGCGTCGCGCTCGGCATCGAGCGTTTGCACCTGTGGCTGGTCGGAGCGCAGACGATCGACGAGGTGATCGCGTTTCCGTTTGCGCTCGCGTAGCGACGTCTACGCCGCGACCGGCGACGCGACAATCTCGACGACGGTGGCGTACACCTCGTTCCCACAGGGGAGAACTTTTTGCTCACGCCGTGGTCTCACGGCGGCCCCCGACCCAAGCGCGAGCCAGCATGGATGCCTCAGACCTGACCGTTGATTCCGCAACTGCTGCCGACCCTTCAGCCCTGCACACGCGCTTTCGCGAGTTGCGCGAGGCGCTGACGGCGCAGGTGATCGGCCAGGCGGCGCTGGTCGAGCGCTTGTTGATCGCGTTGCTGGCCGACGGCCATCTGCTGGTCGAGGGTGCGCCGGGACTGGCCAAGACCACCGCGGTGAAGGCGCTGGCGACGCGCGTCGAGGCCAATTTCCAGCGCGTCCAGTTCACCCCGGATCTGTTGCCGTCGGACCTGACCGGCACCGATATCTGGCGCCAGCAGGAGGGTCGTTTCGAGTTCCAGCCCGGCCCGCTGTTCCACAATCTGCTGCTGGCCGACGAGATCAACCGCGCCCCGGCCAAGGTGCAATCGGCGCTGCTGGAGGCAATGGGCGAGCGCCAGATCACCGTTGGTGGCAAGACCTACGCGTTGCCGCAACTGTTCCTGGTCATGGCGACGCAGAATCCGATCGAGCAGGAGGGCACCTATCCATTGCCCGAAGCGCAGCTCGATCGTTTCCTGATGCATGTGCGCGTCGGCTATCCGGAGGCTGGCGCCGAGACTGAAATCCTGCGGCTGGTTCGCGACCAGGCGCGCAATGCGCTGCGCCACCAGGCCGAACCGTTGCTGCGCCTGTCCCAGGCGGACATCTTCGCCGCGCGCGAAGCGGTGCTCGACCTGCACTTTGCGCCGGCGCTGGAACGCTACCTGGTGGAACTGGTGCTGGCATCCCGCGACGCGCGGGCCTACGACGCGACGCTGGCCCGGCGCATTGCCTGGGGCGCGAGTCCGCGCGGCTCGATCGCACTGGAGCGCTGCGCCCGCGCCCGTGCCTGGCTCGCCGGCCGCGACTTCGTGACTCCCGAGGACATCCACGCGATTGCGCCCGACGTGCTCCGCCACCGCGTGCTGCCTGGCTACGAAGCGACGGCAGAGGGCTGGGATGGCGGACGTCTGGTTGCGGAGTTGTTGCAGCGAGTGCCGCTGCCGTGAAGGGCAGTTTCTGGTTGTTGGTTGCTGGTTGTTGGCAGCCACAGCCATGAGTACTGATCACCGGCTTTCAACGACAACCAACGACCAGACGTCCTGATGTCCAGCCGTGCCAACCCGAACCCAGGCCTGCGCCCCTCGCTCGCTGAACTGATTGCACTGCGCGCGCGGGTGCTGGCGTGGCCGCCGCCGCAGCGTGCGCAGGGCAGCGGTGCCGGTCCGGCGACGTCGCCGTTGCGCGGGCGTGGCATGGACTACGCCGAATCGCGGCTGTACGCGCAGGGCGATGACGCCCGCCATATCGACTGGCGCGTCACTGCGCGCACCGGACGCACGCATACCAAGGTGTTCCACGCCGAGCGTGATCGGGTGACGCTGTTGATCGCCGATACCGCGGCATCGTTGTATTTCGGAACGCGGCGCTGCTTCAAGTCGGTGCTGGCGGCGGAAGTTGGCGCACTGACCGCCTGGGCGGCGCAGCGCAGCGGTGATCGCATCAGCGCGCTGCGCGGCACCCACGGCGAGCCGCCGTTGCCGCCCGCCGGCAGTGCGCGCGGGGCCTTGCGCGTGCTCGACGCGCTGAATCGCTGGTATCAGTCACCACCCGCCGACGATCTCGGGCTGGATGTCGCGCTGCAGTCGGCGGCGCGTGTCAGCAAGCCCGGCACGCGGCTGGTCGCGCTGCTCGATCCGCGCAGTGTCGACGCCGTTGCCGATGCTCGCTGGAGTGCACTGGCGGCGCACCATGATGCCTTTGCCGTGCTGCTGGTCGACCCGCTGGAACTGGCGCCGCCGCAGGCGCGGGTGGCTTTTGCCGGCGAACGCGCGCGGATGGAGCTGGACTTGTCCGATGAACGCGTCCGCTGCGACTGGACGCAGGCTTTCGGTGCGCGCTTCGAGCACGCCACAGCGCGCCTGGCGCGCCTGGGCTGGCGCGTGCTGGTGCTGCGCACCGACGAACAGCCCGACCGGGTGCTGGCGGCGCTGTTGCCGCATCGACGCGAGGCGGCATGAATCCGCAACTGCAGTTGCGCGACATTCACCTTCCGCCGGAGCCGTCGTGGTGGCCGCCGGCGCCGGGCTGGTGGCTGCTGGCGCTGGTGCTGCTGGCGGTCGTCTGGATGCTTGCATCATTCCTGCGTCAGCGCTGGCGCGCACGTCGACGTCGCCTGGCGCTGCAGGCCGAGTTCGATGCTGTACTTGGACTGGCCGACCCGCAGGCACAGCTTGCAGCAATTTCGCAATTGCTGCGACGCGCGGCGCGGGTGCGCTCGCCGGCAGCGGCCGCGATGGTCGGCGAGGCGTGGCTCGAATTCCTCGACCAGGCCGGCGGCCAGGAACCGGCGTTCTTTACCCAGGGCGCCGGCCGCGTGCTGCACGACGGTCCCTACCAGGCGGCGCCCGATGCCGCGCAGTTGGCGGCGCTGCGGGCTCCGGCACGGCACTGCTTCCTGACCCTGGCAGGGCTGCCGTGATCGCGCAATTGCTGACCTGGGAACTGGCATGGCCATGGCTGCTGCTGGCCCTGCCGCTGCCGTGGCTGGTGGCGCGCTGGATGCCGCCGGCGCCATCGGCGCTGGACTCGGCGCTGCGCGTGCCGTTTGCTGCGGAGGTCGATGCGCTCGGCAGAGCCGGCGCGAAGTCGCGTCGTATCCGCTTCAGCATCTTGTGGTGGCTGGCGTGGTGCCTGCTGTGCATCGCTGCCGCGCGCCCGCAGGAGCTGGGATCAGTGCAGCAGCCGCCGGCCGAAGGGCGCGACCTGCTGCTGGCGGTCGACCTGTCGGGGAGCATGGCAGCCGAAGACATGCGTCTTGGCGGTCGCGTCGTGGATCGCCTGACCGCGGTGAAGGCGGTGCTTGCCGATTTCCTCGACCGCCGCGTTGGCGATCGCGTCGGGCTGCTGCTGTTCGGCGAGCGCGCTTACGCCGTGACCCCGCTGACCCTCGATCGCAACAGCGTGCGCGCGCAGTTGCTCGACAGCGTCGTCGGTCTGGCCGGTCAGGAAACCGCGATCGGCGATGCGATCGCGCTGGCAGTCAAGCGCCTTGGCGACCCCGACGAGAGCGCCGGCAACAGCGGTGAGCGTGTCGTCATCCTGCTGACAGATGGCGTCAACACCGCCGGCGCGATCACGCCGGATCGCGCGGCGCAGCTGGCGCAAGCGGAATCGGTGCGCGTGCACACGATCGGCTTCGGCGGTTCCGGCGCGGAGAACTTCTTCGGCATTCGCATGCAGCGGCCGGCACAGATCGACGAGGCGACGCTGCGCGGCGTGGCTGGCGCGACCGGCGGCCGCTACTTCCGGGCGCGCGACACCGCGGAGCTCGCCGGCATCTACGCTGAACTCGATCGCATCGAGCCGACCGCCAGTCCTGGCGAGGCGCTGCAGCCGCGTATCGAACGCTACGCCTGGCCGCTGGCGCTGGCGCTGTTGCTTGCCGGGTTGGCCGTCGCCGTGCGGCTGTGGGCAGGGAGGACATCGGCATGGACGTGAGCGGCGTCGAGTTCGCCTGGCTGCGTCCTTACTGGTTGCTTGCGCTGCTCCTGCTGCCGGCGATCGGGTGGTGGTGGCGTCAGCGCGATGGTCGCCGCTCGGTATGGCAGCGCGCCGTCGATCCGCATCTGCTGCCGCACCTGTTGCAGCAGCTTGAAGGACGCACCGTCGTCAGCACCCGCTGGCTCTGGCTGCTGGCTGCTGCGCTGGCGATCCTCGCGCTTGCCGGGCCCTCCTTGCGGCAGGAACCGGCGCCACTGTGGCAGCTGGAGTCGCCGTTGGTGGTGGCATTGGACCTGTCGGCGGCGATGCGCGCCACCGATCTGCCGCCATCGCGCGGGGTGCAGGCGCGCGCCAAGCTGCAACAATTGCTGGAGCAGCGTCGCAGCGGGCAGATCGGGCTGCTGGTGTATGCCGGCGACGCCTTCACCGTGGCGCCGATCACGCGCGATGCGCGCACCGTGGGTGCTTTGCTCAACAGTCTGACGCCGGACATCATGCCGGTGCAGGGTCAGCGCGCCGACCGCGCCATCGAGCACGCGCTGGCGATGTTGCGCGACAACGGCAGCGATGGCGGCGAAATCCTGCTGATCAGCGATCGCGCTGACGCCGATGCCGAGCGCGCAGCGGTCAATGCTCGTGCCGCTGGCGTGACGGTGTCAGTGCTCGGCGTCGGCACTCTGGCCGGCGCGCCGTTGACCAGTTCGTCCGGTTTCATCACCGGTACTGACGGCAAACCGATGCTGGCGCGCCTCGACCCTGTCAGTCTCGGCGCAGTAGCCGCTGCGGGTGGCGGCCGCTACGCGCCGCTGGCCAGCGACAACCGCGATCTGGTCGCGCTGGCGCTGCTCGACCCGGCCGGAAGTGCAGCAACGACCGCCACGCCGGCGTCTGGCGTTGGCGCAGATGACACCGGCGTCACCCGCAGCGATGACGGTTATTGGCTGCTGCTGCTGGTGTTGCCGCTGATGCTGGCTGGATTCCGGCGTGGTTGGCTGTCGCTGTTGCCGTTGGTGCTGGCCACCGGTTATGCGCTGTCGCCGACGCCGACATTCGCGGATGAGGGGCCAGGCTCTGCGGCAACTGGCGCAGATGCCGAACCCGACGCGCCGCCGCCATCCGGCTGGAATTGGGACGCCTTGTGGCGCCGCGCCGACCAGCGCGCGTTTGCGGCGCTTCGGGATGGCGATCACCAGCGCGCCCGCGCGCTGGCGCCGGATCCGGCGCTCGCTGGCGCGGCAGCTTATCGCGGCGACGATTTTGAGGCTGCGGCCAGCGCCTGGCGCTCTGCCGATGGTGCCGACGCCGACTACAATCGCGGCAATGCGCTGGCGCGGGCCGGCAAGCTCGAAGATGCGCTGCGCGCGTACGACGAAGCGCTGGCGCGCGAGCCCGGGATGCCGGATGCCGTGGCCAATCGCAAGGCGGTCGAGGACTTCCTCAAGCAGCAACAGGCGCAGAAGCAGCAAGGCGAGAACGGCGAACAGGGTCAGCAAGATCAACAGGGCGATCAGGACCAGCAAGGCCAGCAAGGCCAGCAAGGCCAGAAGGGTCAGGAAGGTCAGGAAGGCGAGAAGGGTCAGCAAGGCCAGGAAGGCCAGGAAGGCCAGGAAGGCCAGGAAGGCCAGGAAGGCCAGGAAGGCCAGCAAGGCCAGGAAGGCCAGGAAGGCCAGCAAGGCCAGCAAGGCCAGCAGGATTCGCAACAGCAATCCGGCAAGTCGCCATCGGAAGGCGAGCAGGCCGAGCGGCCGGACACCGGCAAGTCCGAGTCGGAATCGAGCGCTGATCCTCAGCAGGAAGGCGGCGATGGCAAATCCGAAGCGCAGGAGCGCGATGCGGACGTCAAGGCCGAGGACGCACGAGTGCGCGAGGCCGCCGAGGCGGCGGCGCGCGAGGACATGCAAAAGGCACTGGACGCGGGACAGGGCAAGGAGGCTGCCGCCGAAGCTCAGGCGCCGCCGATGACGCCCGAGCAGCGCGCGCAGGTGGAACAGCGTCAGGCCACCGAACAATTGTTGCGGCGCGTCCCCGATGACCCGGGGGCGTTGCTCAGGCGCAAGTTCGAGCTGGAGTACCGGCGCCGGCTGGCCGAAGGAGAACGGCAATGAAAATTCGACGACTGGCGTGTTGCGTCATCGTGCCGGCGCTGCTGCTGATCGGCAGCGCGGTCGCGCATGCCGCAGCGCGGGCTACTCTGCAGCCCGATCAGATCACGCTCGGCAACACCGCAACGCTGACCATCGAAACCGACGAGGTCAATGCGCAGCCGGATTTCAGCGTGCTCGACCAGAGTTTCATTGTCCGCGCGCAATCGAGCAGCGTGCAGACCAGCCTCGGAAACGCAGGCTACTCGGCCAAAGTGGCCTATTCGATCGAGATCGAGCCGCGCGTCGAGGGCGTGCTGACGGTGCCGCCGATCGTGGTTGGCGGTTCGAGCACGCAGGCGCTGTCGTTGACGGTGGTCCCGCCGCAGAGCGGATCGGCCGATCGCGGCGATCCGATCTTCATCGAAAGCGAACTGAGTACGACCTCGCCGTATGTGCAGCAGGCGGTCGCCTACACGGTGCGGCTGTACTACGCGCTG
The DNA here is from genome assembly GCA_020693165.1 of Xanthomonas sp. Taxonomy (GTDB): domain Bacteria; phylum Pseudomonadota; class Gammaproteobacteria; order Xanthomonadales; family SZUA-5; genus JADKFD01. The sequence continues at coordinate 41,208 of JAIMJQ010000004.1, read as the reverse complement.
CCACTCCTGGGTGGCGATGTCAGCGCGCCGGCACCGGCGAATGCCAGCCTGCAGCAACTCGGCGAGGACCGTCAGAGCCAGGTGGAGATCGGCGGTCGTCGCTACGGGGTGTTCGAACGTCGCTACCTGCTGATTCCGGAGCACAGCGGCCCGCTGGAGTTGCCGGCGGCGCGTTTTCGCGGTAACGCTCAAAGCACCGGCGGCAATGGCTTTTTCAGTCGCTCGCAGAGTGTCAGCGCAGTCGGCCAGGCGTTTACGCTTGAGGTGCGTGCGCAACCCGCCGATGCGCCGCAACCGTGGCTTGCTGTGCGTGCCATGAGTTTGACCCGCGGCGATCTGCCGCCATCGGCGCGCGCGGGCGAACCGCTGCTGGTCGACGTCACGCTGACCGCCGATGGCGCGACTTCAGCGCAACTACCCGACCTCGAACTGCCGCCGATCGCCGATGCGCAGGTATTCCCCGAACCGGCCCAGCGTCAGGACCGGATCGTCGACGGCCAACCGCTGGCGACCCTGCGCCAGCGCTTTGCCATCGTGCCGACGCGCGATGGTGTTCTCGAACTGCCGGAACTGCGACAGCGCTACTGGAACACCGAGAGCGATCGCGCCGACGTCGCCGTGCTGGCGGCGGCGAGCATTGAGGTCGCGCCGGGCGCGGCTGTGGCGATAGCCGATCCGCTGCCGTCCACGCCAGCGGCCGCCTTCGAACCCGCGCAGTCGGATGCCGAGTTGCTGCACGCCCTGCGTGTCTGGCAATTGGCGGCCGCGGCATTGTCGATGGGTCTGCTGCTGGCGTTGCTGTGGGGTTGGCGGCGCGGTCGTCATCGTCGCGCGGAAGTAGCTGCAGCGGGTGGCGCCGCGCCGGTGAAGAGCGATCCCTTGCTGCTGCGCAGGGCGCTCGCCGATGGCGATCTGCACGCGATCGGCGATGCGCTGCGGCACGTCGCCGCGCCGCCGTGCCTGAATCTGGGAGCAGTGGTCGAGCGACTTGCCGATGATCGCCAGCGCGAAGCGGTGAAAGCACTGCAGCGTCTGCAATGGGCGCCGCGGTCAAAGGCTGAAGACCACGCCGACGTTCGCGCCGCGTTGCGCGCCGCTTTCCAGGCGGGCCCGAACTGGCGCGGCGCAGGCGGCACGGCGCCGCCGCCGGTATTGCCGCCGCTCTATCCCGCGGTCTGACAGCGATCAATACCCAAGCGGATGCAGGGTGGGAGACTGCATCAACGGAATTTACGGAATCTTGCCGGATGAGCGTGGCACAATCGATCATGGACGAAGGCGCAGCACGGAATGGCGGGCTCCCCTGGCATTGGTTGATTTTCCTGCCGGTGGCCGCTTCGGTGGTGGCTGGATTGACGACACTGGCGATCGCCATCCGCCATGGCGACAAACCGCTGCCGGAAACCGTGACCCGCACCGGACCGGTGCTGTACGGCGAGCACGTCGGCGTCAGCAAGGCGCGCGAACTCGGCATCCAGGCCAGTGCGCGCATCGACCCGGCCACTCGCGGGGTCGCCGTCGATCTGGTCGGTCGTGACCTCCCGCCCACGCTGATGCTGCGGCTGTGGCATCCGACCATGGCCAACCGCGATGAGGTGGTGCTGCTGACCCGTGGCGACGATGGTCGCTACCGCGGTGCTTGGCCGGCATCGACGCAAAGTCTGCTGCCGTTGCTGAGCGCGCCCGAGATCGGCTGGGAACTGCCCGGCACGATCGACGTGGCGGCCAACACGGTGCAGTTCCAGTACTGAGCGTCGGTCAGCGCGACAGGACGCTGCGCATGCAACCGTTGTGCTTCCATTGTCAGGAACCCGTGGCCGCAGGCGACGCGCTGGCAGTCACGGTCGCGGGTGTCGAGCGTTCGGTCTGCTGCGCGGGTTGTCGCGCCGCGGTCGAGTGGATCCACGGGCAGGGCCTTGGCGATTACTACCGGCTGCGTTGCGACGGCGTCGGACCCGGTCGCGGCGCAGCCAGCGATTACTCGGTGTTCGATCGACCAGCCGTGCTGCGCTATTACGCCGGCGCGGCAGTCGACGGCGTGCGCGATATTACCCTGTCGCTCGACGGCATCCGTTGCGCCGCCTGCACCTGGTTGATCGAGCGCGCTCTCGGTGCCGAGCCTGGCGTGCTGCGTGTCAAAGTGCAGCCGCTGACCCAGCGCGTCAGCTTGCGCTGGCGCGAGGCCGACGTCAGCCTGTCGATGCTGGCGCAGCGCCTGTCGGTGCTCGGCTACACGCCGCACCTGGCCGACCCGACGCATGCGCTCGACCGCATCAAGCGCGAGCGCCGCGATGCGCTGAAGCGACTGGCGGTCGCCGGCGTCGGCATGATGCAGGCGATGATGTACGGCGTCGCCCTGTATGCCGGGGCCTTCGAGGGCATGGAGCCGACCGTGCGCGACTTCTTCCGCTGGGTCAGCATGGCGGTCGCCGCGCCAGTGATCTTCTACGCCGGCCGACCGTTCTTCAGCGGCGCCTGGCGCGAGTGGCGCGCGCGTCGCGTCGGCATGGATACGCCGGTCGCGCTGGCGCTGGCGCTGGCCTTCGCGGCAAGCATCTACGAGTCCTGGCGCGGCGGCGCCGAGGTCTACTTCGATTCGTTGACGATGTTCGTGTTCTTCCTGTTGCTCGGCCGCTTTGCCGAACAGAGCGTGCGCCATCGTGCGCAGGTCAGTCTCGGCGTGCTGTCATCCGGCTTGCCGCCGCTGGCGCGCCGCATCGACGCCGCTGGCGAGGTCGAAGTGGCGACGCTGGAACTGCAGGCCGGCGACCGCATCCTGGTTGCTGCCGGATGCACCATTCCGGTCGACGGTATCGTTTTGGACGAGCACGCCGACATCGACGAGGCGATCCTCACCGGCGAGTCGCGGCCGATCGACAAGCGCGTTGGCGACACGGTCCTGGCGGGAAGCGTCGCCATCACCCGGCCGCTGCGCCTGTGCGTCGAGCGCACCGGCGCCGCCACCTTGCTGTCGTCGCTGGCGCGCATGGCCGACAACGCCCAGGCCGAGAAGCCGGCCAGCCTGATGATGGCCGAGCGCGTGGCACGTTTCTTCATCGGCCGGGTGCTGGTGCTGACCGTGCTGGTGGCGCTGGCCTGGCTGTGGTTCGTCCCGGAGCGTGCCTTCGAGGTGGCACTGGCGGTGCTGGTGGTGTCCTGTCCGTGCGCGCTGTCGCTGGCGCTGCCGACGGCGCTGGCCGCGGCGAGCCAGGGTCTGGCACGCCTCGGCGTGCTGGTGGTGCGGCCGGCGGCGCTGGAGACGCTGGCGCAGGTTCGCCAGGTGCTGTTCGACAAGACCGGCACCCTGACCAACGGCCGCATCCGCATTACGCGAACGACGCTGGCGCCGGGCTGCGACGGCGCGCATGCCCTGGCGATCGCGGCGACGCTCGAACGCGAGGCGACGCACCCGATCGCGCGTGCTTTTGCCAGCGTGGCGCCGCTGGCTGCGGCCAGCGAGCGGCGCCAGATTGCCGGGCAGGGCGTCGAGGCGGTGATCGATGGTCATCGCTATCGACTGGGTCGTGCCGATTTTGCCCTGCAACGCCAGGACTCTGCGCCGGCGCCACTGGAGGGCGATGTGTTGCTGTCGATCGACGGCCGCGCGCTCGCCGGTTTCACGTTGGAGGACCAGGTGCGCGCCGACGCCGCCGACGCTCTGGCGGAACTTCAAGCGCTCGGCTGCTCGAGCGTGTTGCTCAGCGGCGACAGCGCCGGGCGGGTGGCCGCCGTCGCGGCGCGGCTGGGACTGGCCGACTGGCACGCCGACCAACCGCCGGCCGCCAAGATCGAGGTGGTCGAACGCATGCAGCTTGCCGCTGGACCGACTCTGATGGTCGGCGATGGCGTCAACGACGCACCGGTGCTCGGTCGCGCCGCGGTTTCGGTCGCGATGGGGCAGGGTGCCGACCTCGCCAAGGCGCACGCCGACCTGATCCTGCTCGGATCGCGACTGTGCGCGGTGCCGGATGCGATGCGCCTGGCGCGGCGGACAATGGCGACGATCCGCCAGAACATCCGCTGGTCCTATGCCTACAATGGGCTGGCGATTCCGGCTGCGGCGCTCGGATGGGTGCCGCCGTGGCTGGCCGCAATCGGCATGTCGGCCAGTTCCATGGTCGTGGTCTGGAACTCGATGCGGCTGTTGCGCGAGCGTGCGCGAGCGCCAGTCGCTGCCGATGCCCTGCATGCGGCACCCGTGCCTGGGCGGACTTAGTGTCGAGTTCGTCGCTGCCGGTGCGGGTGTTCGCGCATCCAGTGGACTGCATTTTTGTCCGGTCAGAGTCCCGGTCGCCCCTGGCGGTGCGCTTATTCGCCCAACCAACAAGATCAAAACGGGGCAGGGGGCAGGGGGCAGGCGGTCGAGACCGCGTCACGGTCGGACCGTGCGGCGAGATTGGGTACCTTGCCCCTTGCCCCGCTCTGAAGTGCGTTATAAATCAGTCATTTGTGGCATTTGGTGAGAGTGTGCATGAATATCCTGCTGGTGCTGATTCCGTTGTCGCTGATGCTGGTGCTTGCCGCCGTATACGCATTCTTCTGGGCAGTCGACAACGACCAGTTCGAGGACATGGAGACGCCGGCGCTCGATATCCTCGCCGACGACGATGCGCCAATGCCGACGCGCAAGTCGGAACATGATCGGTGAATTGACGCTCGGCGCAGCGCTGTTGCTGGGTCTCGCCGGCAGCGGTCATTGCCTGGCCATGTGCGGCGGGATCGCTGCGGCGTTTGGAGTCTCCGGTGCGCAACGGCAGCCAATCGCCGTTCCGCTGGCGGCGAGCCTCGGTCGCATCGCCGGCTATGCCACGCTGGGTGCGCTGGTGGGTGCGTTCGGCGCTGGCCTTGGTAGTTGGCTGGAACAGCCGACTGGAATCTGGGCGCTGCGCGCGCTCGCGGCGTTGACGCTGGTGCTGATGGGTCTGCAACTTGCCGGCTGGACGCGCCTGCTCGACCGCATGGCCGGGGTCGGCGCGCCGCTGTGGCGGCGACTGCAGCCGATCAGTCGGCGACTGTTGCCGATCGACAGCTTCGGCAAGGCGCTGGCCTTCGGTAGCATCTGGGGATTGCTGCCGTGCGGACTGGTCTACGGCATGCTGACCTTGAGCATCGGCTTCGCCAGTCCGGTGCAGGGCGCGCTGTTCATGGGTGCCTTTGGTCTCGGCACCTTGCCGGCTTTGCTCGGCCTCGGCGTCGCCGTCGGTCGCGGCGCGCAGCCTGGAGTCAGCCCGGGGTTGAAGCGCTACCTCGGAACTTTGCTGGCGCTATTCGGCGTGTTCTTCTTCGTCGCGCCGTGGGTGCTGCCGGATACCGGGCCGCTGGCGGCGTTGCGGCCATTGCTGGATTGCCATTGAGGTCGGGTAGGGCGGATCCTTTGCCTGCGGCAAAGAATCCGTGGCCAGCCCGCGCAAGGCTGGATTCCCGGTCGGGTGGAACCCGCACACGCTTGATCCTACGGATTCCACCGATACGCGCATCGCACGTCGGACGATGGCGTGTCGCGGGCCGGGTGGCGGAAGCGCTTCACCGGCGTAGCGCATCCGCGCGGGTGGGACACGGCACGGCCATTATCTGCGGGGCGCGGGTTCCGCACGGGTCTGATGGTCTGGACGTGGACGCCGCTCCTGCGGGGCCGAGGTCTTTTCATCGGGAACCCGCACCCGCAACGCCAGCGCCAGGCCCAGCAGCGACGCCACCGCCGAGCCGATGAAGCTGGCCCGACCGCCGCCGAATTCCCACAACACGCCGGCGAGCAGGGCGCCAAGGACGCCGCCCAGACCGGAGCTGAATCCGTACAACAGGCCCTGTCCATGCACGCCGCTGCGACCGGGGAAGAACTGGCTGATCGCCTGGATGCTGGCGCTGTGGAAGGCGGCGAAGGTGAACGCGTGCCCGATCTGCGCCAGCGTGATGGCGACCGCCGACTGCGGCAGCAGCGCGGTGACCAGCCAGCGCACGCTGCCGACGCCGAAGCAGAAGGCCATCACTGCGCGCGGGCTGGCGCGTTGCATGATCCGCGGCACGATCAGGAACATGCCGATCTCGGCCACCACGCCGACCGCCCACAGCGCGCCGATCGCCTGCGGCGAGTAGCCGTTGCGATCGAGGTGCAGCGACAGGAACACGTAGAACGCGCCATGGCTGAGCTGCATCGCCAGCGCCGTCAGCAGGAACACCCACAGCGGTCGGTCGCGCAGTCGCGGCAGGACGTTCTGGCGGAAGCCGCCGACGGCCGGTTCGTCGGGCTGCGCCGGGGTATCCGCGTTGATCCAGGTGGTCGCGACCAGCAGCACGAACACCGGCAGCAGCGTCGCCACCAGCCAGTGGTAGCCGAGGGCCTGCAGCAAGGCACCAAAGCCGAGGTTGGCGCAGACGAAGCCGACCGAACCCCAGACGCGGATGCGCCCATACAACGATCGCCGCGCTCCCAGGCGCGCCAGGGTCAGCGCCTCGAACTGCGGCATGATCGCGTTGTAGACGCTGGCGAACAGGAACATCACCGCCAGCAGCGCGGCGAAATCGAAGGGCAGCAGAAACATCGCGAAACTGGCCAGCGTGGCCAAGGCGCCCGCGCGCAACCAGCGGATCGGGCGGGCCGCGCGCGCCGTCGCCGCGCCCCACAGCGACGGCGCGAACACGCGCGTGGCGTACCACAGGCTCATCACGATGCTGATCTGCCAGGCGCTCAGGCCGCGCGTTTCCAGGTACGGCGCGAAGTACGGCGCATAGCCGCCGAGCGCCGCCAGGTAGGCGAAATAGAACGCCGACAGGCGCCAGTAGGGGAGGCCGCTGGGGGGCAAGGCATTGCGTGGGTGAAGCGGGGCGAAGCAGTGTAGCAACCGTGCGAGGTGCTTACGCTCGCGGGCTGCGGGCATCGGGGCCGTTGAACACCCATGCCGTTCATGGTTCGACAGGCTTTCCATGAACCGATATCGTAAGTCGTTGATTCGTCATTTCGAGCAACCCGCTTTTGGTAAAAGCTGTACACGGGCCATGAACCCGCTCATCCTGAGCAGAGCGTCCGACGCTTCATCAGGACGCGGCGTCGAAGGACGCCGCCCACCCTTCGCCCTTCGACAGGCTCAGGGCAATCGGATCGCGTCCTGGAAAAGCATCGGACGCTCTGCTCAGGATGAGCGGGTTCAAGGTCACCGCGCAGTTTTTGGTGAAACTGAAGGCTCACCACGAACGGATCAAGGCGTTACCCGTTCGTCCTGAGCTTGTCGAAGGGCGAACGGCACTTGTCCCGACCTTCCCCAGCAGCGCCGCCGTCCCGGCGGCCGCTCCTGGCAGCGGCTTCAGGCCTTGCGATTGGCCAGCGCGTGGAAGCCGAGCATGCCGAGACCGGCGGCGCCGATGACGATGCCGAAGGTGGCCGGGTCGCCGGCATCGAGGTTGAAGATGTCGATGATGCCGAAGGCGACGCCGACCAGTACCAGCACCAGGCCCCACTTCAGCGACGACACCTTGCGGTTCTGCTCGTCGGCCATGAGCATCGTGCGCACCAGGTCCTCCGAGGCGCCGGACTGGGCCAGGCGTTGGCGCACGCGGCCATCCATGATGACCTTGACGGCGTAGGCGATGCAGATGAACAACACGATCGGGATCAACGTTTCGAACACCATGACTGACTCCTGGGGCGGCGGGTCGGATTGCCCGTTCGTTGCGATAGAGACGACGATCGGGCAGACGGTTGCAGCCAACAGCGAAGATTTTTTCGAAGGCTGTCGATCCGATTGCGGCCCGGTCCCGGCGGGCGCAGATTGGCTGCAACCGAATTCGCCTTGCGGGTATCCATCTGGCCATGAACGATGACCGGACCTTGGTGGAGGCGGTGCTGGCGCATGCGCCGGGGGCTTTCGAGCGGCTCGTGCGCGAGCACCAGAAACTGGTCTGGCATGTGGTCGAACGCATGGTGCGGCACCCGGAAGACACGCGCGAACTCAGCCAGGAAGTGTTCCTGCGCGTCTACCAGAAGCTCGGGCAGTACCGCTACGAGAGCTCGCTGGCGACCTGGATCGGTCGCATCGCGTTTTCCATCGCCAGCAGGCACCTGCAGCGCAAGCGCCTGCCGATCGACGACGGCCCCGGTCGCGACGACGACGACCGCGACGATCCGCTGGCGCAGGTCGCCGACGCTTTCGACCTCGCCGAGGCTTTCGCCGATGCCGAACTGATGGCCTGCGTCGCCGAGGAAATGGAGGCGCTACCGCCGATGCAGCGCACGCTGATCGCCCTCTATCATCTGGATGAACTCGGCATCAGCGAGATCAGCAACATCACCGGGCAGCCCGAGGGCACGGTGAAGAACAGCCTGTTCCGCGCCCGCAGGCGATTGCGCGAGCGCCTTGGACTGGCCATGGGAGTCGCCGCATGAACCAAAAAATCGAGTCGAATCCGAGCAAAGACGCCGAGTGGCTGGCGCAGGAGCAGGCGCTGGCGCACCACCGGCGCGCGGCGCCCGCAAGCGGCGACGCCCGCGTCGATGCCTATCGCGCGGTATTCCACGGCGTGGCGACGGCGCCGCGTTCCGAGCCGCCCATCGACTTTGGCGAGCTGACCCTGCTTGCCGTGCGCGAGGCCGAGGTCGACGAGCACATCGAGCGCTGGATGATCCGCATCGCCGGACTGCTCGGCCTGGCCGCTGTGCTGGTATTCGCCGGCCCGCTGCTGCTGGATTCGCTGCGCGCCAGCGCGACGCTGTCGCTGTTGCCCGGCATCGATCTGCTCGGTAGCCCGTTGCTGTGGGCCGCGGTGGCCGGCGCCGCCGCGGCGGCTGCTGCCGACGCCTGGTACCAGGCGCGGCGCTGCGCTGTCGGCGCGCATGCCTGAGGCGAGCACGACCGTGTTTTCACGCGTGTGACCAACGGTTGCGTATTGGTCGATAGCTGCGAATAGTTGGGGCGATCTCCAGTCTGGATCGGTCGCGTGTTGCTGATCGACATCCTCGCCCTGATCGGCGCGATCGCGCTGATCGTGCGCATCATCCAGTTGCGCCAGGTGGCGGCGTTGCCGTTCGCGCGCGTGCGGGCGCGGTTCATCGCGGCTGCGGCGCCGTCGGCCCTTGCCGACCTGCATGCGCAGGCCGAGTCGGAACTCCGCGAACTCGGGTTCGACGCGGCGCGCTGGGCGCACATGGCTGCGCCGGATGCATCGGTCGCGCCGCTGCGCGCCGTGCATGTGCATCCGCTCGAGCATGCCGCGCTGTGGCTGCTGCCGCCGACGATCCTGGCCGCGAACCGCCTGCTGTGCTACTACGTGACCCGGTTGACCGATGGTCGCATGGTCATTTCCCAGCCCTTCGACTGCTTCTTCGAGTTGTACCGGAGCGACGACTGCATCGTGCAGAGCGTCGCCGGGCCCGGCTTCGCGGAGCAGTGGGCCGCCCACCGCGCGCTGGTGGCCACGCACGGGCAGGCCGATCCGGATGGCGCGACGGCCGCCGGGCTGCTCGCTTTCCACGAGGACTGGATGGAGCGCCAGCGCCAACGGCTGCTCGCCAGCGGCGACCTGAAGCCGGTCGCGGACGACCTGGCGCGGCCTGGCCTGCGCATGGCGTGGCGTGCCCTCGGCCTGATCCGGCGTGTCCCCAAGCCACCGCCGGATGCGCACCCGGTGCCGCCAGCGCGGATCGCGATGGTGGCTACCCAGTTCGAACGGCTGCGCGAGCGCGCGCCGGCGCGGTCGATCGAGCTGGCGCTGTTCGCGGTCAGCGTCGGCCTGTTCATGGCGCTCGGCGCGCTGCTCTGGGACCTCGCCACCGCGTGGATGATCCTGGTCGTGATCGTCATCCACGAACTCGGCCATTTCCTGGCGATGCGCGCCTTCGGCTACCGCAATGTGCACATGATGGCGCTGCCGCTGGTCGGTGGCGTCGCCATCGGCCAGGACGTCGACCCCAGCGCCCATCGCAGTGCCTGGATGTCGTTGATGGGACCGTTGCCGGGCATCTTGATCGGCTGGGCGGTCCTGGTTGCGGTGGCATTGGACGCGTGGCCGGCGGGACTCGGCGAACCGACGACCTGGGCGCTGCTGTTCCTGCTGATCAATTACCTGAACGTGCTGCCGGTACCGCCGCTCGACGGCGCTCACGTCGTGCAGGCGCTGTTGCCGCCGCGTCGGGCATGGCTCGAGGTCGGCTTCGTCGCCGTCGCCTGCCTGCTTGGCGCTTGGTTGGCGTGGACCTACGACGTGGTCCTGCTGACCGTGCTGGCGCTGCTGCAGCTCTTCAGTCTGCCGGGCAGATTGCAGGCGCATCGCGCGCTCGCGCAACTGGCGGGTGCGCCGCCCGCCGTCGGCATGGCGCGGCCGATGCGCCTCAGGATAGTCGCCGACGCGCTGGAGCATGCGCTCGGTCCGGCCCGCGTCGGCAAACAGCGCGTCGAGCAGGTCCTCGAAGTCCTGCACCGGCTCGACCGACGTCCGATGCGCGCCTGGCAAACGCTGCTGGTCGGCACCGTCTACGCCGTGCTGCTGGTGGTTCCTGTCGGCGCCTTGCTGGTCGGCGCCAGCCTCGACAACGGAGCGACTGGCGCAGCCAGCGCCGAGGCGATCGAGGCGCGTCGGCAAGCCGCCGATGCACAGCGGGAGCAGCGCCAGCGCGAAGCATCCGGCAAATCCGACCAGGCGCTGGTGGAAGACCTGATCGCCGACACGGACTGGCCGCAGGACACCGCGCCGCCGGCCGCGGAAAGTGCATTGGCAGCCGCTGGCGAACGCATCGGCATGCCGGTCCCGCACGCGCTCGCAAACCTGTACCGGATGCACGACGGCATCGGGGCCCTGTCGCTGGCGCCGCTGGCGCAACTGCGTCGCGCCGGATCGCAAGTGGAAGAGCTGTTCGATACCATCGGAGCGCAGCAGATCAGCTACTCGGTCGCCGGCAGCGACGCCTTTCCACAGCCGCAGATCGGTCGCGACAACTTGCGCGACTGGCTGCTGGTCGGCGAGTTCGAGGGCGAGTTGCTGCTGTTCAACCCGGACCCGGCCGCGCAGCCGGTGCAGTTGCTGGAACTGTGGCTGGAATCGCCGAGCGGCTATCGCAGCGTCCGCGCCTGGCTGGAGCAGCGCTGGATCTCGGCGCGCGCTGCGCGCGACTACGCCGAGGAAACCGCCGAACGCACGCAGCAGGCCTACGCGCGCTTCGCCAACGCCGACTGGTCAAGGGTGCTGGCGGCAATCGAGCCGCAGATTCCGCTGCCCTACCGTTGGCTGGCGTCGCTGCCGGAAGCTGCTGATCCGGCGACGCCGGAAGCGATTGCCGCAGCCGAGCAGCGCCTCGGCCGGTCGCTGCCCGCCGACTATCGCGAATTGCTGGGCTTGCACAATGGCCACGCGAGCCTGCAACTGGGGCCGGTGGAATCGCTGCACGTGGTCGACACGATGGAACTGGCCGGCAACCTGTGGCTGCAGCAGTTGCAGCGTCCCGGCGACGTCCGCCGCATGCCCGGCGGCGAGCGCGTCGCGTTCGCGGCCAGTGCCGAACTGGTCGGCTGCTGGTCGCTGGATGCCGGCGGCAAGATGAGTGCCGGAGCGATCCTGTGGTGTCCGCAGGGGCATCAGCATGCGGGCCTGATCGACCTGCGCATGATGCTTCGTTACCCGGACCTGCTCAGCTACGCACGATCGCACGCGGCGCTGATGGCGGCGTACTCTGCAGATGCTGCCGAGCACTGATCTTGCTTCACCTGTGGGAGCGGGCTCTGCCCGCGAGCTTTGCGCAGGCGGCAGCAAGAGCATCGCGGGCAGATCCCGCTCCCGCAGGTGGCGCGCAGGTTCCTTGCGCGACGTTGCGCATCGAAGCGGCGGACACGGACTCCCACAAAGTGGCCCGAGACCTCACAGCCGTGACCGATACGCATCGATGTCCGCCAGATGCTTCGATTTCGGATAGGCGGCCAGCGTGGAATCCAGCAGGCTGCGCGCCTGCTCGCGCTGGCCGAGTGCTTCGGCCAGTGCCTGGGCAACGCGCAGGTGCACCAGTGGCACGCTGGTGTGCTTCGGGAACGCGCGCGCGAAGCCGTTGGCGAATTTCAGCGACAGCGCCGGCTGCCCGAGCGCGTGCGCCTGCTCGACCAACTCGCGCACCTGGTCCGGGTCGCTCGGCCAGAGATCGGCGTTGGAACTGCGGCACTCGGCCCAGAAATCCAGCGCCATGCGCCACTTGTCGTGCGCAATCAGTACGTTGAGATACTGGCGTGAGTGTTTGTCGAGACCGGCCTGATCGCCGTGCAGGACCAGCAGTTTGCGATAGCGTAGGTGCGCGCTGTCGGTTCCGCCGCGCTCATCGAGATGGGCGCCGAGTATCCGGGCCGCCTCCAGGGTGTTGCCATCGGCGGCCAGGCGTTCGCTCTGGTCGAGGATCGCCTGGTCGCGATCCGGCGGTCGCGGCAACGCGGTCGGTGTGTTGGTCTTGATCTGATAGCCGAGTTCGTCGCGGTACTGATAGACCAGGTAACCGAGCAGGTGGAAGGTGACGATGGTGGCGTAGTGACCGATGAAATAGTGGCCGATGATCGCCAGCGGGCCCGGCAGGAACGGCACCAGCAGGTCGCGCGCATTGGCTTCGCTGTACATGATCACCAGGCACAGCAGCGAAGCGCCGATATAGGGCCAGCCGATACGGGTGATGGTTGCCCACCACATGCCCGGATTGAGTGCACCGAAGGTGTCCTGGTCGATCGCTGCCGACATCAGCGCCGCCGGCGCGCCGAGGGCGATGGCGATGGCTGGAATCCAGGCGAGATCGCCGGCACCCATGCGGCTCAGCATGATCACCAGCACGACGGCCAGAACCCACATCAGCACCTGTACCTTGAGCACGACCCAGCCGACCGAGTCCGGCGTCGCGTAGCCGGTGGGCGCCTCCATGTTGCCGTTGGCGGTATTGCTCAGCACTTCCGCGGCGTACTTGAACAGCCCGGCGGTAATGATGATGTTGAGCAGCCAGCCAAGGCCAGGGACGTAAACCAGCAACCGCAGCAGCGCCAGCACGCTGATCGTCAGCAGCGCTTCGGATTGCAGCGGATAGGCCAGCATCGGGCGCATGCGCTCCCAGAACGGCAGATCCTGCGCAGCGCGGGTGCCGGCAGCAGAGTGGGGCGGGGATGGATTCGGCATGTTCATTCATCCGGTGCAGGCTGCAGGAGGTGCGAAATTCAGGGTGCGCACCCGACCCGAATTGGAAACTATCACCTGACCGCCCTGGTCGGCGCGTTGCCGGCTGCAGATCACGAAGGTCACGTTGGTTCCGGGTGCTTCGCCCATGCCGCGATAGACGATGCGCCGCCGACCACTGGTGCTGCGCACGCTGACGAGGTTCGCGTCCAGTGCCTGACTGAGTAACAGCGGCTCAACCGGATCGAATCTGCCGTTGCGGTTCAGGTCGGAGAACAGCAACCAGCCTTGCGACCATTCGCTGGCGTCCTCGCAACGCCGACCGTCGCGACTCGGGCACAATACCTGCTCGCGCCCGCGCGCCACCGCCTCCGTGCGTGCTCGCTGCAGTCCCAGCACCAGTGCGTTCTTGGCGGTTGTCAGCTGGCTCGAAGCGAGCGTCGATCTGAATGACGGCGCTGCAGCCAGCATCAGGATGGCAATAATGCCGAGGACCACGATCAGTTCGGCCAGCATCAATCCACGACAGTCACGGCGGCGATGGCGAGGGATGTGCATGTTCACGCTCCGGCAAGGGGTGTCGGATACGCTAGGCTCGTCGCTTGAATCTGCCTTCGGCACAGTTCTGATTCGGACGTAGGAAATTTCCGACTTCGAAGCGGCCAGCGGCGATTTTGCAGGAGCGACGCGGACGTCGCGACCGGATGCCGGTCACGATGACGCGAGTTGTCGGCGCGACAATTCATCGAGTCATTCAGCCCGCTTCGCGGCTCACCTGACCCTCGTGGTCGCTCACCACAAACCGGGAATCCCGTTGTCCGAGTCCTTCCAGCTTCATGCCCCATTCGAGCCTGCCGGTGACCAGCCGCAGGCGATTGCGAAATTGATCGCAGGTTTCCATGCCGGCGTCGCCCATCAGGTGCTGCTGGGCGTCACCGGCAGCGGCAAGACCTACTCGATCGCCAACGTCATCCAGTCGGTGCAGCGGCCGACGCTGGTGCTGGCGCCGAACAAGACGCTGGCGGCGCAGCTGTACGGCGAGTTCAGGGAATTCTTTCCGGACAACGCGGTCGAGTACTTCGTCTCCTATTACGACTACTACCAGCCCGAAGCCTATGTGCCGTCCAGCGACACCTACATCGAGAAGGACGCCAGCATCAACGAGCACATCGAGCAGATGCGGCTGTCGGCGACCAAGGCGCTGCTGGAGCGCAAGGATGTGGTCATCGTCGCCACGGTGTCGGCGATCTACGGCCTCGGCGATCCCGACCAGTACTTCAACATGGTGTTGCACCTGGTGCGCGGCGACCGCATTCCCGACCGCGAGATCATCCGTCGCCTGACCGAGTTGCAGTACACGCGCGGCGACTACGACCTGCGCCGCGGCACTTATCGCGTGCGCGGCGAGATCATCGACGTGCATCCGGCCGAAAGCGACAAGGAGGCGGTGCGCATCGAGCTGTTCGATGGCGAGGTCGAGAACATCGCGCTGTTCGATCCGCTGACCGGCGAGATGATCCGGCGCGTGCCGCGCTTCACCATCTATCCGAAGTCGCACTACGTGACGTCGCGGCGCAACGTGCTCGACGCGGTGACCACGATCAAGGCTGAACTCGCCGATCGCCTGGAGGTGCTGTATCGCGAAAACAAACTGCTGGAGGCGCAGCGGCTGAAGCAGCGCACCCAGTTCGACCTGGAAATGATGGCCGAGATCGGCTACTGCCAGGGCATCGAGAACTACTCGCGACATCTGACCGGTCGCGCCGAGGGCGAGGCGCCGCCGACCCTTTTCGATTACCTGCCGGCGGATGCATTGCTGGTGGTCGACGAGAGCCACGTGACCATCCCGCAGCTCGGCGCCATGTACAAGGGCGACCGCTCGCGCAAGGAGACTCTGGTTGCTTTCGGTTTCCGCATGCCGTCTGCGCTCGACAATCGGCCCTTGCGGTTCGAGGAATGGGAACGGCGCGCGCCGCGCACGATTTTCGTGTCCGCCACGCCCGGCCCGTATGAAATGCGACTGGTCGACGGCAAGGTGGTCGAACAGTTGGTGCGGCCGACCGGACTGATCGACCCGCCGACAGAAATTCGTCCAGTCGCAACCCAGGTCGACGACCTGCTGTCGGAAATTCACCTGCGAACCGCGATGGGCGACCGCGTACTGGTCACCACGTTGACCAAGCGCATGTCCGAGAACCTGACCGAATACTTGAGCGAGCACGGGGTCAAGGTGCGCTATCTGCACTCGGACATCGAAACCGTCGAGCGCGTCGAGATCATTCGCGACCTGCGCCTGGGCAAGTTCGATGTGCTGGTCGGGATCAACCTGCTGCGCGAGGGTCTCGACATGCCCGAGGTCTCGCTGGTGGCGATCCTCGACGCCGACAAGGAAGGCTTCTTGCGTTCAACCGGATCACTGATCCAGACCATCGGCCGCGCCGCGCGCAATCTGCGCGGCAAGGCGATTCTCTATGCCGACCGCATCACCGATTCCATGCGCCGCGCGATCGACGAAACCGATCGCCGTCGCGCCAGGCAGGTCGAGTACAACCTGGCGCACGGGATCACGCCGCGCAGCATCATCAAGACCGTCACCGATGTCATGGAGGGCGCGCGCGAGGTGCCCGCCAACGAGGATGGCACTGCGAGCGCGCCCAGCAGTGGTCGCGGCCGCAAACGCATCGGCGTCGCCGAGCCGCGCATCGATTACAGCGCGCTGTCGCCCGAGCAACTCGGCGCCAAGCTGAAGAAGCTCGAAGACCAGATGTTCCAGCACGCCCACAACCTCGAGTTCGAGGAGGCCGCGCGGGTGCGCGACGAGATCAGGAAGATCAAGGCGCAGGGGTTCCAGGCTTTTGCGGGTTCAGATCTGTCGGGACGCTCTTGATTCATCGAGGAGGAGCGTCCAGACAAGTCTGGACCCACAAGAGCCGCCGTGGCGTTGACTGTTCTGCTTACAACCAGCAACCAAGCTATTGGCGAGTCCCGCAACCGCTGCTATGATCCTCGGCTCTCTTGGGCGCATAGCTCAGCGGTAGAGCACTACCTTGACATGGTAGGGGTCACAGGTTCGATCCCTGTTGCGCCCACCAAGAGATCCGGCACAGCGGCGAGGTGGCACATGAGCACTACATCGGTGATCAAATACTGACAGGTAGGGCGTCCTCGTTTGCGGCAATCAAAGGCGCTCGGCGCCTTTTTTTGTTTCTGCATCGCCAATACCAGCGATTGCCGCAATTCCACGTTTTGCCGCACCCGCCCTGGCGCATTGAGCGCTGGCGTCGCGCAAGGAGAGCACCATGGTCAACATCCAACTCCCCGACGGTTCCATCCGTTCCTTCGAACAAGCGGTGACGATCGCCGAGGTCGCTGCCAACATCGGCCCTGGCCTTGCCAAGGCGACGCTCGCCGGCAAGGTCGACGGCAAACTGGTGGATGCGAGCTTCCGCATCGAGCGCGACAGCAAGCTCGAAATCGTCACCGACAAACATGCCGACGCGCTCGACATCGTGCGCCATTCGACCGCGCACCTGATGGCGCAGGCGACGCAGCGATTGTTCCCGAACGCCCAGGTCACGATAGGCCCGGTGGTCGACAACGGTTTTTACTACGATTTCGCCTTCGACCGCGCATTCACGCCGGAAGATCTGGCGGCGATCGAAGCAGAGATGGCGAAGATCGTCGCCGAGGCGCTGCCGGTCCAACGCAGCATCATGGCCAAGGACGACGCCATCGCCTTCTTCAAAGGCAAGGGCGAGTCGTTCAAGGCCGAGATCATCGACGACATCATCCCGCCGGGCGAGG